>JBBRCM010000025.1:0-35051 GCA_038204855.1 Chitinophagales bacterium
TGTTTATGCAACTAATGCAAAGATAAGAGATGCGAAGATAAATTGATAAAAAAACAGAAAAAATTATTGTTTAATGAGCAGGATAGAAAAATTACTGGAATACATGAAAACATCCGGCAAGGATAGTTTTCTGCAACATGCGCTGGCGCTGGAATACATTAAGGTTGGTAACGATGAGGACGCCCGTAAACTGTTTAATGAAATTTTGCTGCGGGAGCCAACTTATATCGGCTCTTACTATCATTTGGGTAAATTATTAGAGCGGGTTGGAGACTATGATAAAGCCATTCGCATTTATAAAAGAGGCATTCAGGAAGCGACAAAAGCAGATGATCATCACACAAGGATGGAATTGCAGGGGGCGCTGGAGGATATTGAAGAATAGGAACCTCACCCCAACCCCTCTCCAAAGGAGAGGGAACTGGAAGATGAAAATGAAGATTGTTGTTTTATTTTTCTTTTTGGTCCGGGCATTTAATCTTTAATCAACTTCATTGGCAAATAAGATTTAGTTCCATTTTTGCTTTTGAGAAAAGCAAAAATGGAACCACTCTTGTACTTAATATCGATATTGAACTTTTACCTAAGCGTATTTAGAATATTTAGTAATGAGCCTTTTAGAAAAATTTAAAACATACATCAAACAGCAAAATCTTTTTCAACCAAAAGATAAGCTGCTACTTGCTGTAAGCGGCGGAGTAGATTCTGTTGTGCTCTGCGAGCTTAGTAAGCAGGTAGGTTATAATTTTACCATTGCACATTGTAATTTTCAACTACGTGGAGAAGAAAGCGAACGGGATGAAAATTTTGTAAAAGAACTGGGCAAAAAGTATGAGGTTGAAGTATTGGTTAAAAAATTTGAAACAGAAAAATACGCAACAGAAAACAAACTCAGCATACAGGTTGCAGCACGTGAATTGCGTTACGCCTGGTTTAATGAGTTAATTGGCAATAAGCAAAAGGCAATAAGCAATAAGCAATTGGCAATTGGCAATAAGCAATTAGCAATTGACAATAGGCAAAAAAAAGAGGAGCATGCGATGGAAACTCCCCATTGCCAGTTGCCCATTGCCCATTGCCTTTTAACAGCTCACCACGCCAACGACAATATTGAAACCCTTTTAATGAATTTTTTTAAAGGAACCGGTATCAACGGCCTGCACGGCATCTTACCAAAACAGGGAAATATTATACGGCCTTTACTCTTTGCTAAAAAACAAGAGATTAGCCAATTCGCAATGGAGAATAACTTAAATTTTGTTGAAGACTCTTCCAACGCCATGGATAAATACACCCGTAATTATTTCCGTAACCAGTTAATACCCGATCTGCAAAAAGTGTTTCCTCAGGTAGAAGATAACCTGCTGAATAATATTGAACGATTTAGGGAAATTGAATTGTTATACAATCAATCGGTGCAACTTGAAAAGAAAAAATTGCTGGAGAAAAAAGGTAATGAAATACACATTCCTGTTTTAAAATTATTGAAAACATCAGCATTAAATACAATCGTTTACGAGATCATTAAAGGTTACGGCTTTACAACTCACCAAACCAGTGAGGTGGTAGACTTATTAAAAAGCGAAACCGGTAAATACATTTCATCTGCCACACACCGCATCATTAAAAACCGTAACTGGCTTATCATTGCGCCAAACAAAACTATTGAAGCTGAAAATATTTTTATAGAAGAAAAGGATAAGCAGATCGAATTTCAGCAGGGTGCAATCAACCTTGAACTGCTGTCAACCCAAAACCCAAAACTCAAAACCCAAAACGATATCGCACAATTAAACGCTGCTGAAATAAAATTCCCCCTGCTTCTCCGTAAATGGAAACCAGGTGATTATTTTTATCCGCTGGGCATGCAGAAAAAGAAAAAGCTCAGCCGTTTTTTTATTGATCAGAAATTATCACTTACCCAAAAAGAAAAAATCTGGGTGATAGAAATGGATAAAAAAATCATCTGGGTGGTTGGCCTGCGTATTAATGACCGGTTTAAAATAACAGAAAGTACAAAAAATATACTTCAGATTTCTTTAACCGTTACCGAGTAAACTTGGATGTTTCAACTGCTCTATAATATTGGTAAAAAGTGCCGGATTTAAAAAAGCAACCAGGGTCAATGTAAAAGCCAAACCAAACAAAGCCCCCCACAAATGAGCATCATGATTTACATTGTCTGCATTTTTTTTGCCCATGTAAATACAATAAAGAATGTAAAGCACAGCATAAACGGCCGCTGAAATTTTAATAGCGCCGTAAATATAAATACTGCTCCAGGGGCTGAAAATAATAGTAGCAAAAATTACTGCAGATACTGCCCCCGATGCCCCCAGTGACCGGTAATTATAATCATCCTTATGTTTTATGTAACTGGGTATATCAGAAATTATTAACCCCAAAAAGTAAAGTAACAGGTAAGAGATTTTGCCCCCTAGCCCCAGCATGGTGAAATATATCTCCAGGTTACGGCCAAAAAAGAACAGGGTAAACATGTTGAAAATAAGGTGCATGTAATCTGCATGTAAAAACCCCGATGTTATAAAACGTATGTATTGGTTTTCACGGGCAACCCGGTAAGGCCACATGATGGTTTTATCAACAAGCCCGGCATTTGAAAAGCCAATTAAAGAAAAAATTACATTGGCAATGATTAATCCAATGGTAATAGGGTAATCCTGAAAATTCATAATTATGTTTTTAGCGCTTACTATACGGGGCAACAAATCTAAAACTTTCTGGCTGTTTTCCTGCTCTTATTAAGTAAAACAAATTGTGTGTAAAATCCTTACAAAAAATAATGCCCTTGTAAATAATTATCGTTTCTGATTCGTAATGTGAATAAACTGTTGAAACAGAACACCCAAGAAACTACCAAGTATTTATACTATTTGCACAATAATTGCGTTTATGTAGTTATTATTCTACAGTTTTTTCGGTAGATTTTGTCTTAAATGCTTTGATTACCATATAGTTAGGTGGTCAAAAGTATTTAAAAAATTAACCAATATCCAAACAGAATGAAGCCAGACTTACACAAGTTTACAGGTTATGTGCAGCCCCTAACTGCAAAAACATGGCCGGGATTACCTTTTGATTTTAATTGTTTAAAAACTGATTTTATAAGCACAGGTCTATATAAAAGTGTATCCAACATTATCCTAAACAAAAGCCAGATGAAAGCAATTTTTACCAACCGGAATTTTACTCAAAAGCACTTGATGACCCTGATTACAGGGTTATTTTTGTTTGTAATTAGTTTGTCAACTACAGCTCAGTTGGGTGTTTATTCCTTTACCGGATCAGGCAACTGTCCAGCTTCGCCAGTAAACAGTCAGCCGACCAATGCCCTATTTAGCAATTTCAAAACTGTAAATACCAGTTGCCCGGGAGGGTTTAATGTTTTTCAAACAAAAGACTTGAATCAAAGCAGTACAGTTGATTTAACTCAGTATAATCAATTTACTATTACACCTACTGTGGGTTTAACCTTAACACTTAACAGCCTTGTTTTTGATGAATACCTTGACCAGACTCCTTCTTTCGCAACCAACTGGCACCTGCGTTCAAGCCAGGATGGATACGCTACAGATATAGCTACAGGAACTGCTACCGGAACATCGCAAACCATTACTGTAACATTACCACCTGCTAATTTTACAAATACAGGGGCTGTTACTTTTCGCTTTTACTTAACTGATATAGAAAGTAATGGCAGAAAATGGACGAATGATGAAGTAACTATTTTCGGGACAGTAAATGGAACATTACCTGCCAATCCTGCCAATCCAATATCTAATTCACCACAATGTAACCCACCGGGAGTTACCCTTAATTTTACTGGCTCGGCACCTGCAGGCGAAACCTGGTACTGGCAAACAACAGCAACAGGTACAAGTACTGTCAATTCAGCTTCTTCTTATACAGTTACCAACTCTGGAACTTATTATGTAAGATCCAGGGACAATACGACATTGGGATGGAGCCCTGGTGCCGGTAGTTTAGCTGTTATTGTAACTCCTAATTTGGGTACACTTGCGTTTACCCTGGGCGCAACATCTACTTATTGCCAGGGAGCCGGTACAGTTACCTATACTGCAACAGCCGCAAATAATACAGGCATAACTTATGGCCTGGATGCTGCAAGTATTACCGCAGGTAATACAATTAATACCGCAAATGGCGCAGTTACATACGACCCTGCATGGACAGGTACGTCCGTAATTACAGCAACTGCTGCAGGTTGTGGCGGACCCACAACGGCAAATCACACAGTAACTATCAACGCACCGGTTACAACTCCTGTGTTTACGTCAGGGGCAACATCAATCCGTTGCCAGGGAGCCGGAACAGTAACCTACACAGCTACAGCGTCTAATACAACAGGTATTACTTATAGCCTGAATGCAGCAAGTTTGGGCGCCGGTAACACAATAAATTCTGCAACAGGGGCGGTAATTTATACTGCCGGATGGAGCGGAACATCAACCATAACTGCCAGTGCAGCAGGTTGTAGCGGCCCAATAACATCAACACATACAGTAACCATCACTCCCACTGTAGGAGCTCCTGTGTTTGCATTGGGTGCAACATCAACCCGTTGCCAGGGAGCGGTTACGGTTAGTTACATAGCCACAGCCAGTAACAACACAGGTTTATCATATACATTAGATGCTGCCAGTATAACCGGTGGCAACAGCATAAATAGTTCAACAGGTGATGTTGATTATGTAGCAGGCTGGACAGGGACGTCGACAATTACAGCAACTGCTACAGGTTGCAGTGGGCCAAAGTCAGCAAATCATACTATTACCACCACTCCCTACGTAGGAACACCCGTGTTTACTTCGGGTGCATCATCAACCCGTTGCCAGGGTGCTGCTACGGTCAATTACACTGCTACTGCAAACAACAGTACATCGAGGGTTTATAGTTTAGATGCAGCAAGTTTAACAGGTGGAAATACCATAAACAGCAGTACAGGAGCAGTAACTTATAATACGGCCTGGACTGGCACTTCAACCATCACCGTTACTGCAAATGGCTGTAGCGGACCAACTACAGCAGATCATACCGTATCCATTACACCCACGGTAGGTACACCCGTATTTACATTAGGTGCAACATCAATCCGTTGCCAGGGAGCAGGTATGGTAAATTATAATGCTGCTGCAACTAATACCACTGGCATTACTTATTCGCTTGATGGAGTAAGTACCTTTTTTGGTAATACTATTAATGCTGCAACCGGCGATGTAACTTATACGGCTCTCTGGTATAGCACTTCAACAATTACTGCAAGTGCTGCCGGTTGTAATGGTCCAAAAACTGCAACACATACAGTTACTGTTACGGCAACAATTGGTAATGTTTCCTTTACCATGGGCGGCACATCAACACGTTGTGTGGGTGCAGGCACAGTAACTTATACAGCAAATTCGAGTGGTAATACCGGTATTACCTATACTTTAGATGCAACAAGTACAGCCACCGGAAACAGCATTAATGCTGCTACAGGAGCGGTAACATACACTGCCGGCTGGTTAGGAGCATCAACCATTACTGCTACCGCAACCGGTTGTAATGGCCCTAAAACTGGCAGCCACACAGCCACTACCAATGATAATGTAACCACACCGGTGTTTACCCTGGGTGCAACCTCAATACGTTGCCAGGGAGCAGGTATAGTTACTTATGCTGCAACGGCAAGCAATACCACGGGTATTACTTACTCGCTGGATGCAACAACAGTTTCCTTCCCGGGTAACTCAATAAATACTTCTACAGGTGCAGTAACCTATGCCGGTGGTTGGAGCGGAACATCAACAATCACAGCAAGCGCAGCAGGTTGTACCGGTCCTTTTACTGCTACACACATTGTAACAATAACACCTACTGTAGGTACACCTGTATTTGCATTGGGTGCTGCATCAACAAGGTGTCAGGCAGCAGGAACGGTTAGCTATGCTGCAACTTCAACAAATTATACCAGTTTTACTTATAGCCTTGATGCGGCCAGCATTACTGCGGGCAATTCGATCAATAGCGTTAATGGAGATGTAACTTATGTTGCCGGTTGGTCAGGCACTTCAACTATTACCGCAACTGTCACCGGTTGTAACGGTCCCAAATCATCAAGTCATACTGTTACCACCAATGGTTTAGTTGGAATACCTGTTTTTGCCCTGGGATCGGCCAGTATACGTTGTCAGAGTGCCAACAACGTAACTTACAATGTTAGTGCTGCAAACAACACCGGTATTACCTGGAGCATTGATGCAGCCAGTATTGCCGGTGGAAATACCATCAATGCAAGTGGTTCACTTAACTATATTTCAACCTGGTCAGGCACTACAATTGTAATCGCCAGTGCAACGGGTTGTAGTGGCCCTACTACTGCATCACACACAGTAACGATAACGCCAACCGTGGGTACACCGGTGTTTACGCTTGGTGCTGGTTCTACACGTTGCCAGGGTGCTGGTACAGTTTCTTATGATGCCAGCTCAACCGATAATACAGGAATTACTTATTCGTTGAATGCTGCCGCCATAACAGGGGGCAATTCCATCAATGCCGCTACAGGTGTAGTAACTTATGTAGCTGGTTGGACAGGTTCAACCATCATTACTGCAAGTGCGGCAGGTTGTAACGGACCTAAAACCGCTACACACACAGTTACAATAACACCCACAGTTGGTAACCCGTCATTTACGCTGGGGGCAACAACTACCCGTTGCCAGGGTGGTAATACGGTAACTTATACAGCTTCAGCAACAAATTCAACACTTAGTTATGCATTAGATGCTGCAAGTATTACAGGTGGCAATACTATTAATGCCGCAACCGGTGCGGTGGCTTATTCTGCAACCTGGAATGGAAGCTCTGTAATTACTGTTACAGCAACAGGTTGTAATGGCCCTAAAACAGCTATACATACAGTAACCATAATACCAACGGTAAGTGCGCCCGTTTTTGCATTAGGAGCAACCTCAACCCGTTGCCAGTCAGGTGGTCTTGTTGCGTATAGCGCTACAGCTGCCAACTCAACCAGTATAACCTACTCGCTGGATGGCGCAAGCACAACAGCAGGTAATTCAATAAATTCAACTAACGGCTCGGTTGCTTACATAGCAGCCTGGACAGGAACTTCTGTAATTACAGCAAGTGCTGCAGGATGTAATGGTCCTAAAACATCAACACATACAGTAACTGTTACACCAACAGTGGGAACGCCCGTATTTACAGGCGGTGCCACATCTGTAAGATGCCAGGGAGCAGGTACGGTGACTTATACCGCAAGTGCTACAAATACAACAGGAATTACTTATATTCTGGATGGTTCAAGCGTTTCAGGAGGAAACAGTATTAACTCCGCTACAGGCCAAGTAACGTATGCTGCCACCTGGAGTGGAACATCAACAATAACAGCATCTGCTGCCGGATGTAATGGACCCAAAACTGCTATTCATACTGTAACAATTACTGCAACAGTAGGTACACCGGTATTTGCAATGGGGGCACAGTCAACCCGTACACAAGGATCGGGTACGGTTACCTATACAGCAACTGCCACTCAAAACACAGGCATTTCTTATGTGCTTGATGCAGCCAGTGTAGCTGGTGGTAATACCATCAATCCAGCAACCGGTGCAGTTACCTGGACTGCGGGCTGGAATGGCACTTCTATGATAACCGCTTCGGCAACAGGTTGTAACGGGCCTTCAACAGCCGGCCATATTGTAACTATCAATCCGGCTATTGTGCAGGCTCCGCTTTATCTTTCAGCACCCGGCCAGATATTGGACAGGATTGATCCGGTAGCAACCGGATTAACCACCACGTTTTCAACGGTTGATCTTACAGCAGCGGGAACGGTACTTGCAATAGATGCAACCAGTTCATTTTCTGCAGCCAATCCGGTTGTAAGCTCATTTACAGTTTCGCATACTACCGGTTCAGGAAGCAACAGGTTAATGCTTGTAGGAATATCTCAAAAAAAGAATAAGGTTATTTCAGTAACTTATGGCGGAACATCACTTACCCTGGTAGGTGAAAATATCAGTAGTGGTAATGCAAGGATGCACATGTACATGTTGTTAAATCCCCCTGCAGGTACGGCCAATGTTGTCGTGAATTTAGATGCTGCACCTACAACAGGTATTGTGGTAGGGGTTGTTACTTATACCGGTGTTGACCAGATAACACCATTAGGTACTTTTTCCTCTGCAACTGGCACCAGCCTTGCCGCAAGCACAACTGTTAATTCCGCCAATGGCGAAATGGTTTTTGATGTGGCAACTTACAGAGCCACCACAATGTCAGCAAGTGCCGGGCAAACAGAACTTTATAACATTAACTCAGGAAATGAAATTACGGGAGGGGCCAGTACTAAAGCCGGGGCCGCCTCTGTTAATATGACCTGGAATGGCGCAACCAGCCAGAACTGGGCAATTGGAGGGGTGTCCATTAATCCTGCTTCAGGTATAAATACGGTTACCTTCACACAGGTTCCTGCATTGTGCAGTAACCTGGTGATTAAGGCACAAACTATTTCCGTAATAACACATGTTAGCATTACAAGTGGTATCATGCCGGCAAACCCGGCCGTAACTGCCCAGATAAAATATGGCAGTACCAATATTATTATTTTAACCAATCCGGTTTATAATTCGGGTAGCCAGGTACTTACCTGGACAGCTGTACTGGGAGCAGATTCCACGGTACCTAGTGGCCAGGCGATAGCTTTACAGATTACTTCTGCACAGCCGGGAGTAGTATTTAAAATACAATATCATAGTGCCAGCAAACCTTCAAGAATCAGCCTGTTGCCGGTTTCTACTTTTATTGATATCACGTCATTCAATGTGTATACTGCAGCTTATCCAGGCGGGAGTGTTCGGGTTAGCGGCAACCCGGGAACTACCATGTATGCAAGGGCAGTGGTAACCACACCTTTTGGTTATACAGATATTACAAAACTCACGATCAATTTTAATCCACCAGGATCAACATTTAATGTTAGCTGTGTGGATTCAACTTCCTGCACCCGTACTTATGAATATCCATGGACGATACCTGCAGGCTTTGGCAATATTGCCATAATGGCTACCGCTTATGAGGGTTTTGAAAATATAATCAAAAACTCAGAGGTAGTTAACTTTTCTACCTGCCTGGTTTGTGCACCGGTTGCACTAAATGATTCGGCAGTAGGAGCAGGTGGGGCACCTGTTACAGTAGATGTGCTTGCAAATGATTATGATCCTAACAATAATATAAATCGAAGTACACTTACCGTTTTAGTACAAGGTAGTAATGGTACGGGATATATTTCAAATAGTAAGATTGTTTATGTGCCTAACGGATCTTTTGCCGGGAAGGATACATTAACTTACCAGATTTGTGATAGTACAGCACTGTGTGGAACAGCTCAGGTATATTTAACCATAAATCCTTTTTTGGTCGACCCATGTTCAGAGGCAACCAAAAGCCATACTTATTACCTTCCTTTCTCTGAAAATGAAGCCCGCATAGCTCTTGATAGCTCTACAAACAATGCATTTCCCAGTAATAATATACGTAGTATAATCAGTTTGAAAATGCCATATCCTGGTATGGTGATTGTTTGGGATGAATGGGAAGATGGATATGAAATAAATCCGCTGAATCCTTTGCAAAGTACTACCAAGGTATGGGGCGATGGAAATCCTTATAATGGCATTGTACCGGGCTATGCAAATGATATAATTCCTGCAGGGGGAAGTATTGTTTTGGACAATACAATACCCACCAACCCCAGGGTGCAGGCCAATATATTTTATGATGGAAGGGACAAGATATTTGCAAGCGGCCAGATTACCGTAACGCAGGTTTCGGGCGAACCTTCGCTCATGTCGGTACAATGTATGAAAACGAATGTGGCACCTACACTGGATTACGGAACCACCTTCACCATTCCGGTGGGTCAGGATTTCAACAGCCAGGATTTCAGGTACACGGCATTATTTATCCGTGCTGCCCAGGATAGTACCATAATCAATATTGATAAGGATAATAACGGTACCCTTGAAACCACTACAGTATTAAATGAGGGGGAAGTATTCCATGTTAGTGGAAATGTATTGAGCGGTGCCACCGTAACTTCAAGTGCTCCTATCGGTATTGATCTTCATTTTGGCGGTAATGATGGCTACTCATCAAGGGATGTGCCCATTTTTCCGGCAACCTGGTATTACAATTCCTATTATTCACCGGTACCAACAACCGGCAGGGCACAAAATCCGGCAGATACAGCCGTAGTAATGTTATACAACAGTCTTAACAGGGCACTTACTATCAATTATACCTCTGGTATCCCTTCCAGTGGAAATATAACCATACCTGCAAAATCAACCGTTCGGTTCCCGTTGGGTATGTCTCAAACTGCTGCCTATAAATTTGTAAATCCTACCGGCGAATCTTTTACCGCCATTCAGATATGTGATTCTTATACACCCGGCGGCGGCGGAAATATTGGAACAGAATATGACTGGTCATTTAACCTGATTGCCCAGAACAGGCTTACCGATTTTGCCACGGTTGCCTGGGCACCTGGTTCTATTGACGGAACAAGAAATGACAACCCGATTTGGGTAACACCTACAGCCAATACCACGATTTATGTTAAATACAATGGGAACGTGAGCGGTACAACCGGGCTGATAAGCCCATGTGGTTTGCGGTACGATGTGTCTTATCCACTGAATGCACTTAACCACAAACGCCTGCTTGATGCCAGCGATAATGACCAAAGTGGCCTGGCTGTTTTTACATGCGATGGCGCTAAACTGGCTGCCGTATATGGCGAAGACCCATCAACTGCTGTTATTGCTAGCCCCAGTTGGGATGTGGGTTCTACCATTCAGCCATTCTGTAAACAAAAACTCATTTTTGCCAATGACGATTATAGCCGTACAATGGTTAGCCAGCCGGTAACCATTCCGGTATTACTGAACGATTTTGGATTCCTGGCAGTAATAGACCCTGCTTCGGTAACCAATACAGGCTTATTGCTGGCCAAACATGGCACCATATTCATTAATACCAATGGAACTATTATCTATACACCAAACACCGGTTATGTGGGTAAAGATACTTTTGAATACAGCGTTTGTTCAACACCATCGCCCATTGTTTGTGATAATGCTAAAGTGTATGTAGATATCGCCGTTTGCCCGGCACCATTTAATCAAAATATAATTGCAGGTAAGGTATTTCTGGATAAGAATGACGATGGCCTTAATAATGATGGGGGTACAGGTTTTGCCGGTGCAAAAGTTTATTTATATGTGGATGGGAACTGCAATACAACCGTTGATCCCAATGAGCTGAAAGATTCTGTGATTGTGGATGCGTCCGGTACCTACCAGTTCATCACCTATCCCGAAAAATTTGTGGCTGATGATTTTGATGGCCCTGGAGGAACTAATACCTGTGCTTCAGGATCAGATGGTAATTCGGCATGGATAGGTAACTGGACTGATATTGGCGATCCTTCTGTTGGCTTCTGTAATAATTCGCAGACAGCAGCAAATACCGATGTAGAGATAAAAATGGATAATGCTTTTGGTTATGCCCTACGGCTTAAAGATGCAAACAGGTCCGCCACCCGAACGGTTAATCTAAGTGGTGCTTCGTATGCATTCTTAACATTCTCTTACAGGCGCAAAAGTGCAACCTTAACTGCAGGTAAAAATGTTACCGTGCAGGCATCTAAGGACGGTGTAGCTTTTGGAACCGTATTTACCATTGCCGGCGATGGTACTACTGATGCTAATTATGTAACTATTTATAACCAGGATATTACGCAGTATGCTGCGGCCACAACGTATCTGCGGTTCCTTACCAATGCGGCTATGGGAGATGCAGATACAGTTTATATAGACAATATTAAAATACAGTTTCTGCGGTACCCGCAGTGTTATATAACCAGGCTCGATCCTGCAAGTGTTCCTGCTTTTCATCATACCACAACTATATTGCAACACAACTTTACCGCTACCAGTGCGCAAACCTGCCTGTCACCTTTCGACTTTGGTATTGCAAAAAATAAAATAATAGTGAGTGGAAATATGTTTAACGATGCCAATGGCCTGATGGACGGTGTTGTTAACGGTACAGGAATGGGCGTAGTTACCGGAATGACGGTTTATGCATACCTGGTAGATACATCCGGAAAAGTAACCTACCGTACAACTTTAGCGGCCGGCGGTGCTTTCTCTTTTCCCGCAGTGGATATACTTACTAATTTTACACTCAGGTTATCTACTACCAGTTTAAATATAGGCGATAATGCTCCGCCTTCTGCCGACCTTCCAACCGGCTGGTTACCAACCGGCGATTGCTATGGTATTAACAATGCTGCAGGCATCGGCAACAGCGCTCTTGCTCCAATTGTTGGTATTGCAGTTAATACCGGAACAGTAAATATAAGCGGCCTGAATTTTGGAATTGAAAGATTACCCGATTCGGATGATAAGAATAAAAATTATACCGTTAATGTTCCGGGTATGCAATATGCAGTGCCGGGGCTCACCGGCACAGATCCTGAGGATGGTGTGTTGGGAACCGGTAAAACATATAAGATTACCAGTGTACCCAATAATGCTGTATTATTTTACAATGGAGCATTGGTATCGGCTAATATGGTCATTACTTCCTTTGACCCAACATTGCTGGTGATTGACCCAAGTGACAATGCCTTAACATGCACCTTCACGTATGCTTCAAGAGATGCAGCGGGATTATATGATGCCACGCCAGCAACGGTCACCATCACCTGGGCTCAGACACTGCCTGTTAAACTCATCAGCTTCAGCGGCAGGTTAAACGTTACCAGGGTTGATCTGAACTGGGTAACAGCAAACGAGTTAAATACCAAACAGTTTGAAGTGGAGCGTAGTGCCGATGGGGTTGCATTTACTAAGTTTGCTACAGTGGCAGCAAGGGGCAACAGCAGTACCGCATTAAGCTACGATCTGGTAGATCCGTTTCCTTTAAAAGGGGTGAGTTACTACCGCCTTAAGATGGTAGATATTGACGGTAAGTTTGAGTACAGCCAGATAGTAATTATCCGTATTGATAACAGCTTACAGCTTATTACAAAAGTGGCACCCAATCCGTTCACCGGTAAAATAGATGTGTACTTAACACTCACACACAACACACCGGTCGATTTCAGATTTATTGATATTAACGGCCGCATGGTGTTTAGTAAATCGGTGAAAGGCTTAAAAGGGTTTAACTGGTTTACCATTAACGATCTGGATAAACTTCCATCAGCTCCTTATATGTTGCACATCAGAACAGATGATGCAACCATTGTGGAGAAGCTGATTAAACAATAATTCCGTCCGTACACTATAAGCGAAGCCCTGCAATTTTTTTGCGGGGCTTTTTTAGTGCGTGCCACCCTAAAAACGGTGAAGCCATAGTTTTTAACTATTTTACAGCCTTAATAAATTGACAAGACTTAATTATACATGCCAACACTACACTGGATTGGAAAAGAGAAAGTTATCAATCATCACATGGATGTTCCGTTTAAAGTATTGGAACACAAGTACCATTTTGAAAATGGAGTGCAAACAGCTCCCTCTCCTTTGGAGAGGGCGGGGGGTGAGGCTGGAAACAAAATAATACATGGCGATAACCTCGAAGCATTAAAAGCCTTATTGCCAGAATATGAAGGACGCATAAAGTGCATTTACATTGACCCACCTTACAATACAGGAAATGAAAGTTGGGTGTATAACGATAATGTAAACGACCCAAAGATAAAAAAATGGTTAGGGCAGGTAGTAGGAAAAGAAGCAGAAGACCTTACAAGGCACGACAAATGGCTTTGCATGATGTATCCTCGTTTAAAATTATTGCATAAACTATTGGCAGAGGATGGGGCTATTTTTATTTCTATAGATGATAACGAACAGGCGACATTAAGATTGATTTGTGACGAAATTTGGGGGGGAGGAAATTTTAAAGGGAAAATCAGCAGAGCAACAGGAACACCTACTGGGCAAGGAAATACAAGACTGGCTAATGAAATTGACTATATATTGGTGTATTCAAAAAGTGTAAAGTTTGAATTTTATGGGTTGCCATTTACAGAAAAGGATGATAAAATTTATAATCAAGTTGATTCAAATGGTAAATACCTTGCAAGAACCTTAAGGAAAACTGGAGGCGAAGACAAAAGGATAGATAGGCCAAATATGTACTTTAGTGTACAAGCTCCTGACAAAACTGAAGTATTTCCGATAGGTCCTACAGGCTATGAAAGCAGGTGGAGGGTTTCAAAAGAAACCTACTTGCAACTTGAAATAGAGAAAAGGATTGAATGGAAAAAGAGTAAGAAAGGCGATTTTCAACCATACATGAAATTTCATTTAGAAGGGAGAACAAAACAAGCTGGTAACCTTTGGAATGAAATTCAAGGAAATAAAAAGGCGCAAATTGATATAAAATCAATATTCGAGGATAAGGTTTTTGAAACCCCAAAACCAATTGAACTATTAGAAAGAATTATTCAAATTTCAGCCGATAAAAATTCAATCATCCTCGACTCCTTCGCAGGCTCCGGCACTACAGCCCATGCAGTTTTAAACCTCAATAAACAAGATGGCGGCAACCGCAAATTCATTTGCATAGAAATGGAGAATTATGCCGAAACAATTACAGCCGAAAGAGTAAAAAGAGTTATAAAAGGTTATGGTTCGACAGGCTCACCACAAACCGAAGGAACAGGTGGCAGTTTTGACTTTTATAAATTAGGGCAACCCATGTTTTTAGGCAATGGTAATCTAAACGAATTAGTGGGTATTGAAAAAATTCGTCAATACGTTTATTACACAGAAACAAAAACCGCAATAACAGAAACAAAGCATAAAGACAATATACATTTCTTAAGCAAACATAATGATACTGCTTACTATTTTAATTACGAAGCAGATGGAATAACAACTTTAAACCATGCTTTTTTAGCCACCATAAAAACCAAGGCAGAGCAGTATGTAATTTATGCAGACAATTGTTTGCTTACAAAAGATTACATGACAAAACATAACATCATTTTCAAAAAAATACCGAGAGACATTACAAAATTTTAAACAGTGGAAAATCAACAAAATAATTTTTTAATATACAGCACCCCAAACAACAATGTGAGCGTGGATGTATTTGTGCAGGATGAAACAGTTTGGCTTACTCAAAAATCGCTTGCTGAGTTATTTGATACTTCTACCCAAAATATTACAACCCATCTTAAAAATATATACGAAGACGCTGAATTACAGGAGGATGCAACTTGTAAAGAAATTTTACAAGTTCAAATGGAAGGCAAAAGAGAAGTATCCCGAAATATTAAATTTTATAATCTGGATGCAATCATTTCGGTAGGTTACCGGGTAAACAACAGCAAAGCGACCAGTTTAAAATATGGGCTGCATAAACATAGATGAGGCAACATAAAAATTGATAATGATTACTGAATTTATTTATATAGCAGAACTGATACGACAGAGCAGAGCTAATGCTATTAAAGCCGTTAATACAGAGCTGGTAAACCTTTACTGGAATGTGGGTTCCTATATCCGCAAACGAATTGCCGATGCCAATTGGGGAGATAAAACAGTAGATGAACTGGCTTCATTTATTCAAAAAAATCATCCGGAGCTAAAAGGATTTACACGACGCGGTCTCTATCGGATGGTTCAATTTTATGATTCTTATGCTGCATCCCCATTTGTAGCCCCTGTGATGCGGCAAATGCAAATCATTGAAAATGAAAACAATGTAATTGTGTCCTCACTGAGGACACAATTGGATGAAGAGCGTAAATTAGTGTCCTCAGCAGGGACACAATTACAAATAAGTGATATAGGAGACAGTATTTTAGTGAAAATAAGCTGGACACATAACCGTACTATATTTTCAAGGTGTAAAACAGCGGAAGAAAAGGAGTTTTACCTGCAGCTTTGTGTAAAAGAAAACTATAGTGTAAAAGAACTGGAGCGGCAGATCAGCAGTGGTATTTTTGAACGGGTAATGATAGGCAATCAGCAACTCTCACCAATGCTGAGAGAAATGCACCCCAACGTTTTCAACAGCTTCAAAGACAGTTATGTATTTGAATTTTTAAACCTTCCCCACCCACACAGCGAAAGCGATTTACAAAAAGGGCTAATTCATCAAATGAAAAAATTTATTCTTGAACTGGGTAAAGATTTTTTATTTATAGGTGAAGAATATAAAGTGCAGGTTGGCAACAGGGATTTTTATATTGACCTTTTGTTTTTTCATCGTGGGCTGCAATGCCTTGTTGCATTTGAATTGAAAAAAGAAAAATTTGAACCAGAACATTTGGGCAAAGTAAATTTTTACTTAGAGGCTTTGGACAGGGATGTAAAAATGGAAAATGAAAACCCAAGCATTGGCATTTTGCTTTGCAAGGATAAAGACAGCGAAGTGGTGGAATATGCGTTAAGTCGCAGCCTTTCACCAACAATGGTTTCTGAGTACAGAACACAATTGCCCGATAAGAAATTATTGCAGCAGAAATTACACGAACTATTTAAAAATAATAATGAAACCGAGTAATGGAATTAAAACCATATCAACAACAGGTAATTAATGACCTTTCAATATTTTTGGAACAGGTACAGGAAACCAAAGATGTGAAGGAGGCATTTTATAATTTTTGGGCAAAGCATCCAAGAACCCCTTTATTTCCATTTGCAGGAACTGCTATTGAACCATATAAAAATAATGTGGCACGAGTGCCACACATTTGTATAAAAGTGCCTACTGCCGGCGGCAAAACTTTTATTGCCTGTAATGCCATCAAAACAATTTATGAAGCCTTTGCCTACGACAAACCAAAAGCAGTGGTTTGGTTAGTTCCTTCTATTACCATTTTAGACCAAACAATTAAAAATCTTAAAGACACAACACATCCTTACCGCCAAAAAATAAATTCGCAGTTCGGAAATAAAGTTGAAGTTTTTGACAAAGCTGCACTATTGCAAGGCAGCGGATTTAACGCTACTTCTGTAAAGGAACAGTTGAGCATTTTTGTTTTAAGTTTTGACAGTATAAGAACAGCCAACAAAGAAGGGCGGAAGGTTTTTGAACAAAATGGTTCATTACAATCTTTTGAAAGCCTTTTAGGAAAAGACGAAGAAATCTCTTTAATGAAAGTATTGCAGTTCTTAAACCCATTGGTAATAGTGGACGAGAGCCACAATGCTGAAAGTGATTTGAGTGTGGATATGTTGAAGGAATTTAATCCTTGCTTTATTCTTGACCTTACAGCAACCCCGAGGAAGAACAGCAACATTGTAAGCTTCATTGATGCCCTGGAATTGAAGAAGGAAAACATGGTTAAATTACCCGTAATTGTTTACAATCACCAGGACAAAACCGAAGTAATCAATAGCAGTTTGCAATTGCAAAAACGTTTGGAATTGCAAGCCATTGAAGAAGAAAAGAAAGGCGGTAAATATATTCGCCCCATTGTTTTGTTTCAGGCACAACCAAAAAATGGTGCTAACTTTTTAAATGAAGAAGAAGAAAAATCTAACGTTCAGAAGCTTAAAGAAAAACTGATTGAGTTAAAAATACCTGCTGAACAAATTAAAATTAAAACGGCGGGCATCAATGAAATAAAAGGCATTGATTTAATGAGCTCAGCATGTGAAGTTCGTTTTATTATTACTATCAATGCTTTAAAGGAAGGTTGGGACTGTCCATTTGCTTATATTTTGGCTTCGTTGGCAGACAAAAGTTCGGCAGTTGATGTAGAACAAATTTTAGGGAGAGTTTTACGCCAACCTTATGTTATGAAACATAACTTTCCTTTGCTCAATTTAAGTTATGTTTTAACGGCTTCCTCAAAGTTTCTTGACACTTTAGATAATATTGTAAAAGGCTTGAATAAAGCAGGTTTTAGTGACAAAGATTATAAACTTGCGGACCCTGCTATGTTAGAGGAAGCAAAAAAGCAAGACCCATTACAACAACTTTCAGTATTCCCAACAACAGAAACGACATCAGAAGATATTACATCGGATATTGACACTACCAGAATTTCAGTTCCATCAGAAACTGCAAACGCCGGCTCCTTTGGAGAGGGCTGGGGTGAGGCTGTTTCAGAAATTGAACAGACAGCAATAGAACAAAATGAGGCGTTTGAAAAAACTGTTTCTGAAATGGAAGCAAACAATTCAACCGTTTTACCTAACGAAATACAAAAGCTTGTGAAAACCTACAGCATTAAAGACATTTTCAAAGAACAAGCCGGGCAAATTAATTTGCCACAGTTCTATTTAAAAATTCCTGCAAACGAATTATTCCAGCAGAAAGAAAATGAACTGCCGTTGGAAAAGGAAAACCTTTTAGATGGTTTTGCATTAAGCAAAGCTGACATCAACATTGCTTTTGACAGTATTACATCTGAACTCTACAAAGTAGATTTGGACGAATCCAAAAAAGAACATACGCCAACATTTGTAAGGCTTGACGGGCAAGTAAAAGAAAGTATCATGACTTATATTCTTGACCCTACAAGAAAAGAAAGCCGTGTAAAAAATTTTACAAAACGCATCATGGATATTATCGGAAACATGTACCCAATTCCCGACAAAGAAATTGAAAAATACATCAATCGAATTTTGGAAGATTTTAAAGATGAACAATTTGGCGACTTTGCAAACAATGAATACACGTACACAGACAAAATAAAACAGAAAATAAAATCGCTTTCAGAAACCTTTGCTGAAAAAAAATTCAAAGACTTTTTAGACACAGATAAAGTTTTTATTAAGCCTTCATTTGAATTACCAAAAAGCATTTCACCTGGCGACACAGCAAAAGATATTACAAAATCACTTTACGAGAAAGAAGGAAGCATGAACGGTTTTGAAGAACGGGTAATCAATGAAATTGGTAACATGACAAACATCGCTTTCTGGACACGGAATATTGAAAGAAAAGGTTTTAGAATTAATGGCTTTGTAAACCACTATCCTGACTTTATCATTCAGACAAAAAGTGGGAAGACAATTTTATTAGAAACAAAGGGCGACCACTTAGATGCTGAAGCTAAAATACGGCTTGGCAGTCTTTGGGCTGGCAAAGCTGGAAACAATTATCGTTACTTTATGGTTTACGAAAGACGAACAGTTGATGGTGCATATAAACTAGAGGACTTTATCAATATCATTAAGGACATTTAGCCGACGCACCAAGTCAGGCACATTTGCAAGCCACACAAACTCCATTTTAATTTAACGATTCCTTTCATTTATTACCACTTTGAGGTATTGCACAAAATTATTTTCCATATTATTTTTATAGGGTAAAAAAAATAATCACTTAAAATTTATTACTATGCCAGGTACATCCGAAACAGGCCACGCAAAAAATGTAGCCAACTTTGAAGATTTAACCCGGATTTTGCAGTTGAAATTATAGCGAGGGTTTCAAATACAAAACAGATAAGGGTTTCAGGTTATTTTTTGGATGAAAGAATAGTGAACTATTTTGAATTCAAAAAATGTTCTAAAATGCTTAGCTGTGAAGAATTTGGAAGCCGCAGTAGATTTCAAATATAAAATCTGGGTTTAAGCCATTAAGCAACCCAATAAATATAAAAAGAGGCTGTGTAAAAACAGCCTCTCTTATTTATCGTAATAGCATCAGCTTAATTGCTCACAGGTTGCTCTCCAGCAGAGCCTGCTTCCTCTTTTAGCTGACAACAGCAATAAAAGGATTTTAATCCAAAATATCACCAACTATTTTTCTGTACATTGCCATTATTGTTTCATGATCTTAACGCTCATCGATTTCTCAGGTGTAATAATCTGCAAATAATATACCCCCGCAGGAAGGTCGGCTACATTTTTTACTTCAATGGCGCTTACCCCTTTCTCCACAAATGTAGTCTGAGAGCGAATTACGGCTCCCATGCTGTTCGACACCCGGATAGTAACCTCCTCCCGGTTTTCAGATTCCACCTTTACCTGCACTTTGTGTCCGAAAGGATTTGGATAAACCAACAGCAGGCTAACACCCTTCAACTCGGAATTGATCACCACTACTTTACTGTAAGTGTATTTACCATCCTTATCAACTACTTTCAATCTGTAATAATAAGCACCCGGCTTTGCCAGGAGATCAGGATATGAATAATCGGGTGGTAAATTGCTGTTTCCATGAGCATTTACGTTCCCGATATTTTCGAAATTATCTGCGTCTTTACCTCTCTCTATTTCAAAATGGTCGAGATTGCCTTCACTAAGGGTGTTCCAGTTTAGCTGACCATAACCATTTACAAACGCTCCGACAATTGCTCCAACTGAAGTTTTAGCAACTGGTTCCGCTCCGGCAATTGCTCCAACAGCAGTGTCGGCAACTGGTTCCGTTTCTACTGGTATATTGCGGCCAAAAGCTGGAATTTCTATAGACTGGTAATATTGCCTGCCACAATTATCAGTGATAGTTACTGTTATTTGACAACCACCTGCAAAACCTGGACCGGGTATAAAATTAGTGGTCAGCCCGGTTGGATTGCTTAAACTACCTGCACAGGTGGTTGTCCAATTGAAAGAATAATCGGCAGGATTATACCCTGCAGGTAAGTTGACCGTATAATCATAATATCCTGTAGTAGTAATTGACGCCTGGCCATTTAAAGGATTGGCTGTCTGTTTATTTAAAACAGCCATGAACGAAAAGTTAAAGAACGCCCGCAAGGCCGAGACTGCATCCTCAATGCCCTTGTCGATATTGTGTGCTGCTTCATACATCACTTTACCTCTCTCTGGATCTCCAAACGCATATCCATATGCTACCAATGCAGCTTCACCCGGTGATTTGGTTGGAATGTCTAGTTGAGTAGGATCATATACACCGAGTTTTGTGGTAGGCCTCCATCCTCCGTTGAGTAAAGGCAGGAACACCTGCTCAGAACCATTCTGCATGGCATTTTCAACATTACCCATGAATTGCATTTCAGGATCGGCAGGAAAGCGATAATTAAACGGCGCTGAAGCAGCATTATGATTATTCCACAACACAAGCCCGGTTTGGGATAGAAAATTCATTTTTTGGGAAGTGTTGGCAGGATTACAAAGATTTTCCAATACACTAACTGCATGACAGCCTGCCCATATCCAACCCTTACTATTTTGGTTCCAGGTCAACAGGTTTTTATGGGTAGCCCATGTTGGATCAGCGTGTGGCATTACAAACAAGTCATCACATCCATTCAAATCGGCAGGATTTTTTTTAGGAAACCCTGCTGTGTCGATACCTGCGCTCAAAAGAAACCCCAATGCAATTTTTCCATTTTGAAAATCAAATGTCCACCGGGGCGTATATTTTAATGTATGCGTTACATCCACATTAAAAGCAGCATTGGTAGTAACGCCCACCACACCTTTGGTTTGCCAGAAACTGATTCTTGCATTCACCGCTGCGTTCCTGTATTCTTGCAGAATGATAAATGTCCCACCTTTGTAGTCCACACTGTTATAGGTGAAATCTTTTCCAAATCTCACTTTAGAAGGATTGATAACCCACTTTATCTGTACATGATGATTTCGGATAAGGTCAAACACCATACCCCAGGGTTTCACTCCGTTGCCATAGGTTTGTGGTAATACCCCCATGTTGATTATAAACGAGCCCGAAGGGATGGGTTCGATAGCGGCTTTGGCGTTATCAATGCAGCAATAGGCCGCAATCAAAACGAGCAATAATTTGGGTAAACGAATGATACGTTTTACAACTGTCAATAGGGATACCGTTTGCGGTAGGGTAAAATTTGCCATGGGTCTAGTTTTATCGCCAGTTTATTGACTGACTTATATTAAAAAAATGGATATTGGAATTGGATGCTCATGCGGCTATCAGGCCGAACGAAATGATTTAACTATTAATAAATAATTAGAAAGGGGAAAACACGTGTAAGAGAGTAAAATTACTGTTAGGGACAACAAATATGATACATTAATTTGGGAAAAACAAGTTTTGGAGCAAAAAATATCCAATTATTTAAAATTTGAAACTTAAATAACTAAAAATGAGGCGACGTAACATAGTTACAGGGAGATGCATCAGGCAATCGGGGCTTTCATTTTTTCGCCATTGCGGGGCCACTTTAAGGGCACCAAAAACAAACCTGTTTTCCGGTTGGGGAGCACCAAATACCGGTTGGGGATTAAAAACCAACCGCTCAATGTCTTTTACTTTTATAACAACAAATGCCGCATTACTTTTACATCAGAAAGCGAAACCAATATCCAGTTAAAAAACCAAATCCAATACACTAAGAAAACCAACAGTTAAGTTAAGTATCCAATTATCCAGAAAATCCAGACACCACTGAACAAAAAGTAATTACAAATCCCCGAAATTTCGGGGATTTGTTTTTTTTGTCTATTTTAAAAACTATATTTCGGGTTTAGGGCCGCTAAATACCTGTTCAGTATTAAAAACCTACAGTTTAATTAGTTTCAGTTTTATAACAACAAATGCTGCTTTACTTTTACATCAGATAACCAAAAAACCAATATCCAGTTAAAAGACCAAATCCAATACACTAAGAAAACCAACAGTTAAGTTAAGTATCCAATTATCCAATTATCCAGAAAATCCAGACACTTCCACCGAACAAAAAGTTCTTGTAAAGCCCCGAAATATCGGGGTTTTATTTTTTTGTCCCGTCATCGCCGATCCACTGGTAAAATTATCAACCCCCTTCTTTTTATAGAGTTTACCGGTTTTACCAACTGACCAGAATTGAAGTTTCAAGTGCTAAAAATAAGAGCCATTTTTAGATAGGTAAACAATTGAAATATTATGAGTATAACAGGTTCATTATCATGATTTATTAGCAGTTTTTTTAGAAATCTTTATGAAATTAAAAGAAGTATTGAAATTAACAATATTAAGAGAAAAAATACGTTTTAAATAGTTGAATATTGACTTAACAGGTTTATAAAACACCTGATTTACCTCGGGCTTTAGCGTAAGCTTACTAAGTAATGATCGTTTTTATAAAACAAATTCCAATCTTATGAAACCGTATTTTACCTACTATTGTAAGGCAAGGCATTTTTTTTGTGTGTTGTTTCTTTTAATTTCATCAACCTACTCTACAGCACAGTCTACCGAAACATTTGCTACCGGTTCGTTCATCATCAATATGGGAGCTACCAATCCGGGTACCATCGCCAACAGCATCAAGCCTTATGGGTTGATCTATGATATTATACGAAATTACAAAGTGCCGGTTAAAATGATCATCAACTCAGCCAAAGCAAAAGATGGTGTTGACTTTACCTATAATGCCGTTCAATACAAAGGCGGCACCTTCATCATAAAGGCCGAATACCGCACAACCGCTGTTAACAGCCGGATCACCTACTGGATTGGCCAGGGCGTGGTGGGAACCACTACCAACTCAGTACTGACACTCAACGTGACAAGGACACTGGACAAAATCCCACGCTGGACGCTTGATGCACAGAATGGCAAGATTGCCGAAGGATTTTTGTTGAATGCCGGAATAAACAATATTGCATTTCCTGGAGCTTACAACTGGAAAACACCTGCTCAACTGGATGGCTGCAACGATTTTTATGTAATGCCTCATGCAGATCCCACGTGGGCCAACCACGGCAGGTTATGGAGTTGGAACAAAGATCAGCTCGGAGCCATTTGGGCCGGTTGTCATGCGGTTAGCGTACTGGAGAATATGTTTAATCCATCCATACCTGCACAAAAAACCAATTTTCTTTCCACTACCGGCCTTGTATTATTCGGCTCACATGGAAGTGCTTCTCCGCCTTATACACATCAATACCCTGCGGATCCAATAGCCCAGTATATGGGGAAAACTGATCTGGCCATGCAAAATGGTTCAGAGCAGGTATTTCTGCCTAAACTAGGCGGTGCATGGAATCCCGGCGCAAAGATCATTGCATTTGATCCCACACAAGCCGATGTACCCGTCAAGTCTCCGGGGCAGGCTGTTGTCATAGTGTACGGCCGCGGTATGGATGATCCCACAAGGGGATATGTGATGTATGAAGCCGCACACAATATCAATAACAACTCAACCAATTCCCCGGCCGCCCAACGTGCCTTTTTTAATTTCAGCTTCTGCAATACAGTAGAAAAAAATCCGGTATTGACCGTTACCGGTATCACTGAAGGAATAACCGTTCCTAGTGGCGGGACTGTCCTTGGATTAAATGTAGTGGCCACCTCATCGGTTGCGGGTGCAACATTCACGTACCAATGGACTTCGGGTTGCGGCGGCAGTTTTTCCAATCCTACCGGCGCTACTACCAATTTCACCGCACCAACCGTGGCGGTAAATACCACCTGTACCATCACCTGTAAAGTGACGGATAATTGCGGACGATCTACTTTCCAGACATTCATCAACATCATCCTGGCCAGTCATCCGCCCACCGTGGTGAATGATGCGCAAACGCTCGATCCGGGATGCGGAGGCGCAAGCCTTATTTATAATGTGTTGGCCAATGACTCCGACCAGGATGGCCAGCCGCTCACGCTCACCAACGTAACCGGAGTTGGCAATGGCACTATGAGTTTTAACGCTGCAGGCAATATCACTTATGTTCCCAACCCGGGATTTTTTGGTGTGGAAACACTAACCTATACGGTTTGCGACAATACGTCACCGGCACCGCTTTGTTCAACCGGGACTTATACCATAACGGTAGGTAATATTGCCAACGTTCCCAATGCATCCAACGATGCCTTTACCATCCCGGAGGATATTATCGGACGGTTCAATGTATTGGCCAATGATGTTCCGGTTGTATCCGGTCCGTTAACGGTTTCGGCGATAACAGCCAACCCTGTCAATGGCAGGGTGTCGATCAATACCGATAATACGATAACCTATATACCGAACCCCGATTATGCAGGAACAGATAATTTCACCTATCGGGTGGTAAATAGTGTGGGCTATTCCAAAACTGCCACTGTAACGGTTAGCGTTACTAATAATGCCTGTGATGGCGGTACCTATCAAAATGGATATTTAGGAGTCAGTAATACCCTTCCCCTACACCCGGCAGCGGATAATTATCTGAATGAAGGTTCAACTACCAGGAACTATGGCTCTTGTACTTCCATTTTAGTAGACGGTCAGAACAACAGCCGTTTAAGAGCTTTATTAAAATTTGATCTTTCATCTATTCCGGCAGGTGCAACAATAACAGGCGCAACCTTGCAGATGGTTGCTACGGCTGTACAAAGTAGTAACGCGTTTGCTATAAATGTACATAAGGTTACTACTGCCTGGGCGGAAGGGAGCCTTTGTAATGCCAACGGCACGCCAAACTGGACCGCCACCAATCCATGGACAATAGCCGGAGGCGATTTTGATGCAACAGTGCAGGCTACAACCAATGTAAGCACTACCGGCACTTATACCTGGGCGATAAATAACAGTTTGATACAGGGTTGGTATAATACTCCGGCTTCCAACATGGGCATGTTGTTAAAATTTAATACTGAAGGTGGCGCTAACGAGCCCAAAACATTTAGTTCGAGTGAAGGTACATTTGCGCCTGTCCTTAGTGTCACCTATACTACTTCAAATGGGTTGGGAAGTGTAACAGCTACGCATCAGACCGATAATGTTCTATGGTCTCCAGATACAAAAAACTACGGAGCTTGTAATATTAGTGATATTGGGGGCGTTACTCAAATAGGAAGGCTTGTTTCTAATTTTACCTTTCCCGGTATTCCTGCCGGTTCAACAATAAATTCTGCCACGCTAAGTATGAAGTTACAGACTGCTGCAAATAATACGCAGGCAATTTCTGTTTACAGGTTAACAAGAGGCTTTACTGAAGGTGCAGGAGCATGCGCTGGCAGTGCCAATGGCGTACCTTCAAATTGGGCCACTGCCTCGGCGGGAAATAACTGGACTACATCTGGTGGCGATTTTACAGGTAACCTTGGTGCTACGCCCTATGTAACTACTACCGTAACTAATGCAACAGCAAGTGGCACTGCGATTAATTGGGATATAACCTCATTAGTTCAGCAGTGGCAGGATGGTACATATGCTAACTTGGGACTTTTAATGAAAGGACCTGAAACGGGTGGTGGCAACCCCTATATCAATTTTTTTAGTAAACAAGCAGCTAATACGGGAGACAGGCCAACACTATTTATAAATTATACCGCACCACCCGCTTGTTTTGTCATTGCTACCCGTGCGCCCATGGCCATGCCCGATACAGCGAATACACCTAACAGCATTGCCGTAAATATTGCCACTGCTGCCAATGATTATTTCCCGGTAGCGGGTGCAAAAACATATAGCATCATCACTGCTCCCGCTTCCGGAATAGCTACCATCAACGCCTCAACGGGAGTTATTAATTATACACCTAACACAACCTATAATGGAGTGCGTTCCATGGTTTACCGGGTGCTGGATATTACGAGTGGACTTGCCGATACTGCCTATGCTTATGTGAACATCAGCAACGGACCGATTGTAGCAAATGACGATTATCCCGCCGGTGCATTGAGTGCTGTGCAACAGACCATCAACGTAAAGGCCAATGATACCGATCCGGAAAACCCGGTTTTAGGTAATTTGTATACAGTAACCATCACCACTCCTCCAAATTCGGGCACAGCAACCGTTGACGTTAACGGGAATATAATATTTACACCAAATACAGGATTTACCGGAAATGATACACTTTACTATTCATTGACCGAACCAACGCCTGCCTGCGGAAGTCCATTCTCTGATTCGGCCATGGTTGTGATCGTAGTGGTAAATCGCACCCCAACGCCACTTGATGATACTAAGGACGGGCCACCTTGCCAGGCCGTTACGGTTAACCTGCTGGCCAATGATACGGATCCGGAAGGCAATATGTTAACGGTTACCAATCTCAGTGCTTTGAACCCGCCGGCCGCCGGCACCCTCACCAACAATAATGATGGTACAGTCACTTTTACACCAGCCACTGGTTTCACCGGTACTGTAACATTCACTTATACCGTTACCGATAACGGCATTCCCCCGCAGACATCGATACCGGCTACGGTCACTATCAACATCATCAACCCCGCTGTTAATACACCGCCCGTTGCGGTAAATGATGTGGATACCACGAATATGGACCAACCCGTATACGAAAATGTACTCGATAATGATTATGATCCTGATGAAAATCAATTGACCCAACCCGTGATCACCATAGCTCCTTTGCATGGCACAGCCACGGTGAACCCGGTAAATGGCCTCATTCAATATACGCCAAACCCCGGCTACTTTGGAACCGATGTACTTACTTATAAGATCTGTGATATACTCACGTTGAACGTGGCTACCTGTGCGCCGGGACCCGGCGCCTGCGCAACAGCAACGCTTACCATTACTATACAGATACCCAATGCTACTTTCGCAGTGAATGATGAGAACAGTACCTGGATAAATACTGCTGTAAGCGGCGCCACCATCATCAATGATTTTGACCTGGAGGCCGATGGAATACTGTTCACTGGTTTCATAGATAATACAGGTGTGGCAACTACTTCCGGAAGTATTACCGTAAGTGGAATAGATGATAATGGCACTACGGTTGCCAATGCAGGTGCATTAACCATACTGGCTTCGGGAGCGTATACCTATACATCTTCCGCCGGGTTCACCGGTACCATGAGCGTGCCTTACACGATAGCGGATAATAATGTAAACCCCGCTTTAGATACTGCCTGGCTGTCAATCACCGTAAGTCAATTACGGGCTGTGGGCAACAGCGTTATCGCCAATAACGACGAAAAGATTACGTACGGCGCTGCCTTAAATGGTAATGTGAAAGATAACGACCGTGATCCGCAGGCAAATCCGTTCACGGTAACCGCATTTAAATACGACAGCGATGGAGATGGGCTGGAAGATCTTAACGGAACTGTGGGCACGCCGGTATTCATCGGTGGTTTAACCACAACCGGTAAGGGCGTTACCAACGGGGGTACACTGGTGATCAACAGCACCGGAACCTATACCTATACACCGGCGCCCGATTTCCATGGAACGGTCAGCATCAGTTATACAATCTGTGATAATGCAACTCCAATCCCGGCTTGTGCTACTGCCGAATTGCATATTGATGTGCTTACTAAAGGTAACGGTGCGGCCAATGATCCGCCATTTGGCGGAGATGATTTTGGATATACCAATATGAATGTGCCGGTGAACGGAAATTATACCGATAATGATTACGAACCTAACAGCAATCCAATAAGTATGGCCGGTATTACCATCAATACCGGTGGGCCGCATACCCTCATCCAAACCCGGGCAACCACCCGGGGTGGTACCGTGGATTTTTATACGGATGGTAGTTACACTTATAACCCGCCGTTCAATTATACGGGCCCCGACCTGGTAACCTATTCCCTTTGTGATGTTACTGCCATTGCACCACAACCGCTTTGTGCCGGCGTGTCATTGCACCTGCTGGTTACATTGGGTGGCGTGCTGCCGGTTGACCTGCTTACGTTTACCGGAAAAAGGGCAGGGAAGGATAATTTTTTACAGTGGTCTACTGCACAGGAGATCAATAGCGATCATTTTGAACTGGAGAACTGGACCGATAACACGGCTGTTTCAAAAATTGCTACGATAGCCGCCAAAGGCTACAGCTCAATACAGAGTAACTACAGTTATATCCATCGTAGCCCTGCAGGAACAGTAAACTATTATCGCTTAAAAATAGTAGATAAAGACAATCGTTCGGTTTACTCTAATGTGGTGGCTATGAAAACTGATGGAACTGCCGCAGGACTCAATTCCGTTTATCCAAATCCATTCAGGGACAGAATCGATGTTGCTGTCACTACCGAAAAAGCCGAAAAATTATCTATCCGGATTATTGATATAAATGGAAGAAATATAAGGGTAATTGAAGTCAACGCCATTAAAGGACTAAACCAGTTCAGTATAACAAACCTGGATAATATAGCTTCGGCCACTTATTTTATAGAAGTTAAGGGTGAGTATACTTTGTTAAGGGATAAAATATTTAAAACGAATTAGATCAATAGGTTTTTTAGATTTAAATAGTGCTTATAAGTATATAATAATCCAAATGGGTAGCAAAAGGACAAATTGAATAACCGGTCAGCTAAAGTTGCCCGCAACTGATATTTCATCCATCGCAGAAAACGAATTGGGTATAAGTTTTAACCTCAAAGTTGGCTTTTAGGTAAATTAATTATTTCAACTTTCTGTTTCCTTTTTTTGGAGGTAAAAAGTTTTCGCCTGTAACTACACTTTTTCCTGTTTGGGCTTCTAATTCTTTTCTTGCATTTTTTGCTACTGCACCGCCTTTCTTACCTGCTTTAGCATTTTCAGTTACTCCTTTTGCTTTTTCTGTTTCGGCTATTTGTCTTGTACTAAGTTCGGCTAATGCTGTAAAAATTAATTCTGCTTCGCTCATATGGTCTCTTAGATTTTGAGATTTCAGCCCTTTTAAATCCTTATGGCTTTTTACAGTAAAACCCGTCCATTCCTTATGAATGATATTGGTGAGAAAAGCAAACTCATCCGATTTTTGTACACCACTTTCTTTCCAGTAATCGGTTAGTTTGTTTCGGGTTTCCTGTCCGGTCATTCTTTGCTGGATCCACTTTTCGCTTCTGCCCAGTTTCTGCCAGTTCTCTCTGGCCCTCTCCAAACTTTGCTCGGGGTTGCTTATTTCCTGCATTCTTTCGTAGCCTACTTTGGCCAACCATTGTTTAAATGGCTCTGCTTTAGGTGAAGGGATGGATTGCACTAACCGGAATATATGCTGGGCTGTGCCTGCAAGCGTTTTTCGCTTAACACCCGATGCAGCCTCCATTTCTACCTGGGGACAATTTGTCCCCAGGTAGCCATTTAGTTCAGCATCTCGTTTTCTTAATTTTTTCAAATAATCGGTGGCGTTTGCCGAATCAGAAAGGGCACCTACAATATCCACTAACGAAAAGTACCAAACATCTTTGGCACTGTCATAATATCTGCGTATTCGCTTACTTTCAAATACGGCTATTCCCTTTTTGTTTTCCATCATTATAATTTATTTGTTAAATAATTTCCGTTTGTTGACTCCCTTCAGATTTTCCCTTCCTCTTTAAATCTGTCTAGTAACTTTTAGGGTACACAACAACTTACTAACTATGATGATATTTTTCATTCCTGTTAATGCTGCATGCCCGGTAAAGCTGCTCGGCTAAAATAAGCCTCACCAACTGGTGCGGAAAAACAAGTTTACTTAAACTCCATTGGTAATTAGCTCTCTTTTTTACAGCTTCACTCACGCCAAAAGCACCGCCAATTAAAAACACAATATTCTTTGTGCTTTCATTTGCCCTGAGCTGTATAAAGTTTGCAAGCTCTTCACTGCTTAATTGTTTTCCGGTTTCATCAAGCAGGACTACATAATCTTCTTTTTGCAAAAGATTAATGATTATTTCTCCTTCTTTTTTCTTTAGATCAGATTCGCTAAGGCTGGCTGCATTTTTTGCAGTGGCAATAATATTCCATTCAACGGGGTAGTAGTTGCTGATTCTTTTTGTAAAAAGTTCGATGCCCTCTTTTACAAAAGGCTCATTATTTTTTCCGATGGTCCATAATAGAAATTTCATAAAGTAAAAATAGGCAGTAATTTTTTATGATAATTTATCAAATCCATTCATCTCTTACTGTTGCATCAAGGGGTGCATAGTTAATGTATTGCACAAATCTTGGTAAGATAGAGGTATTGGCACTGCTGCCATGTGGCAATGCCTGGTGCCAGATGATAAAATCGCCGGCGTTGGCAACAACGGGTTTTGTGCCCAATGCATAAATATCTTCGTTGCGTGGGTTGCTTCCAGGGGCAAGACTATTAAGCCAGTTTTCAATCCTGTTTTGAAAACCCGGCACCAATGTAAATGCACCCTGGTTGGCAGCTGTATCAGCTAAATATAAAATGCCCTGCAAACCAAAAGGAATGGGCAAGGCAAGGCTTACATCCCAATGCATCTTGGGGCCCGAAAATTTCCAGGTAGCTGTTTCCGGCGGGTTAAAACCGGCCCTGTCTGTATTTACCCAAAGGTCTTTTCTGTTCCATAATTGCTCATAGGCTTTCCGTATTTTTTGGGAGGCCCGGTTTTTTTCAAGCGCTGCATGTTGAAAAAGCTGTACCATAATTCCCTGGCGGGATGGATGCGCATTGTACCAGGTGGAATGGTCATCTCTTTTAACGTCAATAAAATCGCAAATGGCTGCAATGGTATCTTCGCAATCGGTTTTTGTTATGGCATCTTCGATGATGAGATAACCGTTCTCATTCCAGAAGTTAATATCATTTTCATCCAATACTTGTTCAATTGGTTCACTGCTTCCTGCACCGGATCGCTCTATTATGTAAGCATTAAATTCTTCTATCTTGTTTGCAGATAATTGCCCGTTATTGGTATTTAATACCCAGTTCTCAAATGCATTAAAATCAGCCGGGCTGTTGTAGATCTGTTTCAATGTTTGTTCAAGCCCAAGGCCCAGCACAGCCAGCAGGGTAGTGTCAATATTCCATTCATTTTGAAATGCATTATTATTCAGTTCACCGGTTTTTTTTAGTTGGTATTTTTGCCAGTAACGTTTTAAATGCATAACCGGTAAATTGCCTTTTTCTGTTGAGGCAGAAATGTTTATTATTGCATCCTTCATCTGGTTGTAGCTGGTTTCATTAAGATAAAGATACAATGCAGTTAAATAAAAAGGATAAGTTTTATGTTAGATAATATTCCGCAGCAACAGCTGCTTTTTTTTGAAAAAGCAGTACAATTTTTACAGTCTATTGGCATTGCTGTAAAGTTCGGCTGCATTGATACAGATACTTTTTTACCGGGTATTTCTATTGATAAAGGAGCCATCATTGTTGACAGCGCGAAATTAAAATATCCCGGCGATATTTTACACGAAGCCGGGCATATTGCAGTGGTACCGGCTGCCGAAAGAAGTTTATTATGCGAACATGATATTGCAAAAAGAGACATGAGAGATGCAGAGGAAATGATGTCGATAGCCTGGAGCTACGCAGCCTGCGTGCACTTAGGCATTGATGCCTCTTTTGTTTTTCATGATGAGGGTTATAAAGGCGGCGGCAGCAGTATTGCAGAAAATTTTAAACAAGGCCATTATTTTGGGGTGCCCATGTTGCAGTGGACGGGCATGGCATTGGAAAAAAATGATGAAGCCCAACCCGGTAAACCTGTTTACCCCAATATGCTGCAATGGTTACGTAATTAGTTTTTTTAAATATTATATTTACTTCAGCAAAATTTAATCAAAATAAAATGAGTCAGAACTTTTTACATATTCCTGCCTTACTGCAGGCCGATGAAATAAAAGCTATAGAAAAGTTGGTTGAAAAATCAAATTTTATTGATGGTAAAATGACCGCCAGCATGGCTGCTAAAGAAGTTAAAAACAACCTGCAGTTAGAAGCAGGTAATGAAACCATGGAAGCAATACATGCGTTGCTGAATGTAGCCATACAGGCAAGCCCGCTTTTTAATATTGCAGCATTGCCAAAAACGGTATACCCTTTTATTATCAGTAAATACACCACAGGTAAATATTATGGCTGGCATGTAGATAGCCCGGTAATGGGCAATCCGCCAATCCGTACCGATTTGGCAATGACGGTTTTTTTAAGCGAACCCGGTACCTATGAAGGAGGTGAGTTGCTGATACAAACCGGTGCAGGAACTGTTTCATTGAAACCTGCCAAAGGCGATGCTATATTGTATCCATGCCAGTTTTTGCATTGTGTAAATGAAATTAAAAGTGGCGAAGGGCTGGCGGCTGTTACCTGGATACAAAGCAATGTAAAAGATCCGCAGCAGCGGCAATTGCTGTATCAATTAAATCAGATACATGCATCGCTTTACCAGCAGGCACCCAATGCTGGTGAAACAAACCTGTTATTGCAAACGCATAGCAATTTGTTCAGGATGTGGGCTGATTTGTAATTAAAAAAATAATTTTTGCCGGTAAGGCAATAAGGCAAAAATAATTGCAATTAAAAATTTCCCGTCTTTCCGTCTTCCCGGCTATTTGTATTCTCCATATCATCTGCCAGTTGGTTTGATACAGTTGTATTCATACTGCGGAGATTGGCAATTATCTGAACGGTTTCTTCCACACTGTGTTTTGGAACATCAGCGATTTCTTTTTTATTTTTTATTTCTGCGGAAGAAAAAAAGGCTGTCACCCAATCGTTCACCCTGGCATCAATCACCAAATGAATTCTGTCGCTACTGCTTTTATTGTGCAGCGCATGAGGCAGATTTAAATTCATATACCAACATTCGCCTTCCTGCAATTCCATTTTTTCTCTTTGTAAAAAAAACGCAACAGCTTTGTTAGTTACCACCGGAATATGAAAACGCACCAGGCCTTCTTCATAGCAGAGGTCAGCATCTTTGTGTTCATGTATCTGTGTGCCTGCGGTAAGTTTTAAAAGCCTTACTGATAATAAGGGGCATTGAAAAGTATGTAACACTTCTTTTAAATAAGGGCATGCATTTAACAGAACCGTGTCGGCATACACATCTTCTTCAACCGGCGAAATAAAACCGTTACCGGTTTCTCCGTTGATGCTGCGCAAGGGTATGGCACTCCATTCTCCATCGTAATGCTTAACCTGAAAATGAAGCTTCCAATATTCATCACCCAGCAAACGGGTTTCCTGCTGCATTTTTTCTACATCAAAATAAAAAGGTAGTTGCAGGTATTTGATCATTGTTTGGTAATGATATAATTGTGTAAAACGAGCACATCTAAACCGCAAGTTAAAAAGAAATCAATGGCTTCTGCAGGTGTTTCCACAATGGGCATTCCTTTTTTATTGAAAGAGGTATTTAGTAAAACTGAAATACCGCTTAGCTTTTTCCATTCCTGTAATAATTTGTAAAAGGGTTCATCTGTATCTTTCACTGTCTGTACACGGCAGGTTCCGTTTACATGTACAATGCCCGGCATTTTATCTTTCCATACATCTTTAATCCTGTCTATCAAAATCATGTACGGACTTTCCAAACCCAATTCAAAATACTGGTCTTTATCTTCAAATAAAACGGCCGGTGCAAAGGGCCGGAAATCTTCCCTGAATTTTATATTGCTGTTGATATGATTTTGTACGATTGCACTTCGGGGGTCTGCTAAAATACTTCTATGGCCTAATGCACGGGGGCCAAATTCGCAGCCCTGCTGAAACCAGGCAACGGTTTTACCTTCGAGTAAATACCCTGCAATTTTTTTTTCAAATTCCTCTTCCATTTTAAAAGAGAGGTTAGCAGATTGCTTATTTAAAACATTTTCAATTTCATCATCTCCATACAATTTTCCAAAAAAAGTGCTGCCACTATGCGGTACTTTATCTTTTTGTAACACCTGCATCCAGCCATAATAAGCACAACCAAGGGCAAGGCCATTATCACCGGCTGCAGGTTCTATGTATAAATTTTTTACGCCGGTTTGTTCAATAAGTTTTGTATTGGCAACTGCATTTAATGCTACACCACCAGCATAACAAATATTTTTGTGGGCATGTAATTTCATGCGTTCTTCAAAAACATAACAGATGGCTTTTTCAGCTTCGTCCTGTACCCACCGGGCAATAGCTGCGTAGTATTTAAAATGATCTTTAAAGGGTCTGGTCACCGCGTCTGCAGGTTGTGTAAAATAGGTATGCATGATATCTTCATCAACCCAAACATTTCCATCTTTTAAAATAAATAAATCGTCTGCATAAATTCCCGGCCTGCCGTAAGGTGCCAGCCCCATCAGTTTTCCGGCATCATCAAAATCGCCAAAGCAATAATGGCTGGCCATAGCGTATAAGCCACCTATGGAATGGTTGGAGGTAGGCAGATAAACCTGTCCCGGCAAATGATCATAGCTGATT
>JBBRCM010000026.1:0-34990 GCA_038204855.1 Chitinophagales bacterium
TTCCAATTCCGCATCAGCCATTTGTGATGCGATGGTTCTTTTCCAGATCAGTTCGTATAAACGTTGCAAATCCGGGTCGCCCACGTTTTTTACCTGCATGTATGTAGGACGAATGGCTTCATGCGCTTCCTGTGCACTTTCATTTTTGTTTTTGTATTTACGCACCTGCAGGTAGTTGGCGCCAAAGCTGCTGTTTATTTCTTCTTTAATAGCGTCCATGGCAGTTTCGCCCAGGCTTACGCTGTCGGTACGCATGTACGTTATCTTACCGCTTTCGTATAATTTTTGTGCAAGCAACATGGTTTTGCTTACACCGTATCCAAGTTTACGGCGGGCCTCCTGCTGCAGGGTAGATGTGGTGAAAGGCGCTGCAGGTGTACGTTTTCCTGGGCGTACCTGAATGTCTTTTACTTTGTAATCGGCACCAATGCAGCTTTGTAAAAACTTCTCGGCATCGGTTTCATTATTGTACTTACTGCCTTCTGCTTTAAAAGAAACCGTTTTATTATTAAGATCGGTTGCTGCTAAAGTTGCTTCCAGTTTAAAACTGCTTACGGGTGTAAATTGGTTTATCTCTCTTTCTTTTTCTACAATTAATTTTACGGCTACACTTTGTACACGGCCTGCACTTAAGCCGCCACTCATGCCAATCTTGCGCCACAAAACAGGGCTGAGTTCAAAACCAACGATGCGGTCAACCACCCGGCGGGCCTGCTGTGCATCTACCAGGTTCATATCTATAATGCGGGGATTCAATACCGCTTTTTGAATGGCTGGTTTTGTAATTTCATGAAATACGATACGCTTGGTTGTTTTTACATCTAAACCAAGCACTTCGGCTAAATGCCAACTGATGCTTTCTCCCTCACGATCCTCATCCGATGCCAGCCAGACAGTCTCTGCTTTTTTAGCCATGCTTTTTAATTCGCTTACAACTTTTGTTTTTTCTGGAGAGATAATATATTTAGGTTTAAAATTATTGGCGATATCTATGCCCATATCATTCTTCTCCAGGTCACGAATATGACCAAAGCAACTTTTCACTTCAAAGTCTTTTCCAAGAATTGCTTCAATGGTTTTGGCTTTTGCCGGGGACTCCACTATTAACAGATTTTTAGCCATGTTTATTTTTGTCTTTTCTTTTGAAACAAGCTGTGGTACTACTATTGAACATCGTTGTGTCACTCACTTGTACTGTTGTACTTAGCTGAACATTGCCATAAAAAAGTTGGCAGCTTTGTGTGCAATATTAGTTTAAAATTGAAAAATCAAAATAAATCTTATTGAGCGGGGTAGAATTTTAGCTCAATTTAAAAATGCTTTTACCATGTTTTTAACATCTGCATCGTGGTAAATTTTATTGTGTCCCAGTCCCTTTGTAAGTACGAATTTTATGTTGGGGTGGTTGTCTTTTTTTACTTGTAAGGCATCTGCCCAGGGTGTAATATCATCATCTTCATCATGTATCCAAAGTATGCTGGCTTTAATATTATCCATTGCCCGGCGAATGGAAAACCAGGCAATTTGTTTGCCACTTACTTTTAAAATTATTTTTTCAAACTCCTTCCGCACGGCTTCATTTTTTAGTTTCAGCATTTTAAAAGCACCATCTACGGCAGAGGTGGTTTCAGTTGCCGGTGCTATAAATACCACACGGGTATTTTCGTTATGCGGCATATCTTCCAACGCAAGACTTAATGAAATACCACCAAAAGAATGCGCTATAAAATTTTCTATAGGGCCAAATTTCTGCATGATCTCCTTTATCATAGCACAATATTCAATGGCGTTTGTGGTATCGCCTTCGCTGTTGCCGTGCGCTGGCGCATCAAATGCCAGTACTTCAAATCCGTTTGCCACAAGTATGGTTGCATAGTCTTCAAATTTGTGAGCGGCAGAACCAAAGCCGTGTAAAATCAATACCTTTTTGTTTTGAGGATGGTTCCACCGGTATCCATTCATTTTTTTCTGGTTTAGCTGAAAATGAATGATCTCAGCATTTTTTACCGGGCCTTTTCGTACCGATTTCATAAAGGGTGTACCAAAAATCACAAAAGCTTTTTCTGCAGCTTTCTTTTTTGAAATAGCACTAAGCAATTTAAATTTTGTTTGTATGTAGCCTATTGCTAACCTTTGTGTGAGTTTCATATTTAATGCAAAGTTATGCAGATTGTAATCATCGGTTCGGGAAATGTGGCAACTGTTTTAGGCCGTTTGTGCAAACAAGACGGGCACCAGGTTGTACAGGTAATAAGCCGTAATGCCAATCATGCAAAAGAACTGGCCGATGAATTGAATTGTGCCTATAGCGATTACAGTGGCGAAATGAACAAGCATGCAGAACTTTACTTAGTTGCAGTTGCAGATACTTCATTGTCCGATCTTAATCAAAACTTTAACCTGGGAAATAAATTGATACTGCATACAGCAGGTTCGGTTTCAAAAGATGTACTGAAAAATGTTTCCGTTAATTATGGGGTGCTTTACCCATTGCAGAGTTTGCGAAAGGAAATGCAATATGCAAACGATATCCCTTTGTTGGTTGATGGTAGTACAGAAGAAACCATTACCGTGATTGAAGATTTTGCTAAAAGTTTATCTACAAACGTAAGCAAAGCAAATGATGAAAAAAGGTTGAAACTGCATGTGGCAGCGGTTGTGGTTAGTAATTTCACCAATCATTTATATGCACTGGCAGAAGAGTTTTGTAAAGATGAACAGGTTGATTTTAATTTGCTTGCTCCGCTAATTAAAGAAACTGCTGAGCGCATTCAACATGCTTCACCTGCTGATGTGCAAACCGGCCCTGCAGCTAGAAACGATATTTTTACAATTGAGAAGCATTTACGTATTCTTGCTGATCACCCCGGCCTCAAAAACATCTACATAAAACTTACAGATAGTATTATGAAAGGTTAACCCTTTGGAGGATGTAACATAAAAAGCCTGGTAGAGGCGGTAGGTTGGTAGAACAAAAAAAATATAACAAAGTGCCGTAGGCACGATACACTTGCGTAATAATCTATCATGCCTACGGCATTTTTTCTTCAATCTTTTTAATTTCTACCAAGCTATCGTCCCCAAAGGGACAAATAAAATAATTCTGACAAAAGGTAAAAGACAATCCTTATTTAATTGGAAACACAATATCTGTTTGTATTTTGTAAGAATCAACGGGTTTTCCGTTTTTATCAATGGGGTCGGTTACATAAATTTCGTAGCTGGGTCCGGCGGGTGATTTTTTATTTTCTGTCATCCATTCTTTAACAGCATCGTAGCCCATCGGCAACATTTCAAATGGCCCATAAAAATGTACTATTAATGCCTTACCAGCGCTCAGTTGTCGTATCTGAACTCCTTTAACCGGTTTTGCCCCTGCTTTATTAACCAGTATTCCCGCTTCAAAAAAGAAGGGTGCCTTTTGTTTTTTGTACCAGGCCATGTTGTAACCTGCTGTTTTCAGGTTATTCTTCTTTATGTACTCAGGCAGTTTAGTTCCGTAAATTTTTTCAAGTTTTAAACCAATGCGTTCAAAAGTAGCAGCACTGTCGTTACAGTATGCCACCGTCATTTTGGGCGCAATGGTATCTACTATATTGATGATGGGAGGCCGCTGGGTTTTTGTGGCAGCTTCTTTTTTTACTTGAGTTTTAATGCGGCCTTTCTCAGGCTTGGGTTGTTCTTTTTTCTTTTCATCAGCACAGGAAACCAGCAGTATTGCCGAAAAAAAAAGGGCAGTTTTCAATGAATTGATCGTCTTAAAAGTCATAAGCTGTTTGCTTGTGGTTAAAAGCGAAAAGTAGTAAAAGCTTTTTACATTTCAAACTTAAAAGATAGCATGCTCAACTTATATTTTCCCTATTTGGTAATTTAAAGTAGGTTTGCAACCCGAAATTTGCACGATTATGTATGATATAACATTCAAGTTTGAACAGAGAGGCCTTGAACCGATAACTTTATCCGGAATTGAACCCGACCAGTCTATTTTAGAAGTAGCTTTAAAAAATGATATTGAATTGCACCACAACTGTGGCGGGGTTTGCGCCTGCAGTACCTGTCATATTTATGTTGATGAGGGAGACGTCTTTTTGGAAGAACTGAGTGACAAGGAAGAAGATTTTATTGATCGTGCCGTAAATCCAAGAATAAATTCACGCCTGGGTTGCCAATGTGTGTTGCAGGATGGGAGTGGAAATATCACCGTCACTTTGCCGGATCAGACACAGTTTTTGGGAGAGTAGAAAATTAGCTAATTAGCTGATGTGCTAATTTGCTAATGCCTTATCAGCATGCTGCCTTTAATTATTGAGATATCTTAACTTTAAAAAATTAGCTAATTAGCACGTCAGCACATTAGCACATTCTTTTACATTATGACTTTTGAACCCCCCATAAACTGGAACGATTACGAAGACATTGCCATGAAATTATACGAGCGTTTTGGCGATGATTTTACTGAAAGTAAAATTTACCGCATCCGGTTTACCGACCTGTTGAAATGGGTTTTGGAAATTCCACGCTTTGAAGGCAAGACTGAAGACAGTAACGAAGGCCACCTGGAAATGATACAAAGCAGTTGGGTGTATGAGTGGAGGGACGGTCAAAAATAATTTGAGATTTTAGATTGACGATTGCAGAGTTAAGGCCGCTCGTATTTGCATGTCAAATTTAAAATCTGCAATCTAAAATCTACAATCTTAATGAGTGTTCTCGAAAAATTTAAAGCCATAAAAACCTTTGTGTTTGATGTTGACGGTGTGCTTACCGAAGGCTCTTTACTTATTTTAAATGATGGGCAGATGGCAAGGCTGATGAATATTAAAGATGGTTATGCATTGCAACTGGCCATAAAAAAAGGCTATCGTGTGGTAATCATTTCTGGCGGCACTTCAACCGCAGTAAGGGAAAGATTAGAAAAACTTGGCGTTGATGATTGCTTTTTAAAAGTGGATAATAAGAAAGAAAAACTGATGGAATATGTTGCAGAGCATCAGCTTAACTGGGATGAAATTTTGTTTATGGGCGACGATATACCCGATTATGTTCCCATGCAGTTAACCGGTGTGCCCTGCTGCCCGGCAGATGCAGTTGCTGAAATTAAACAGGTATCTCAATACATTTCACCCATTGCAGGAGGCAAAGGATGTGCAAGGGATGTAATTGAAAAGGTTTTGAAACTGAACGGCCACTGGGACCTTGATACAACTGTTGCTTCGAGGTAAATAGCGGATTTTAAATTCCAATGCTTATTTTCGCTTTCATAAATTTTTCATGAAATTAATTACCGCTTTTTTAAGATTGGTACGCCTGCCTAACCTGGTTATGATTGCCATAACGCAGTTGTTGTTTTATTTTTCGCTCGTTGAACCGTTTTACGAAAAAAGGGTTAATACTTTTTTTGAAAAATCACATTTTTTATTGCTTATTATATCTTCCTTGCTTATTTCCGCCGCCGGCAACATCATTAATGATTATTTTGACCGCAACATTGATGAAATAAACAAACCCGAAAAGAAAATTATAGATAAGCTGATCAAGAGGCGATGGGCAATAGTAATGCATATTGCCTTTTCTTTAATTGCAATCCTGATTGGTTTTTATGTGGATTCGCAAACGCCGGTTTTCTGGCTTGGCTTTTCCAACACAATCTGTGTTATTTTATTATTTGCTTACAGCATCAGTTTAAAAAAGAAATTACTGGTTGGAAACATTTTGATATCGCTACTTACGGCCTGGGTAATTTTGGTTTGCTTTCTTTGTTACTATCGTAGTTTTTATTGTAGTAATTGTGAAGGTATTGACTACCGGGCCTTATTGAATCGTTTTATGCGGATCAGTTTTTTGTATGCTGGTTTTGCCTTTGTTATTTCGCTTATAAGGGAAGTGGTTAAGGACATGGAAGACATGGAAGGAGATAAAAAATACGGCTGTAAAACAATTCCAATTGCCTGGGGCATACCGGCCAGTAAAGTTTTTGTGGCTGTATGGCTGGTTGTTTTAATTGGCATGATATGTATTATTCAGGTTTATGTTTGGCAGCTTGGCTGGTACTGGAGTATTGCATACAGTGTCGGGCTGATTATTGCGCCCCTGTTATGGATTTTACAAAAATTATACCAGGCGCAGGTTCCAAAAGATTATCATCAGTTGAGTACTGTTATTAAACTGGTGATGCTGGCGGGCCTTTTGTCAATGGTCTTCTTTAAAATTTATTCGTAAATGTTCAAACTTATAAGGTTTTATAATGGCTTATAGTTTTACATATACTTTGAAAAACCTTTTAGGTTTATGCAGAAAATTATTTTAGCTTCCCAATCACCACGTCGTAAACAATTACTGGAATGGGCCGAAGTGCCATTTGAAATAGTAGTTCAGGAGACTGATGAATCTTATCCGGAAGACTATGATATGGAACGAACGGCCATTCATATTGCCCGTAATAAGGCACTTGCAGTAAAGCAAATAAAAGGAACAGCAATACCGATACTTGCTGCAGATACTATTGTTGTTTTAAAAAATAATATCATTGGCAAACCAAAAGACAGGGAAGATGCTATCAGTATATTATCATTGCTTGGCGGTAAAAAACATCATGTAATTACTGGTGTGGTTATTTTGTATGGCGATAAAGAAATTTCATTTGCCGAAACTACAGAGGTTATTTTTCATCCAATTACACAAGAGCAGGTTGAATTTTATGTTGATAATTATAAGCCTTACGATAAGGCCGGGGCTTACGCCATACAGGAATGGATTGGCGTTGTCGGCATCAAAACTATAAAAGGCGATTTTTACAATGTGATGGGTTTGCCGGTAAGTAGGGTAGTGCAGGCAATTGATAACATTTTAATTGATAATGGATAATGCATTTGCTTTTAATTTTCATTAATTTTTGCTAAGTTTATTCTGCAAAGATCATTAAGCTGATTGAATTTTGAGGCATTATCAATTATTCCATTATCAATTATCCATTATGACAGAAAGGTTGCTTCAATACATCTGGCAATTTCAATACTTTAACCCCAACCATTTAGTTACTGAGGAAGGCGAATCGTTGCAGATCATCCATCCCGGCAGCATCAACAGTAACCAGGGGCCCGATTTTACCGATGCGAAAATAAAAATTGGCGATACAGTCTGGGCCGGCAGCATTGAGATACATATCAACACATCCGACTGGAAGAATCACAAACACAGCGGCGATAAAAATTATAAAAATGTTATTCTGCATGTGGTTTGGCAGCACGATACCAATCTGAATCTACCCTGTTCTACTTTTATTTTACAGGATAAAGTACCCAAACTGCTACTTAACAAGTATGACGAACTGATGAATGCTGATAATTTTATTCCCTGCCAAAAGCACATTCAGCAAATAAATACGCTTACCTGGCAAAGCTGGAAAGAGCGGCTGCTGATTGAAAGACTCGAAAACAGAACGCAACTCATCCTTGATCAACTGCAAAAGAATAATAACCATTGGGAAGAATCTTTCTGGTACCTGCTGGCAAAAAATTTCGGTATAAAGCTTAACAGCTCAGTTTTTGAAAGAATTGCTCAATCCATTTCTGTAAATATACTTGCCAAACATAAAGACCAGATTCATCAACTGGAGGCATTGTTATTTGGGCAGGCGGGTTTGCTTGATGATGTTTTTGCAGAAGATTATCCAATTCTTTTACAGAAAGAATACAGGTATTTAAAAAAGAAATACAACCTGCAAAAAATTGAAGGTTCACTTCTTTTTTTAAGGATGCGGCCATCTAATTTTCCTTCGGTGCGGCTTGCACAACTGGCCATGCTGGTACATAAGAGCCAGCACCTTTTCTCAAAAATAAAAGAAGGGAATGATTTAAAGATCATCAAGCAATTACTTGAGGTAACGGCCAACGATTACTGGCATTATCATTATGTGTTTGATGAAACATCGGCTTTTAAAAAGAAAAAACTGGGTGAGCAGATGATTGAGAACATTCTCATCAACACGGTTAATCCAATGCTGTTTGCGTACGGGCATTACCACAATGAAAACAGCTATAAAGACAAGGCATTGCGATGGCTCGAGGAAATTAAGGCAGAAAAGAACAGCATTACCAAGGGGTTTACATCTTTTCAGGTTGAAAGCAAAACAGCATTTGACTCACAGGCTTTGATTCAACTAAAAAATGAATATTGTAATAAAAAGCGTTGCTTAGATTGCAGTGTTGGAAATAAACTATTGCGAAACAATTAAGGTGAAGATCTGATCTTCGATCTGAAGGGAATTTGCCACAGAAACACAGAAGCACAGAAAAAAGCTATTGAAAAATCATTCTCCAAAGTTCCCCCTTCAGGGGGCGGAGGGGGTTTTACTTATACTCAATCTTCACCTCCAGATCCGGATGCAGGCTCTTTGCAACCGGGCAATTATCGCCCACACTTTGTAAAATAGTAAGGTCTTTTTCTGCTAACTGTAAAGTTTCTAGAAAAGTCAGCACAACTTCAATCTTACCAATCCTCCGGGGTTCGCTCAACATATGTTTGGTAACGGCGATGGAAGTGCCGGAAAGGTCAATTTCCATGTCATTTGCTTTTAACGCCATGGTAGTTACAACGCAAGTAGCCAATGCCACACAAAGCGTATCAGTAGGGCTAAAACGTTCTCCCTTACCCCGGTTATCGGTTGGTGCGTCTGTCTCAATTACAGTACCACTCTGTATATGGGTGCATTCGCACCTTAAATGTCCTTTATAAACAATTGATGCAGTCATTTGTTAAAGTTTAAGTTTTATGTTTTAAATGCAGCGGTTCTCAGGGCAAATGTATCATCTTTAGTTAGTAGATAGTATTTTTGCATAAATTTACTGAAGTAAAAAAATTACATGAAGAAAGTATTGATTCTTTTAACATTATTTACCTTCTCTTTTGGTGCTTTTTCGCAGGAAAACAAGAGGCCCGTTAAAAAAAGCCGGAAGGAAGCAAAGCGTGATAAAGTAAATGCCATGATAAAAGCAGAGGAGGAAGGAGTTATCGCCTACCGCAAACATTATGCAGTTGGTATCAAGCTCACTTCTGATGGGTATGGAATTTCTTTCGAAAAAGGATATTCCAAATCAGCAAAAAAAGCGACCTTGTTTCAATTGGAGATAGCAGAACATAGGCATCAGAAAGAGATAAAACAAACTTCCAATATCCCCGGTGGAGCCCCTTTTATTTACGCTAAGATTAATTATTTCTACCCAATAAAGCTTGGAGTGCAGAAACAGTTTTTATTAGGAAATAAAAGTAATAAAAACGGGGTGAGTATTACTGCAAATGTTGGCGGAGGTATTTCACTTGGTTTACTACGGCCTTATGAGGTGCAGGTCAAAAAAAATAATGAACTCACATATATCCGGTACGAATCGGAAGACAGTTCACAATTCAAAAATAAAGACGGTATTTACAGAGGACCGGCCCTGGGCACCGGCTGGAATCATTTAAAACTTACGCCAGGCCTGTATATTAAGCCGGGGCTCCGTTTTGATTATGGACGTTATAATGATCTGGTTTCGGCCATAGAAGTAGGTGTTGCTGCTGAGTTTTATTCTAAAAAGGTACCGCAGATGTTTGATAATAAAGAAAAACAATTTTTCTTTTCGGCCTACTTCACCGTTTTATTGGGTAAAAGAAAATAGGAACCAGGTCTAATCATTAATATTTAGAATTTCTCTTCATGATAGAATTGCCGGTAATTGACGGAATAATAGAACAAACCCCGATAGCTATCGGGACTAAGAAACCAAATTGGCTAAGGGTTAAATTACCAATAGGAGAAGAATACCGCCATGTGCGTAACCTGGTTGATACACACAAGCTGCACACCATCTGCGAAAGTGGCAATTGCCCCAATATGGGCGAGTGCTGGGGCGAAGGAACTGCTACATTCATGATTCTTGGGAATATTTGTACCCGAAGTTGCGGATTTTGCAATGTGGCCACCGGCCGGCCCCTGGAGGTAGATTGGAATGAGCCGCAACGTGTGGCCGAAGCTATTAACCTGATGAAAGTTAAGCATGCGGTAATTACTTCGGTTGACAGGGATGAATTGAAGGATGGCGGCAGCATTATCTGGTACAATACTATTAAAGCTATTAAGGCTTTAAACCCAGCCACAACATTAGAAACACTGATACCAGACTTTAAGGGTAACAAAGAGAATATTCAACGTGTGATAGATGCGGCGCCTGAAGTGGTGAGCCACAATATTGAAACTACCGAACGCCTTACACGCCAGGTACGCATCCAGGCCAAATACAGGCAAAGCCTGGAAACATTAAGGATTTTAAAAGAAGGTGGCATGCGTACCAAAAGCGGTATTATGCTTGGCCTTGGCGAAGAAAAAGAAGAAGTAATTCAGACTTTAAAAGATTTAAAAGCAAACCAGGTGGATGTGGTAACTATTGGTCAATACCTGCAACCTACCAGAAAACATTTACCGGTTGTACGTTTTGTACATCCCGACGAATTTGCAGAGCTTAGAGAAATTGGCTATAACCTTGGGTTGGATTATGTAGAGAGCGGACCATTGGTTCGTTCATCTTACCACAGTGAAAAACATGTGATACCAGGTTACGGAAAAAACAAATGGATGGCGGAAAAGGGTTTGTAGTTTTTGGTTTTGGGTTTGTTGTTTTTTAAATTCAAAGTATAATGTTGGATAGCAAATTTTATAAAAAATCATTAGCAGCCGGTTTATTACTGGCTGTTTGTTTTTTAGTTAACACAGTAGCATTTGCACAGGCTAAATGGGTAAATGTTGATACTGCATTTGGGCCCCTGCCTTCAACCGTACAGGTTTTTAAAACAACCGATTCATTGGATGGAAAGCCTTTTATTGGCTACTACTTAAAAGCAAAACTAAAAGATAAAAATCTTGATTTTACAACCGATACAACGCTTGACAGAAGATTAACTCCGTTACAATTTTATGATAAGAATGATAAGCCATTGGTTGTTGTGAATTGCACTTTTTTCAATTTTGATAAAAACCAGAATTTGAATGTGGTTATAAAAAATGGGAAGATGGTTGCCTATAATATTCATACGTTAGCTATGAGAGGAAAAGATACTTTTCAATACCGCCATCCCTTAGGCAGTGCTATCGGGATTGATAAAAAACGAAATGCTGATGTTGCCTGGCTTTATACAGATTCCTCATACAAGAAACCATTAGCTTTTCAACAACCGGTAAAAGCTGAAAAAGATTCTTCAATAAAAGTAGCAACTGATAAATTTTCTGCTAAACTAAAATGGAAAATGAAAACCGCAGTTGGTGGCGGGCCTGTATTGGTTCAAAATGGCGAAATAAAAATCACTAATGAAGAAGAATTAAAATTCACCGGCAAAGCCATCAACGATAAACATCCCCGAACCTGCATGGGTTATACAAGCGATGGTTACCTTGTTGTAATGGTCATTCAGGGTAGGTTTCCAGGTATTGCCGAGGGCGCCACATTAACACAGGAAGCAAAGCTGCTGATTGGTTTAGGCTGTACTGAGGCATTGAACTTAGACGGTGGTGGCAGCAGTTGTATGCTGGTAAATGGTAAAGAAACGATTAAGCCAAGCGATAAGGAAGGAGAGCGGGCGGTGCCCGCAGTATTTATCATCAATAAAAAATAAGATGTTTGGCTTTGTTAAAATCTACAAAGATTTTTAACAAGAAAAATTCAAATTTTTTTTCACGTTTTATTTAGTTGGCACGATTTTCCATAAGGTACAGTGAACAATAAAAAAATAACTTATGAAAAAGAAAATCTTAATTTTTTCGGCTATCCTATTCTCTGCCTCAATTGCATTTATATCCTGTAGTAAGGATAAAACTGACGGCAGCTCTACATTAAATGTGCGTTTAACTGATGCCCCAACAGCCTACGAAGAAGTAAACGTTGATATCAGGGAAGTAAGGGTTAAATTTTCGGATGATACCTTAAGTAACAGCGGTTGGGTAACATTGACTACTCATCCTGGTATATATAATTTGCTGGCATATCAAAATGGGGTGGATACCTTATTGGGAACAGGTGTGTTTCCTTTGCAAGTGGTAAAAGAGATACGTTTTGTGCTGGGGCCAAACAATACCATTAAAGATGCCGGAGTTGTTTATCCACTCACCATACCAAGCGGTTCAGAGTCCGGGTTAAAACTTAAGATCAACAAAGCATTAAATGCTACTCTGGAAACTATAGTTATTGATTTTGATGCAGCGTTATCAGTAAAAAAAGAAGGAACTGGAGATTATAAATTACGGCCAGTTTTAAAAATCAAATAATTCTATTTAAACTAAAATAAAAGGGCTCACTTTGTTGGCCCTTTTTTATTTTTATAATTTTTTAGAATAACTTATCATTTACCAAACCAACGCACTGGCCCCCAAAATAGCAGCATCAGATTCTTTCAGCTCGCTAAAAATCAGTTTTACTTTATTTTGAAAAATAGGCAACAGGTTTGCCTCCATGTGTTTTTTTGTTGGGTTCAATATAAGGTTGCCTGCTTTGGTTAAGCCTCCAAATAAAACAATGGCAGCAGGGGAGGAGAACATCACAAAATTTGCAAGCGATTCTCCCAGTATCTTTCCTGTAAATTCAAATATATTATTGGCAATATTATCGCCCTGCATGGCACATTCATATACCGATTCGCTGGTGAGTTCATTAATGGTATAGTTACGCAAAAGACTTGGTTCTTCAGGATAATCAGTAAGCATTTCTATTGCAGTTTCACGCACGCCGGTTGCAGAGGCATATGATTCCAGGCTGCCGTGCATACCGGTACTTTTATGCATTCTTCCACCCGGCCTTATAATGGTATGCCCCAGTTCACCGGCAAATCCATCGTGGCCTACCACAATTTTTCCGTCAATCACAATACCGCTGCCAACTCCGGTACCTAATGTGATGGTAATAAAATGTTTCATGCCTTTGCATGCACCATACATCATTTCGCCCACAGCCGCAGCATTGGCATCGTTGGTTAATTGTGTTTTAAGTTTAAATTTTTTCTCGATAAGATCAGCAATGGGTATAATGCCTTTCCATTTTAAATTAGGTGCATATTCAATGGTGCCTGTATAAATATTTCAGTTGGGGGCACCGATGCCAATGCCGACGAAATTATCTACGCCTCCTGCTCTGTCAATCATCGGTTTCAATTTCACATACAGGTCTTCAATAAAATCTTCCACCACATCGTGTTCATTACTGGGGATGCGATCCTGCTCAAGAATTTCGCCGGCATTATTAACGATACCGAATTTAGTGGTAGTGCCACCTATATCAATACCAACTGCAAATTTAGCTTCCATATAATTGTTAAAATAGATTCATTAGTTTAATGTCCACCTCCTTTTGCTTTGCTTAATTCCTCAAGGTCAATTCCCTGAATTTTCAGGTCTTTGGTAGATTTAACCGCATAATAAGCTAAATAAAGAAAGCAGGCAATTCCTACAAAATAAGAGAGGCTGATTCCAAGAATAGCGTCAGCAGATAAATACCCTTGTAATAAACTTATAACACCACCGCCGCAAATCATAAAAATTAAAAAATTAGAGCCTTCACTCGTATGCTTCCCCAGCCCTGAAATTGCGAGGGTAAAAATACATGGCCATAATGTAGAGCAAAATAACCCTACGCTGCAAATAGCGTAAACACTAATTTGATAGTTGGGAGAGAATATGGCAATGAGCAATGCAATGATACCACAGGCGCTGAATATGAGCAATTGTTTTGCTGGATTACCCATGCTTAAAAAGTTTGCAATAATCAGCACTATTATCACCAATGCGTAAACATAAAAAGGTTGCAGATCATGCTTGGCAATTGCATTAACCAGTAAGAATACCCCAAATGCCAGGTAAGGCATTAAAAATTGTAACACTTTTTTAATGCCTTCAGTAAATCCGAAAGCACCAACAGAGGCCGTCCATCTGCCAATCATTAAACTTGCCCAAAAAAGCGAGATATAGGGTGCTGTGGCACTTGTAGGCGTACCCAGTTTTTGTTTCATAAATTCAGGCAGGTTAGAAGCTGTACTCACTTCCACACCCACGTAAACAAAAATAGCAATCATACCAAACAGCAATTGAGGGTATTTAAACGGAGAGCCGCGGTCTACCCATGCCGCTTTAGATTCAACAAGTTCTTCGGTATTACTTACCAGTTTATTTGGTACCGATGAGAAGTAAAATATTGCCGCTACTATTAAAAATGCAGCACCTAAAATTAAATAAGGAGTTTTAACAGCGCTTAATGAGCTAACCATTATGGTTGACACCGAACCAAAAATTGCCAGATTAACAATTAACGGCCCTATGGTAGTGCCAAAGTTATTTACACCGCCAGCCATACTAAGCCTTTGGGAACCAGTACTTGCATTACCCATATTTATTGCTAAAGGGTTGGCCGCAGTTTGTTGTAAAGAAAATCCTAAACCAATAACAAACAAGCCCGAAATAAAAAGTGGAAAAGACTCTGTGCTGGCTGCTGGTATAAACAGTAACGTACCAATGGCAGATACTATTAAACCGATGCTGATGCCGTTTTTGTAACCAATCTTATTAAGTAAATCCTGTTTTAAAATCTTACTTACCATAAAATAAAGAAGGGCGCCCACAGAATATGCCACGTAAAAGGCAAATGAAACCATTTGCGCCTGTACCTGCGTAAGATGAAGTTTTTCTTTAAATACGGGTATAAGCACGTCATTACTCGCTGCCACAAATCCCCAGAAAAAGAAGACGCTTACAAGCGTGCCGAATTGGCCCCACTTTGTTTTAACATTTGTGGAATTGCTAATTGGTGTAATTAAATCATTTTGTTGAGTTGGCATATCGTTTTTTTTAAGGCTTTGAAAGTAGAATAAAATAATCAATGCGAAAAATTTTAATTACAAATTGGTTTGCATCAAAATGATTGCTAAATTGAAGGGCAATAAAAAAGCTATATGGAAATCTTACATGTTAGTGCCGAATGTTACCCTTATGCAAAGGTTGGCGGACTTGCAGATGTTGTTGGCACTTTGCCTAAATACCAGCAACAACTCGGGCATATAGCTAAAGTGGTTGTTCCCATGCATCACACAAAATTTTTGTACGAGAACGAATGGAATGTTGAACACAAGGGTAGCTTTATGATGGGAGATAAATACATGGATTATACCATCATCAAAGAAAAAACAAACAAACTTGATTTTGATCTTTACTGCGTTGATATTTATGGATTGCTTGACAGGGAACAGGTGTACGGTTATGACGACGATACGGAACGCTTCACTGCTTTTCAAATTGCGGTGGTAGATTGGGTTTCCCGGTGGGAACATAAACCCGATGCAGTACATGTACACGATCATCATGCAGGGCTTATACCCTTTATGATGCGTAACTGTTTCGATTATCGACACCTTGCAGAAGTCCCCACCATACTTACCATTCACAATGCACAATACCAAGGCTGGATGAGCTGGGATAAAAGCAATTATATTCCGGAATGGGATACAAGAAAATGGGGCCTGCTCGACTGGAGTAACACCATTAATCCGCTTGCCTGCGCCGTAAAATGTGCAGATAAAGTTACCACTGTTAGCCCCAGTTACATGCAGGAACTTACGCAGGAAGCAAATGGCCTCGAACAATTGTTCAGCATGGAAAGCTGGAAATCGACCGGTATATTGAACGGCATTGATACAGTAGTTTGGAACCCGGCGACCGATACCTATATTTTGGATAACTATGCGCTTTCAGATGCAGCAGCAGGTAAATTATTAAACAAGAAAAAACTTTGTAAAGATTTTAAGCTGGATGTTAAACTGCCGCTCTTTATTTATATTGGAAGGCTTGTTGCTGAAAAAGCAGCCGATTTGTTGCCCCAGGCAATTACAGATGCAATAAGCCAAATGGGCAAAAAAATGAATTTTTTAATTCTGGGAAGTGGCGACAGGCGGGTTGAAGCACAATTGGAATATTTAACTGAAGGGTATGCAGGTTTCTACAATTCAAAAATTGGATACAATGAAAAACTGGCCCATCAAATGTATGCCGGTGCCGATTTTATTTTAATGCCCAGCAGGGTAGAGCCCTGTGGTTTAAACCAGATGTATGCATTGCGGTACGGCACTATACCCATTGTAAGAAGTACCGGTGGCTTAAAAGACACGGTTACAGATTTTGGTGAACCTGATGGTTTTGGTATACGTTTTAACCATGCCAGCGTTTGGGATATTACATACTCCATTCACCGTGCTGTTGAACTGTACGATGATAAAGAAAAAATGACTGAACTTGTTGATCAGATCATGCAGATAGATCACAGTTGGGAAAAAAGTGCCGAACAATATATCGACTTATATAATTCTATACATCTAAAATAAAAACCATGATCAGTACATCAGTAATTGCAGTAATTCTTGGAGGGGGCGCCGGCAGCCGTTTGTATCCGCTCACATCTACACGCAGTAAGCCCGCAGTGCCCATTGGCGGTAAATACCGGTTGGTTGATATTCCCATTTCCAACTGTATCAATTCAAACATCAACCGCATGTTTGTTTTAACACAATACAATTCAGCATCTTTAAACAAGCACATAAAAAACGCATACCAGTTTAGCGCTTTCAGCAGCGGTTTTGTAGATATACTGGCCGCCGAACAAACCCCCGACAGCCTGGGATGGTTCCAGGGCACTGCCGATGCGGTAAGGCAATCGTTAAAGCATATACAGAACAACGATTTTGACTACGTCCTGATCCTGAGCGGCGATCAGCTTTACCAGATGGACTTTAGAGAAATGTTTGAAAACCATATTGCTAAAGGCGCAGATATTTCTATTGCTACCATACCGGTTGGCGATAGGGAAGCTCCCGAATTTGGCATACTGAAAGCAAATGAAGAAAATTTAATTACTTCGTTTATTGAAAAACCTGCGAAGGAGTTATTACCAGATTGGGAAAGCGATACCGGAGATGAAATGCAGGCCAATGGCCGTAAATACCTGGCGTCAATGGGTATTTATATCTTTAACCGTAAACTGTTGTTTGATGAATTGTTGGTTGAAAAGAAAGATGCAACTGATTTTGGAAAAGAGATAATTCCAGATTCCATCAGCAATAAAAAAGTAGTAAGTTTTCAGTACGATGGATATTGGACAGACATAGGAAATATTTATTCTTTTTACGAAGCCAACCTGGCTTTAACGCTCGAAATACCACCATTCAATTTGTTTGACAGTAACAGGGCAATTTTCAGCCGTGCCCGCATGTTACCACCTATGAAAATTGGCAATACGCATGTTGAACACAGCATACTGGCCGAAGGGTCAATCATCGATGCATCCCGGATTGTGAGCAGTGTAATTGGTATCAGAACAAGGATTGGTAAAGGAACGGAGATCATCAGCTCCTACATTATGGGCAGCGATTATTATGAAACCATTCCTGAAATGGCACATTCGCTTGAAAGAAATATTCCAAAATTGGGTATAGGTGAAAATTGTAAAATTGAAAATGCCATCATTGATAAAGATTGCCGCATTGGTAACAATGTAAGCATTACTGGCGGCGCTCATTTAGCCGATAGTGACCATGCGTTGTATGCGGTAAAGGACGGGATTGTGGTGGTTAAAAAGAGGGCTATAATACCTGATGGATTTGTGATTTAATAAACGACAGCCCTGAAAGGGCTTAATATGATAACGATGGGTATAGCCCATCGAAAAGTGCATCTTTAATCTCAGCCCTGAAAGGGCGTCATCTTATACCAAAGTGTGTGTAACTCATAAAAAAAAACTATGGGACAATCCCTCGTAAAAAACTACATCCACATCGTATTCAGCACAAAGCATCGCCAGCCAATAATTCTTACAGAATATGAGCATGAACTTCACAGCTATTTGGGAGGTATTTGTAAAAATTTAGATTGCCAGCCAATAAAAGTTGGTGGTTTTACAGATCATATTCCCATACTCTGTATGTTATCAAAAAAGATTGCATTGATGAAACTATTGGAAGAAGTAAAATCACATTCATCAAAGTGGATGAAAACAAAGGATGAGTTTCTTAAGAATTTTTATTGGCAGGATGGTTATGGAGCTTTCTCTGTCAACCCAACAGAAATTGATACAGTTATTGCATACATTACCAATCAGCACGAGCACCACAGAAAGAAAACATTTCAGGATGAATACCGGGCATTCCTCAAAAAATATAATGTAGAATATGATGAGCGATATGTGTGGGATTAAGTATGTCGCCCTTTCAGGGCTTGGGCATGTAGGTTTTACTTTGTCGTCCCGCTACACGGGACGTTATCATATTTTGCCCCTTCAGGGCTTACTGCCCTGAAAGGGCAAAATACACTAACGATGGGTGCAGCCCATCGAAGAAAACACCAGCTATCTTAGCCCTGAAAGGGCGTTATACTTTAACGACGAGTACGGCCCATCAAACTACAAATACATATTCCAAACAGCCTGCTGGCCATACTTTCCCCAGTCTTTTGTGGCTTCAATAATATTAGTCTCCAGTTCAACCGGTTTTCTTCTTTTGCCTTTTACAGGTGCAGCTATCTTGCTGTAATTAACACCGTTTATTTCTATCTTGCTGGCCACCCAACTGCTGAACATGCGGGGGATGGTAATGCCCAGTATCATACCTGGTAAGCCGTGCAGACTCATGGGGCCACCACTTACTGTAATTTCATCGGTATAAAAAGCAAATACATATACACTGTCAAACAAAACGCCTATCGCTTTTCTGCAATTGAAACCGGCAATCATGCGGTTCTCATTGGTTATTTTCCAATCAATCCTTTTCATACTGTCGGCAAGGATATAGGTTTCGCCAAAAATATTTTTTTGTTGTATAAATTTTTCAATGCTGTAGTCATTATACCAGGTATTGTCTTCACCATTATCATTATTCCAGGGCGATTTTGTTTTCTCGTCTTTCCGGTTAAATAAGTAAATGCTTTTATCACCATCAAAAGTAAGCTGGTAATAACTGGTTGAAAGTTTAGGAATTTTATCTTTAAACATCTCGGCCCAGGGACCATCGCCCATTGCTTTATGGTTATTAACCACCACCTGATATTCAATCAATCCTTTTTCAATAAATACCTGTGCCAGCAAAACGTTGGCAAAAAAAGTAAGCGTAATTACAAGAATGTATTTCATAAAATCAATTTAGAAGTCAGAAGTTGGTTTTCCATTTTTAGAAAAATTCCAGGTTAATGTAACCATCCAGAATCTTTTTAAAGTATTGTAGTAGGTTTCGGAGTAGCGGTTATCACTAAAACTTCTGTCGTAACCTCTGTTCTCGTTCAGTATATCATTTACCAAAATACCTGCTTCAAATTTGTCTTTAAAAAGATTACGCTTTAAACTGGCATTCCATAAAGTGAATGTATTTTTTGCCGGAAAACGTGGGTCTTTTTGTTTAGTCTTATAGCTTACATCAGTTTCAAACCTGAATTTAAAAGGAAGCGTTATTTCAATATCAGTTCCAAAACTACCTTGCCAGTAGTTGGCCAGCGCACCTGTGTTGATAGAGCTTTTCGAATTAACTCTGGTTATTTCTGCATTGAAGGAAATATCATATTTCTTTTCTTTTTCTTTGCTTACCCCAAACCTTAAGCCGTAATTTGAGTTGGTATTTATCGCTTTTTGATTATTTAAGAAAGTAATATTTCTTGACAGGTTGCCATTAGGCCCAAAAGAAATACGGATGTTGGATTTCTTAATTTTAAAATTGTAATTAGAGTACAGGTTAAAATAATAATTTCCATTTGCGTTTACAGTACGGGATGTTGATTTTCCAAAACCATCAAGCACCCGTTCATTTACAAATGCATTTTGAACAAAATTTCCGGAGATGCCCATCCACATTCCTTTTTCCTGCAAAACATTGTAAAAATTATAATTCAGGTTCATACTGTGTGTGAACGACTGCTTCAGATCGGGGTTACCAATGTATTGATTAACCTGATCGGTATTATCAACAATGGGTTGCAACTGATCAAGCGATGGGGCCTTTGAAGAGCCGTTGTAATTAAAACGCACGCCGCCATTGCCAGAAAGTTTTTTGTAAACCGAAGCACTTGGGAAGAAGTTGGTGAAACTATATTTACGAAACAGGTTTTGTGTGTGGTTATCCTGTTTAAAAGAAGTGTTTGAAACAGCAACTCCAACACTGTAATTAAATTTCTTTTTTACCATCCTGAAACTGATGCCAGGCTTATGGTTAACCTGCTTAAACAAATATGAATTGGTTAATGAATCAATACGCACATTGTATTTATTATTCAAATCTTTCGAAAAACTGGTTCTTTCATTCGTATTATTAGTAAGCGTAAAGGCATAGTTAAAGGACAGAAAAAGATCTTTGGCAATGGGTTCGGTATAAGTAATATTTGTGGTAAAGGAGTTTGTTTTATTGTCTTTCACATTTTCCTGGTCGGTTGTATCGTTGCTGCTTGGTATGCCGTATTTATAGTAGTTGTTTTTTGAATTGAGATAGCTGTCAGATTTTGTACCTGAAAGATTATAACCCACATTAAGTGTGAGCGTACGTGCCGTTTTTTTAAACTTATGTTTCCAAAGCAGGCTGGTATTTAGTCCCGAATTATCTGTTTCACCCCTGGTATGCCGGTCAATATTATTGATAGGCAGCATTTTATCACTGATAGATTTAAGACTGTAATTACTACTGTTTGTTGTGTTGTTTAAATTACCACGGGCTGTAAATTTCAAAGAATTTGCAGAATCTATATTGGTTTCAAAACTAAGGTTAAGGCTTTGCTTAATTTTTTTTGAAAATCCATCAGATATGCTGTTGGAATTATAAGAAGAGTCTCCTGTGAAATTAGTAGTGAAATTGCGTTCTCCGCTTGGGCTGTTAACTTTTGTTATTTTGTAACCGCTGTTAAGGGATTGCTTATTATTGTTGAATTTATTGCTGTAATGAAATCCACCATTCCAGTTTTGTGGAATACCGCCACGGCCCCCATAATAATTATCACCATCATTACTACCGCCCATAAATAAAATATCACCATTGTCCTGCACCTCCATATTATCGCCCATACCCCCGCCATAATTATTCCGGTCATCCCAGTCTAAATTTGTTTGGCCGGTATTGCTCATTATGCCGTAAGCCGCAATTTTTCGCTTTCCCCTAAAAGCATTGGCCATTATGCTATTGTTGTAATAATTTTTAAAATCAGTACCAGCTTCTGCTTTACCAAAATATCCTTTCTTGGCATTGTCTTTTAGTTTAAGGTTTATGGTTTTATCTTTTACGCCGTCATCAATACCGGTAAAAGCTGCCTGGTCGCTTTTTTTATCAAATACTTCTACTTCCTTAACAATATCGGCCCGTAAATTTTTTGTAGCAATGCCGGGATCATCACCAAAAAATTCTTCACCATCTACCAATACTTTTTTTACCTGTTCGCCCATGGCTGTAATCTTTCCGTCTTTATCAACCTGTATACCTGGTAGTTTGCGCAATAGCTCCTGCACATTAGCACCAGCCCTTACTTTAAAACTATCAGCAGTATAAACTGTAGTATCGCCTTTAATTTTTATAGGCGAACCTGTTTTAACTATTACTTCTTCTAATAACTTACTTTTTGATGTGAGTGCAATTTTAGGAATAACTGTTTCATTTTCTGTAATTGATGATTTAAAAATTACATCTGCAAAATAAGGGTGTGTAGTCATCAGTATATAATCCCCGGCTTTCAGATTGATAATGCTGAATTTTCCGTCAGCATCTGTACGGGTAAATTTGTATAGTACTGAATCCTTTACATAAAGTAAGGCCACCACTGCATTTTGAACGCCTTTTTGGTTAATCGTATCCTGAACAATACCTGATGCAGTAATTGTTTGACTTTGCGATTTAAATGAAAAAAATACAATGAATAATAAACTTACAGAAAGTTTTGACATACAGTAGTTGGATTGGTTTTAATGGCTAAACTAAATTCTTAGTTAAAGTTGAAACAATTAATCTTATAAACTAAATCGTAATTCTTAAATTTACGTTAAATCAAAATTCGTTCTTATTACATTTAATAAAACAGCATTTCTATAAATGGCAACAATGAAGCAACAACCGGTAAAAACTATAACGCCAGAAAAAGGTAAAACGGATAATGCTTTGCCTTTAAAATATGAAGACGTACATTTTATTGATTCGCAAAAGCCGGTTTGGAACTATTCGCTATTTACAGATGAAGACATTGTAAATTTTAAAAGCGGAACTTTCTATAATGGCTATCAAAAATTTGGAAGTCATAATCTGAATGTTTTAAATACCGACGGATTTTATTTTGCAGTTTGGGCGCCTAATGCAACAAAAGTTTCCGTAATCGGCGAATTCAATGGATGGAAGGAGCAGGTGCATCCACTTTTTGTAAGGCTTGATAAATCGGGCATTTGGGAAGGGTTTATTCCAAACATTAAAAAAGGAGCGACTTATAAATACTTCATTAACGGATTTAAAGGGGCAGTTACAAAAAAAACAGATCCTTACGGGCAGTACTGCGAATTAAGGCCTGCAACAGCAAGCATTACCTGGCAAAATGAACATACTTGGAACGATATGGCCTGGATGAAAAAGCGGAAGAAGCATAATTCCCTGAATGCACCATGGTCGGTGTATGAAGTACACCTTGGCAGTTGGATGCGGCCCATTAAAACCGATGAAGAAAGCTATAACAGCTACATACAGCTTAAAGAACACCTGGTACCTTATGTAAAAAAAATGGGTTTCACACATGTTGAGCTTATGCCCGTTATGGAATTTCCATTTGATGGCAGTTGGGGATACCAGGGAACTGGCTATTTTGCTGCTACCTCACGCTTTGGCACACCGGATGATTTCAGAGATTTGATTGATGCATTTCACCAGGAAGATATTGGCGTTATTTTAGATTGGGTGCCCTCGCATTTCCCATACGATGCCCACGGCTTATTTATGTTTGATGGTACACATACCTATGAATACGCCGACATGACCAAAGGCTATCACCAGGACTGGAACAGCTATATTTTTAATTATGAAAGGGGAGAAGTAAGGTCTTTTTTGATCAGCAGTGCAAGGTTCTGGCTTGATCAATTTCATGTAGATGGCATTCGGGTTGATGCGGTGAATTCAATTCTGAGGCTCGATTATTCCCGAAAGGAAGGTGAATGGACTCCCAACAAATTTGGCGGTAACGGAAACCTGGAGGCCATAGAATTTATCAAACATTTTAACGAAACCGTTTACCGCGATTTTCCGGATGTGCAAACGATAGCAGAAGAAGCAAGCGACTGGCCAAAAATATCAAGACCTACAACTGAAGGCGGGCTTGGCTTTGGAATGAAATGGATGATGGGATGGATGCATGACACACTGAATTATTTTAAGATGGATCCACTGATGCGCCAGTTTCAGCAGGATAAGTTTACGTTCAGCATGATGTACTATTACGACGAGAATTTTATGCTTCCTTTTAGTCATGATGAAGTTGTGCATGGAAAAAGCCCAATGCTTTACAAAATGCCAGGCGATGAATGGCAGAAATTTGCAAACCTGCGGCTGCTATACACATACATGTATACACACCCCGGCGCCAAGTTGCTGTTTATGGGCAACGAATTTGCCCAGACAACTGAATGGAATTATAAATCAGAACTGGATTGGGAGCTGTTGCAGTTTGATTGCCACCAACAAATGCAGGATTGTGTAAAGGATCTGAATCACCTGTATAAAAACGAACCTGCACTGCACCAACTGCAGTTTAGTACAAAAGGATTTGAATGGATCGATCTGGATCATCGTTCGGAATCAGTGGTGGCTTTTATGCGCAAAGGCAAAAACCAGCGCAATAATATGCTTATCATATTAAACTTTACGCCGGTGGTTAGAAAGGACTGGAAAATACGGGTTAGCGGAAAAGCTGCATGGAAAGAGGTTTTCAACAGTGACGATAAACAATACTGGGGAACAGGAAATGTGTTTAACCCTGAGCCCAAGGTTGTTCTGGTGGATAAAAAGAAAGATATTTATGAAATAAATCTTCATCTTCCAGCGTTAGGAGGTATAATCCTTCAATAACTGGAATAATAATTGCATACCCATCTACATGAAAAACCTCCTCACATTCCTCTTAAATTTTGTACTTCTCGGCAGTCTTGCAGCACAAAAGACAGATAGTTCACAATTTTATTTTCAAAAAGGGTTAGAAGAAAAAAAAGCCAAACGTTACCTGGTGGCTTCTAATCATTTTACAAAAGCGATTGAATTGAACCCCGGGTTCGTTGATGCATATCTTGAAAACGGATATGCTAATAACGAAATGCGTAAAACAGATGCGGCAAAAGCCGACTTTACAAAAGCGCTGGAACTTGATCCGCAAAATGAAACAGCGGTTAAAGAACTCACAAACATCTACTTTAATTACAGGCAATACCAGAATGCGCTTGACCTTGCGCAAAAATGTAAAACCTGTGCCAATAAAGACAAGATCATTGCACTTTGCTATTTTAAAATGGAAGATTATGGAAAGGCTGAAAAGCTTTTACTGGCACAAGTAAATAAAAATCCGAAAGATGCTGAACTTGCCTATACATTAGCCAGCAATTACCTGGAAATGGGGTTGGAGGCAAAGGCTATTACCTGGTACGAAAATGCAGTGCTGCTTGATGATAAAAAAAGTAAATGGTTTTTTGAACTGGGTTTACTTTATTCCAACACCAATAATTATAAAAAAGCTGTTGCAGCTTACACAAAAGCTGCAGATCTTGGATTTACAAGGGGAAACGATTTTAACGAGAACCTGGGCTTTGCCTACGTTTACAGTGGTGATTTTGAAAGCGGCGGGAAAATATTAGACGACCTGGTGGGCCGCAGACCGGGCGACAAAGAACTGATAAGAGATGTTGCCGGTGCTTTTTTCGATAGTAAAAATTACGACAAAGCATTAGACTATTGCCAAAAGTTACTTGAAATGGACTTGAAGGATGGGAAGGCGCTTTATCAGGCCGGGCTTTGTTTTCAGAAGAAAGGAATGGTAGAAAGGGGCATGCAGATGTGCGATAAAGCCATTGAACTGGACCCATCACTGGCTGGATTAAAATCTAAAAAACTGTCTCCGGGCATGTAATAACATCTTTATTTCATAAGTAGTCTGAAGGACTACGTTGAAATATTAGATGGGATTATGCCGACATAAAAAACTACTGGGCCATAATGTATTATCGGTATAATATTTTAAGATTGATTTTGTTTGAAGCCCTCCCGCTAAACCCGGTATGGCTTTTTTACTTTTTATCAAGAAAAATTTCTGCCATCATACACCTGGCACTGCCGCCACCGGCAGTTTCAATGGTGTTCAATGATGAATGAATGATACGGTTATGCTTTTGTAATGTTTCAATTTGTTTGGGTGTTAAAGATTGGTAAGCCTGTGTTGACATCACCAGCAGCAGTTCTCCATCATCATTCATCACCTGCAGCATATTTCCCGCAAACTGATGTAGCTGGGTCAACGTAATATCTACGATCTCCTTATTTGTTTTTGTAAGTAAATTTATAAGATTTGTTTTTTCTTCATTGTCAGCTAAGGATTCCAAACAAACAACGGCAAAGGTTTTTGCAACGCACATCATTACATTGGTATGGTAAATATCAATGCCTGCTTCAACAGTTGATTTGAAAGTTGCCGGACGATAGCCAACCAGGTTGCAAAATTGATTTAAAAGTGTTTCATTTGTTCTGGGAGATAAACAGGCGTATGCAATTTTATTTTCACGGTCTAAAACCATGCTGCCCGTACCTTCCAGAAAAAGGGTATCGGTTTCAGACTTACTCAAATCAATAATTTCAGTAACAGAAAACTTTGCCTTAACAGCATCCAGCACAACAGGTTTTCTTTCCTGTCTCCTGTTTTCAGCAAACATTGGGTATAAAAAGATGCTGCCATCGGCATGAAAGGAGATCCAGTTATTTGGAAATATAGAGTCGGGAGTGATTGGTTCCAAACTGTCTTCCACCACAGTTACATTAACCCTATTTTGCCTCAGGATATGTACTAATGCATTGAACTCACGCAATGCTTGTTGCTGAACATCTCCTGCAACTTCTTTTTGAAAACTGTTATTAACAGCAGTTTGCACATTAAAGCCAAAATCTACAGGCTGTATCATTAGCAGGTTAGCAGTATTTTGCATGATCAGTGCGATTTGCCGAAATACATTTCTCCGGCTTTTATGGCAATGGATAACATGTTTTCCCTTGGCGGAACGGGGCATTTATAACCTGTAGAGTAGGCACAGTTAGGGTTATAGGCTTTATTAAAGTCAAGCTGCAAACTATCGCCCTCTATATCTTTTTTATAAAACTCCAGGTAGCGGCCACTGCCGTAGCTTTCGTTACCGGTGCTGGCATCTGTAAAAGGTACAAATAAATAGTCTTTGTATGTTTCTGTCTGCATCAGCTCTTTTCCCTGGTAAACATACAGCAGGCATTCTTTGCCATCAATCATAAAATCAAGCCTTGCGTATTTGTAAAAATATTTTTGAGTTCCGGCAGAAGTGTTCATGGTAAAACCAACGGTATCATAAATCCTTTCGAAATAAGCAGGAACATTATAGGCATTGCTGATAGGGAAGAAGTGAAAATATTTTTTATCTTTTTTTTCCAATACTACTTCATGATTGTCGACATAATTTTTCTGGTAAGCCTTAATTGATTTAACGTAAAAATCATTTTGCTGCGCCAATGCCGACCCGCTGAAAAAAACTGCGGCCGCCAATAAAAAAACTCTTTGCTTTACAATAATCTGCGTAATCATCTTTAATAAGTTTAACCTGCCTACCGCAGGCGGGTCTGCGTTTTAATTCATCATCAGCACATTCACACTCCTTTGTAAAATATTAAAAGCTATTTCTGCCATCAGGTTTTCTTTGTCAAGTGTTGGGTTTACTTCTGTAATTTCAAAACAGCAAATTTTCCGGTTCTGCATAAATTTACTGATCAGGTCTTCAACCTCTCTTTCACGCAAACCGTTGCTTACAGGAGTTCCTGTACCTTTCGAAATACTTGAATCAAGACTGTCAACATCAAAGCTCACATAAATATCGGTACAATCGCTCAAATATCTTAAAACTTTGCGGCACACATTTTCTGCACCATTACGCCTTACTTCTGCAGTGGTAATCACTTTCATACCATGTTTTTCAATCAGGTGCTTTTCTTCCTTTTCAAAATCACGCAGCGAAATAAAAACCACATCTTCGGGTAAGACCTTTGGCGAAATTTTACCCATGTTTTTTAATTGTTCCCACTGCTTGGCAGTTTTTTCATCAAGTGCATGCACACTCATTTCTATATTATCTTCCGCAATAGATGCAGCCATGGGCATACCATGCACATTGCCTGATGGAGTGGTGTGTGGTGTGTGCAGGTCGGCATGTGCATCAATCCAAATTACGCCCAGTTTACTTTTAGGTTTTGCTATTTTTATACCTGCAATAGTGCCTGCCGAATTGCTGTGATCGCCGCTGAGTATTACCGGAAAAAAATGGCCCTTGATAGAATCTGCGACTGCTTTACTTATCCGTTCTGTTATGTTTAGTACGCCATGCATACGCTTGGCATAAGGCGACTGAATCGGCTCATATAACAACTGATTCTCTACCTCAATTTTTTCAGAAGGAAAGTGAACAAAAAAATTACTCATAAAATCCAGGGCTGCAATCTTGATAGCTTCAATGCCCAGACTGGCACCCCTGGTACCGGCTCCAATTTCAGAAGGCACTTCAATTAACTTAATATTTTTCATATAGTTTTTGCTTTGCAAAGATAAATTCTTTGGTAGCTGTATCTCAAATCTACAACTTTCCCTTTTAGAGATGGTATCAAACCAGAAATATCATAAAACGCTCAAAATCCTTTAAGTGCATTATAATAAAACGGGTATTCTATCGTTATATATTCAGACAAAATCAGCTCCCAAAAGATTGATTTAAACAAATGCCCCTGGTTAAACAGGGGCATTGCCAATTATGATATGATTGGTTTATTAAAACTGTTCAAGTTTGCTGAAGAAAAAGTCGCCTTCAATTAACGCATTTTCGTTGCTGTCGCTGCCATGTACTGCATTTTCGCCTATGGACGCTGCAAACAATTTGCGGATGGTACCATCAGCCGCTTCTGCAGGGTTGGTGGCGCCAATTAATTTACGAAAATCATCAACTGCATTATCTTTTTCAAGAATAGCTGCCGTTATGGGCCCACTGCTCATAAAGTCGACCAACTCGCCATAAAAAGGCCTGGCAGCATGAACTGCATAAAATTCACCGGCTTTTTCTTTACTTAATTTAGTCATTTTCATAGCTACAATACGAAAACCGGCAGCGTTGATCATTTGTAAAATAGCACCGCTATTTCCTTTAAGGGTAGCATCGGGCTTAATCATTGTAAAAGTTCTATTACTCATTATATACGTTTTTTGAGCCGCAAAGATAGGGGGCAATGTCGAATTTGGAATGGCGAATATTGAATGTTGCTAAAGATATGAGGATATTGAAAATTCGACATTCGATATTTTATATTCTTCATCCCCAATTGGTTTATAAACTGTTTTATCCTACTTTTGCGCACTTTATGCAAGCCATTAAAAACTTATTTCGCTTACTGGATCAACCTAAAAAAGTGGTGATAACCATGCACCAAAAGCCCGATGGCGATGCCATGGGCTCAACACTGGGGCTGTATCACTTTTTAAATAAATTCGGACATAACTGTACTGTAATATCGCCCACAAACTGGGCCGATTTTTTAAACTGGATGCCGGGTTGCGATAAAGTGCTGGATTATGAGAGCCATACTAACAAGGCCGATGCGTTGATCGCCGATGCTGACTGGATATTTTGCCTGGATTTTAATATCCTGAGCCGCACTAAAAGAATGGAAGAAAAATTGAAGCAGGCTAAGGCAGAGCGGATTTTAATAGACCATCACCAGGAGCCACAGGTTGAATTTTTTGCCTACGGCATTAGTGATGTAAATAAAAGTTCAACCGCAGAAATGGTATTCGATTTTATTGTTGAATCGGGTAATATTGATAAAATTGATCCACTGATCGGCGAGTGTTTATATGCCGGTGTAATGACGGATACGGGGTCATTTCGTTTTCCATCCACCAAGGCTAGCGTGCATAAAATGGTGTATGAATTAAAACTGAGAGGGCTTGAACATAGTCATGTTCACGAAGCGCTTTATGATAATTTTTTGGAAGACCGCTTTCGTTTTATCGGCCATGTGCTGTCTAACAGGATGGAAGTGTTTTACGAATATAATGCTGTGCTGATGAGTATTACACAGGCCGATTTGATAAAGTACAATGTAAAAACAGGCGATACAGAAGGTTTGGTAAATTATGGATTAAGCATACAGGGCATAAAGCTTGCTGCCGTTATTATAGACAGGGGCGAGGAGCGTAAAAGTTCGTTTAGAAGTAAAGGTGGATTCGACGTAAATACCTTTGCAAGAAAATATTTTAATGGTGGCGGGCATTTTAACGCTGCCGGCGGGTTTAACAAAGAACCGCTTGAAGAAGTGGTGCAGAAATTTAAAAAAGCCCTTGAAGAAAATAAGGAACAATTAAGTAGTTATCAATTTTAAAAACATAAAATAAAATACACACAATGAAGCAATTTATTTATTTGGCTGCAATTTGTATGCTGGCGTTATCTGCCTGCACCGGTTCGTTTAAAAAAGGAGATAATGGACTTGAGTACAAGATCATTTCTTCGGGAAGCGGAAAAACCCCCGGATATGGAAACTTTATTCAGATACACATCAAGCAGGTTTACAGCGGCGCAAAAGACAGCGTGTTGCTGGATACACGTGATTACATGTCACGCATACAACTTCTGGATACTGTAAATACACCGATTGCATATTACAAGCTTTTAAAGCAACTGAAAAAAGGAGACAGCCTTATCATCAGACTGCTTACTGATACTGTATTTAAAGATCCCAAGAATGTAATGCCCGCTTTTATGAAGAAAGGCAAATACCTGTACACACATGTAAAGTTGCTTAACTTTTTTGAAACACGTGAGCAGGCAGACAGTGCCAACAAAGCAGAAACTGCTTTGTCTAAACCTAAAATTTTTAAAAAGCAAATAGAAGAAATTGAAAAAGGGCTTGAATCTAAAAAAGCTCAGATGGATACCGATAGTAAGATCATTGAAGGGTATCTTACAAAGAATAATGTTAAGACGCAAAAAACCAAATGGGGAACATTCATAGCTGTTTCTGCAGAAGGAACCGGCGCAAATATCAGCAATACAGATGTTGCGCTTGTAAATTATACCGGCCGCACATTAGACAGCGGTAAGGTGTTTGATTCTAACACAGACCCTAAGTTAAGGCCAGGCCAACCTTTGCAACCGCTTGCAGTAAATATTGCAGACCTGGGAGGTATTATTGTTGGCTGGACTGATGCTTTGATGCAACTTAAGAAAGGATCTAAAGCAACCATTTATATTCCTTCTGCATTGGGTTATGGTGTAAATGGAAATGGAGAAAAAATTAAGCCAAACGAAAACCTGATTTTTGATATCGAAGTTGTTGATGTTTTAAATGAAGAAGCTTATTTGGCAAAGCAACAAGCTATGCAGGAAGAAATGATGCGTAAAGCGCAGCAGCAACAACAGAGCCAGGCACCGGCTATGGTTGATACTGCAAGAAAAGGTAAATAAAGAGAGCTTTTAAAATATCGGGCGCCCTGGATTTATTCAGGGCGCTTTTTTATATGCATTAAAAAGTTTAACAGCTTCCACCGCCTGCTTTACATCATGCACCCGTAAGATAGAAGCTCCATTCATCAAAGCCATAGTATTTAAAACGGTGGTGCCGTTTAAAGCTTCGGCAGCCGTAATACCAAGTGTTTTGTAAATAGTACTTTTTCGGGATAAGCCTGCCAGTATTGGCTTTCCGGTTATTTTTAACAACGCCAGTTCTTTCAGCAACTGAAAATTATGTTCAATGGTTTTTGCAAAACCAAAACCGGGATCAACAATTACATCTTTTATACCGGCCTTATTACAGGCATCAACTTTATCAATAAAAAAATCAAGCACTTCTTTTACAACATTTTTATAAACAGCTTCCTGCTGCATGCTTGCAGGCGTGCCCTTCATGTGCATACATACATACGGTACACCCAGGGTCGCTGTGGTGGGTATCATATCCATATCTAAATTGCCGCCACTTATATCATTGATAATTCCGGCACCAGCTTTAACGGCGGCTTTTGCCACATTACTATTATAAGTGTCAATGGATATGATTGATTCAGGATAAACTGCGTGAATTCGCTCAATAACCGGTAAAACCCGGTCTGTTTCTTCCTGTATGGAAACCGGCTGGCTTCCCGGCCTGGTGCTCAAACCACCAATATCCACTATGGCTGCACCATCTGCTATCATCTTAGCGGCAAGAGCAAGTATATCATCAGTCGGCATATTTAAATGGCCCTCATAAAATGAATCAGGTGTAACATTAATGATACCCATTATCACTGGCTCATCAAGACTCAGAAGCTTTCCTTTGCAGTTTATACTGTTCATCAAATCTTTTTCAATTATTTTTGATAAAATATCGCACAAGTTACAAATGCAAACTGATAAATGAATACGAACCAGCAATACGACCAGGCGGTTGAAAGCAGCAAAACTATTTTCTTACAAAAAACAAAAGATTACGGTACCTCCTGGAGAGTGTATAGAACCATCTCTGTTGCAGATCAGATTTACATTAAAGCAAAACGAATCCGTACCATTCAGGAAAACGGCACGCAAAAAATTGATGATGATATTGTAAGCGAATTTAAAGGCATATTGAACTATGGCATTATTGGTTTAATACAGCTTGATATCGCTGATGATGAACTGGAAGACCTGCCTTATGAAACGGTTGAGCAATTGTACAATGAAAAGGTTGGTATTGCAAAAAAACTCATGCAGGATAAAAATCACGACTACGGCGAAGCCTGGCGGGAGATGAGCCAGGAAAGTTTTGTTGACCTGATACTTGCAAAGATCCTGCGTATTAAACAGATATTAATAAACAAAGGAAAAACGATCATCAGCGAAGGTATTGATGCAAATTTTTTCGACATAATCAACTATGCAGTATTCGGCCTTATTTTAATTGAAGAAGAAAAACATTAAGATTTGAGCTTGATTAAGCATCCCGCATTATAAAAAAAGAAAAACATTATTTAGCACGTATGAAGACGGCAGTAAACACAGCAAGGGTTTTAGTAGGTATTTTATTTATTTTTTCCGGATTGGTAAAAGCCATTGACCCACTGGGGCTTGCTTATAAAATGCAGGAGTTTTTTGAAGCCTGGGCCAACGCCGGCATCATGCAGGGATTAATGAGCTGGCTAAATGGCCAGGCATTAATGTTCTCAATTTTAATGATAACACTGGAAGTAGTTTTAGGAGTTGCATTGTTGCTTGGCTGGAAAAAAAACCTGGTTAGCTGGTTGTTGCTTTTGTTGATGCTGTTCTTTACATTTCTTACCAGTTATGTTTTATTTAGTGGTAAGATTAGGGCCTGCGGCTGCTTTGGCGATTGTATTCCACTTACGCCTATTCAAACATTTACTAAAGATATTTTGCTTTTAGTATTGGTGCTGCTGATCTTATTTGGCAGAAAATATATCAATCCGCTGTTTTCAAATATTGTCAACGGCAGTTTGGTTGTAATTTCGCTTTTGGCAGTTTTAGGCCTGCAATGGTACGTATTAAACCATTTACCGGTAAAAGACTGTCTTCCTTTTAAAATTGGAAACAATATTCTTGAATTGCGGAAAATGCCAAAAGGTGCGGTACCCGATAAATTTGATTATAAGTTTGTTTATAAAAAGAACGGAGAGCGTAAAGAGTTTGCAGTAAGCGCTTTGCCAGATAGTACCTGGGAATTTGTTGACAGAAAGCAGGTGTTGGTTGAAAAAGGAAAAAACAATGTCGCATTGATAAATGATTTTATTTTAAAAACGGCATCGGAATCTGACACTACGGAGGCTGTCCTGTCTCAGAAAGGCGAATACTATTTGTTATTTGCGAAAGATTTTACGGACAAATATATAAGCTGGATCAGCGACTTTAAACTGTGGCATGCAAAAAGTGGTGTGCCGGTTTACCTGGTAACGGCAGATCCCAAAAAGGCTGCAGAGTTAATAAAAGATAAATCAATTTTAATTTTGAGCTGCGATGCAACAGCTATTAAAACAGCCGCAAGAGTGAATCCTACGCTATATTTAATGAATGGACCTGTCGTAAAAAATAAGTGGGCGGCTCTTGATTATTTTAAAACAGTGAAATAGAATATTCACCACACGATATTAAATATTAACCCTTGTCTTACATCCTAAAAAAAATATTTTATTCCTTGCTTGTTCTTTTGGGAGTGGTGGTACTCGTATTTATCATGTTCCAGGGGTTTGGCGATCCTGCACGCATGATTGTAGGGCAAACCGGAGATAAAAAAACGATGGACAATATCCGCAGCGATCTTTACCTCGACCAGCCAAAGTGGAAACAGTTTGTTTTATATGTGAACGATGTTTCGCCGCTTTGTTTTCACAGCAAAGCTGATATTGAAAAAAAGCAACTAATAGGTTTTTTTATTGGTGGCAATACAAAATTCGGTATTAAGATTCCCTATCTCCGTAAAAGTTACCAAACAAAAAAAGACGTGGGTAAAGTGTTGATGCAGGCATTGCCGGGCACCTTAATACTTGCTATTGCAGCTATGGTGTTTGCTACCATCATTGGTATTTTATTGGGTGTTATTGCTGCGGTTAAAAAAGGAACCTGGATGGATACGACCGCGGTTTTTTCCAGCATCGCCGGTATATCGGCCCCTTCTTTTTTTATGGCAATTATTATCGCCTATTTTTTTGGCATTGTACTACATGGCTTTACCGGTTTAAATTTAACCGGTAGCTGGTTTGATATTGATGAAGTAACCGGTGAAAAATATTTAAGCCTTAAAAATCTTATCCTGCCCGCATTTACGCTGGGCATAAGACCGCTGGCTATCATTACACAATTAACCAGGAGTTCTATGCTTGATGTGCTGCAACAGGATTATATCCGCACTGCTTATGCAAAGGGATTGGGGACAAATGCCATCATCTTTAAACATGCTTTGCGTAATGCACTCAATCCTGTAATTACTGCTATTACCGGGTGGTTTGCCGAATTGCTTGCCGGTGCCTTCTTTGTGGAATACATTTTCGGATGGAATGGAATTGGAAAAGTTACTGTGGATGCACTTGAAAAATTAGATTACCCGGTTGTGATGGGATCCGTTTTATTAAGCGCCTGTATCTTTATCATCATCAATTTATTTGCTGATGTATTGTACAGGGTTGTTGACCCAAGAATTAAATCACTTTCATAAATGAGGTCCATATTTTTTGGGTTTACAGGAAGGCACTTTTAATTATTTTATTCTGGTCATATACATAAACCAATTCCATTCCCAGGTTTCCCCACTATCTTCCGAAAATGCCTGGCTCCACACCGGATTGTCTTTATCTCTTGCATCCCAACGAAAAATTACCAGTATTTCTTTATTATTCAATTTGTCTTTGTAATAAAATGCCCAATACTATTTTTGAACGAACCTATTACAGGTGGATCTAATTTTCCCTCATTCGAGTCGGCCCAATAAATACTCCATAATTTTTTTTTGGTTGAAAAGCCTGATTGACATTTCCTCAAAGGGTACACCCTCAAAGGTTGCAAGAAAATTATCAATGTTGCCAATACCATTTAAAACCCTACACATTTCCTGGGTTGATTCAAATTCTATCCATTCAGAACTATTATTTAAACGGCTTTTTAGTTTTTTGTTTTTCAATTTCCATTTTCCTTCAAAAAAATCAAAGTCTTGTTTTGATGAA
>JBBRCM010000027.1:0-33835 GCA_038204855.1 Chitinophagales bacterium
GTAGCAGAATTATAAAAAATAATTAACTGCTGACTATGATATACTCAAATCCCTGAGTATTTTTTCGGGTAAACCATTGACTTTACTTATCCATTTCCTTAATATGATACTCCTGTATCAACGGTGGATTTTCCGGCGAGAGTGTAAAATAAATTTCAATATTTATTTTCTCTCCTTCAATAATAAAGGAACCCCGCAATTGGTTTTCTGCTTTTACTTCTTTAACCGAAATTATTTTGCCTGCCTTTGCATAAAGTTTTGTTGAATATTTCTTCAACGTATCAATGGGATAATCCGGAAAAAAGTTTTCAGCAAAGATTCCACTTTGCTCTGCTTTATCCCAGCCGGGTAAAATTTTCATCAACTCATTTTTACGTTGCTCCAGTATTTTTGATGGGGGTAATTGCCTGGGTTGCAGCCCTGCAATTTTTATTATGGTATCCAGTATTTTTAAATTCACAAAACCCATGGGCGAATAAGTACGGTTGGCAAAGGATACAATACCAATTCCATAATCGGGCATAATGCGCCACTGGCTGCCAAAGCCGGGCAAACCGCCGCTGTGAGCAATATAGGTTTTACCATCACAGTCTTTCAACCAACCCAGGCCATAACAATAGGCTGTTGTAACAGCACAGGTTCTTCCATCGGGGAATTTATAAAGCGGGTTAAAACTATTCCATCTCCAGGGGTGATGCATTTCCCGTACCGAACTTCTTTTTATGGGACCATCATCTTTTGCATTGTTGGGCGGCCATGCTGATAAATGAAATGCCATATAGTTTGCAAATTCATCAATGGATGAGATCATGGCACCCATAGCTCCCCAGCTTCCATCTTTAGTATCATGCAATAAATTTTCTTCATTCCATTTTTCATTCAGCCAGCGGTAACCATGTGCTAATTTATCAGGAGCCACATCTCCATATTCATAGGTTGTTGTTTTCATACCCAGAGGCTCAAGAATATTTTTTTTGATATAATCCTGGTAACGCATGCCGGATACATTGGTGATAATTTTACCAAGTAATGCGAACCCAAGGTTGCTGTATTCATAAGAAATACCAGGAGGATTACTGAATGAAATTTGTTTGCCGATAAATTCCATCAGGTCTTTATCAGCATCTGCCAGTTGCCTGTCGCCCCAGGGATTATCTTCGGGAAAGCCTGCGCCATGCGACATCAAATGACGTACTGTTATATGCGGTGCATCAGCAGTTGGGTATTTTATATTTTTCAATTCAGGAATATAGAAATAAGCAGGATCATCCAGGTTTAATTTTCCTTCATCCCGTAATTTTAAAATAGCCATAGCTGTAAAACTTTTACTCATGCTGGCAATGCGAAAAAGCGATGATGATGTTACCGCAATTTTCTTTTCAATATCGGTGTAGCCAATATTTCCTTTATAAATTAATTTACCATCCACCACTAAACCATAAGCCACACCGGGTAAATGATTGGAATCGGCATAGTCCCTAAAAATTTTATCAATTGCCGGAAAGGCCTGCTTTATTTTTTCCAAACGCCCTGCATCAGCAAATACAGCCGGGTGATAGGCTGTGTCAAAATTGGTTGCTGCTAGTTTCGTCTTATTATTATTTTCAGAACAGGAGAATAAAATAATCACCATGGCTGCAAGCAGAACGAAAGGTTTCATCGTGGATGTTTTATGTGATGTTGAAAGGTAACCCTTCTGTGGATAAATATTATTTTATTCAATTAAAAATTTATTCTTACCGATAAATTAATCACCCTGCCATCAACCGGTGCCCATATTTGTTTAAAGGAAGGATTGGAAATATTACCGTACACAATACTTTCTTTCCTTGTCTGGCGGTAGTCAAAAATATTTTCACAGTTTAAAACCAAAGAGAGCCTTTTTATATCGTAGCGTATCATGGCGGCCGAAATAAAATAACCGGGTGTTCTAGATCCATCATCTAAATATTGTTTACCAGTGTAAGATGCTTCTAAACAAGCCCTGAACCTGGGACTGAATTCGTTGGAAATAACTGCGGCAAATTTACTTTTTGCACTGAGCGGCACATTGGGCTGTGCCGTATTATAAAATTGTTTAGCAATGGTATAAGTATAACCCAGGTAAATTTCCAGATCATCCTGTTTGATGGCAACATAGGTTTCAAAACCTTTAGTGTTTAAAGCTTTAGCCGCATTAATGTAACTAAAATAGGTACTGTTGTTTTCTGCAATTACCGGCCTGTTTATCTGTGTTACATAAAACATCTGGTTGATGGTAATATTCCATTCATCAAAGCTTTGTTTGTAGTTTACATCCCAGTTTGCACCAATAGATTTCTCAGTAAGAATGCCTGCCCCTAAATTATGGCCTGCCAATTCGCGTTCATCTACATCGTTGCTAAATACAGAAGGTGCTTTGTAACCCATACCGCCGCCCAGCCTGGAAGTAAAGTGTATATTAAATTTATACAACAGCGATAGACGTGGTAGTAAAACAGGATCGTAATCACTATTGTAATCAAATCGTAAACCGGTTTGTGCAGTAAGCTGTTTTGCTATTTTCCAGTCATCCTGTATAAAAACTCCTAAAACAGTATTGCTGTAAGGATTAATAAAAGATGAGTCTGGATATTTTTTCGCAAAGCTTTCTCCAGATACATTGATGCCCGAAACCAGGGTATGCTTATCCCACTTTTTTAAATAAGTAAGCTCTGTAAAATATGTTTGTTGGGCTGCCTTCATCCCAAACACATTGGTATTAATGTCCCTGTTAAAAAAACTCAGCAGGCCTTTAAAATTCAATTCAGATGTTTTGCTGATCTTATTTTGCCAGGTGGCTGCTACAGAATTTCGTAATGATTTATTTTGAATAAAGAATTGGTGTACTGCATCTTTTGTTTTATGCAGCACCTGCATATCGCCGCCATTGCGGTCTTCATAGGTACCATCGTATTCAAGCGTGAGGGTATTTTTTTCGTTGGGATAAAAAAACACTCTTGGATGAAAGAAAAATGTTTTTAGATCAGGCACGTCGCTGAATCCATCTTTATTTACATCTTTGGCTCTTTGTAAAGTGGTACCGGCAAAAAATGTATAGCCTGTTTTTTTATTTCTTCCGCTGAAAAATGTATTACAGTTAAACTCATTTAACGTGCTATAGTTTATTAAAACACTTTTTTGGGGCTCATTCAGTTTGGGTGTTTTTGTTATCAGGTTGATCATACCCGAAATAGCACCACCGCCGTATAAGGTAGAGCTGGCTCCTTTGATTATTTCTACCTGCTTTAAATCGAGTGGCGGAATTTGCAGCACACTAAAACTGCCGCTGTAGCCACCAAACAAGGGTAGCCCGTCTCTTAAAATTTGAGTATACTTTCCTGGCAGCCCCTGAACACGTAAATCAATGCTGCCGGTTGTGCCCGATGTGCGTTGGCTCTGAATACCAGCAAAATCTCCCAGTAAGCCAGCTATATTACCGGGCATGGTTCCTGCTTCTTCATCTACTTCTTCACTACCAATCACCTCTACTTTTGTAGGCAGGTCTTCAATGCGGCTGTTGGTGCGTGATGAGTTGATGATCACTTCCTCTTCGGTTTTTTCAGCGGCTTTTTGCAAATAAATTATTTGTACCATATCGCCCTGCGGAACCTGAAAACTGATTGTTTGATTTTGATATCCAACAAAAGAAAAAATAATTTTTATAGTGCCTGAGGCAAGATTACTAAACGCTATTTTTCCATTGCCGTCAGATGCTGTTGCTGTTGTACTGCCGGTAATGTTTGCTGTAACTCCTTCAAGAATTTCTTTACTCGCTGCATCTTTTACAACGCAGTTAAAATTATTTTGAGCGATTGCCCTGGCCGAAATGAACAGGACTATAAAACTTATAAAAGCAGATTTCATTTTTAAAATTTAGACTAGATTATTTACCAACCACCAAAACCTGGAATGTGCCAGGTATCATTTTACGCCTGCCTTTTTGATTGGGGTCTTGAGTTTCAAAATCAGCCGTTGGCAGGTATATGAGATGTGATGAGTTATCAAGCGCAATTGTTCTGGCGCCTTTTTTGGTTGTTATATTTTCCAATACAGTAAATTTATTGTTGTTGTCTTCCTGAATCACAGTCATGGTTCCATCGCTACCGTTGGATGTATAGATATTTTTACTAACCTTATCAAAAGCAACACCATCGCAACCATCACCGATAGCTACTTTGTCAATTATTTTACCATTGGTTGCATCAATTACCATCAGCAGTTTTTCGCAACCTGCAAATAATCTTTTTGTTTTACCATCATATGCAAGGCCTGTTGGGCCTCCGCCGGGTGCAATGCTCCAATGGTTAAGCACTTTAAATGTTTTGGTATCCAATACCACAATTTCATTTTTATCTTCCACATTTACAAAAAGTTTACCCATTCCATCGCTTACAGCTTCTTCCGGTACGCCGCCTATGTTCACGCTGTCCATCAATGAATTATTTACCGGATCAATAATGCTGAGGTTTTTACTACGGCCATTACAGGTTATTATTTTTTTAGAAAACGGTTCATACATGATTGCATCAGGATTTGTTCCTGCAGGAATCTGCGCCAACACCTTATTTGTGTTTAAATCGAAAACAGTTACATTATTTAACCTACCGTTGCTGGTAAAGCCTTTTTTTTCGGCTAGGTCAAAAGCAATGCCATGCACACCGGTTGTATTTTCAATTACGCCAACTGAGTCGCCGGTTTTTTTATTTAAAATATTTACCTGCGTGCCGTGACTTACATAAAGCCAGTCATTAAAAGGTCCCAAGGCCAAGTAGTCCCATCCACCTGCACTGGCAATATGAAACGTGTTTGTAACTTTTAGTCCGCTTGATTGCTGAGCTATAGCTGGTACTGCAGCGCAAACAAAAAATATTGCTGTTATTGCAATAACTAATGTTTTCATAAAAGACTTTGTTGTGTTGGTATAAAAAACAATAAAGCGGATTTTCATCCGCTTTATTAAAGTTAGTTAACTAATCTTCTACTTGCTTCAAAAATTTACCATTGGCATCAAACATCACGTCCTTGCCATTTACTACTGCCTCATAGCTAACTACGCCATCTGCACTGGTAATTTTTGCAGCACCCTTTATGGTTTTGCCTTTATAATGTTCTTTTACATAAGCAGCAATACTGGCGGGTAGTTCCGATACTTTAATCTCTGTTTCAGACTCTGTAAAAGTACCATTTGGCTCAAACATAGCCGACATGGTATTACCATTCTGTTTAAAACTGGCCTCGTATTTACCATCTTCTTTTTCCCATTTAGTAGTAAGGCCGGGATATTTTTTTACAAAAGATACTTTAACAGCAGCAGGAACTTTAGAAGCATCTAATTTTTGGGCACAGGCCGATAGTGTAACTATTAAAGCCAGTACAGACATTGTCATTAATTTTTTCATGTGCTTAGTGTTTTTTATGAATTGTAAACGTATAAACTGATTTTGAGGAAAAACTGAAGCGTGGTTTTTATCTATGTTTTTAAAATGCAATACTAAATTTATGTTGGTTATTAAGATAAGCGTAAGTAATATTATACCCTGCCACTGTACAAATCTGCTTTACAATTGAAAGCCCCAGGCCATTGCCTTCCTGTTTGGTATCTGCATGGCGGTAAAACCGCTGAAATACCTTCTGTTCATCTAATGCCCGCAAAAAAGAATTGTTAGAAACAGTTAAGCCGTTATTTGTAAGTTCAATATTTACCTGCCCGTTTTCTACATTATAACGAAAAGCATTATTTAACAGGTTACTGATTATAATTTCCAGCAATTGCTTATTGCAACAAAGGTCTACAGGGTTTATATTTTTTGTAATAACGATTTTCTTTTCCTGTAGCAGTTCTTCAAACTGGAAAAGTTTTTCGCTTACCATTTCGTCAAGTTGAACGTTTTCTTTTTTATTAAACTGACTATTTTCAATTTTTGTAAGCAGTAACAGCGATTGGTTAAGACTTGATAACCGGTCTAGTGCATCATAAACACCCTGCAATTGCTGCATCTGAAATCCGCTGAGTGTTTCATCTTGTATAAGCACATCTAATTTTGAATTAATGATAGCCAGCGGCGTCTGCATTTCATGCGAAGCATTATCAGTAAAATTTTTCAGCGATTCATAATCCTTCTTTGCCCGGTCCGTCATTACCAGTACCGTTTTGTTTAACTCGGCAAACTCAGTTGTGCTGGAATGCTGCAACTGCACATTATTTTTAGCTGATAAATTAAACTGTTTTAACTGGTTTAGCGTATTATCAAAAGGCCGCCACAGCCGGGATAATAAAAACCGGTTGATAATAAAAAGTATCAGCAGTAATAAAATAACTATGCCCAATGTTATCCAGGCAATCATTTTAATAATATCCTCCGTTTCTTCCTGTGATTTACGGATGAGCACGGTGTACTCTTTCCCACTAACTGGAATTGTAAAGCGATATTGCCTGGCAAGTTCCTCTTCTGTATGCTTATGCTTTTTCTTAATGAGTAATACAGATGTGAATTTTTTTTCTGAACCAATATCTGCTACTTGGCTGAATTCGATCTGCTGGTCTTCGTAGTTGGAAGGGTCGGGTAATTTATTATTTGCTTTTACAAAATCAAAAATTTCCTGTTCTTCCAGCTTGAGGTCTTCATCAAGCTGGTTAATTAAAACGTAGCGTATCATAACATAAAAACAGATACTGCTTATCAGCAAAATCGAAATGGTTACCAATATATTTATACGGTTATACTTTGCCAGTAGTTTCATTGGTCTGTAAATTTATAGCCCATTCCGTAAACAGATTTAATATAATCAATGCCGCCGAGTTCTATCATTTTTTTACGCAGGTTTTTAATATGTGTGTAAATAAAGTCATTGTCGCCATCCATATCATCGCCCCATAAATGTTCCGCAATGGCATTTTTAGAAATTACTCTTCCCTTATTGCTGATGAAGTACAACAGCAGATCGTACTCTTTCCTCGTTAAAACAAATGGTTTGTTTTCAATACTAACTGATTTTGCGACCGTATCAATTTCTATCTCATTAAATTTTACCAGGTTGCTTCCGGAGAAATTTTTCCTGCGGATGATGGCTGCAATCCTGGCACTAAGTTCGGAAAGGTGAAATGGTTTTGGCAGGTAATCATCAGCGCCAAGCACAAGTCCTTCCACTTTATCATCAAGAGAGTTTCTGGCAGAGATAATTAAGACACCATCTGTTTTGTTATTGGCTTTAAGTTCTTTTAAAATTTTGAGCCCGCTGCCACCGGGCAGCCCAATATCCAGTAAAATACAATCATAATCGAACAACTCTGTTTTTTGCAGGGCCGTGTTATAATCGTTGGCTGTTTCGCACAGGTAATCCTCTCCCTTTAGGTAATCGGCAATACTTTCTGCCAAAGCTGTTTCGTCTTCTACAATAAGTATCTTCAAAATAAAAATTTAAGTAAAGTACGAAATGAATTTTGAAGAGAAACTGAAGATATTACCAGGCATACAAGCAGCTTTAGATTTTCTACAATATTTAATGGGTACTTTTGCAGTCTAAAATATTTTTTACATAAACACATTTTATGTGGTGGATCTACGCTTTACTATCAGCCATTTTTGCATCATTAACAGCCATTTTTGCTAAAGTTGGTATTGCAGGCGTTAATTCAAACCTGGCAACTGCTATCCGTACCATCATCATTCTGTTTGTTGCCTGGGGCATTGTGCTTGCCAGAAATGAAACCAAAGGAATAGCTTCACTGTCTAAACAAAACATCATTTTCCTGGTTATATCGGGTATTGCAACCGGTCTATCGTGGATATTTTATTTTAAAGCGCTTCAGATTGGTAGAGTATCGCAGGTAGCACCAGTAGATAAGTTAAGTGTTGCTTTAACGATTATTTTATCGGTTGTATTTCTTGGCGAAGCGCTCACCATAAAAACCGCGATCGGTGCCTTGCTGATCATTGCAGGAACTTTGGTAATGATCATTTAATTGTATTTACAGGCAAAAAGGCGGAACGAGATTAGTACCCCTTTCACTTCTTGAAAGCAACTTAGAACCTTCATGCCTTGGTGGCAAAATCATTTTCACGCAGTAAAAAAAACGTCTTTCCGCCTTCCCGGCAAAATAAAACCCGGCGGCGAAACAACGTTATGGCCAATCATTTTTCTTCCCCTCAAAAAATTTAAGATTTCCAGAAGAGCTACAATAATTCAAAAGCTTCTTCACTATTTTCCCAACCTGCTGCAGGCCGTAAAGTTTATCAAGTCCTGAATTAAGAGGAAATTGTATTTTGTATGTAACAGTCCCCGCCGTTTGATCAGCCAGCAGTACTCATAAGATAAACAAGATGGGGAAAGCTGCTGATATTGTTTTTCTGCAGCATCCTTCGGCGGTGAGTTTTAACTGTTTCAATACTGATAAATAGTTTACGGGCTACCTGTTTTGAAGAAAGGCCCTGTGATACTAGCATGGCAATTTCCTTCTCTCTTCCGGTAAGGTCAAGTCTTGTTTGTATAGGCGCTTTTTTTTGTTGATAAATTTTATGGAAAGCCATTTGCAGCGCTACCAGCAATTGCACATCGGTGTATGGTTTTACTACATACATCACCGGGTCCGTTTCAAACGCTGCTTTCACCGTTTTGGTATCGGCATAGGCAGTGAGAAAAATTACTTCGCATTGGTATAGTTCTTTTAGATGGCCTGCAAGTTCAACGCCCTGTATGCGTCCTTTAATATTTATATCACAAACAATTACAGCCGGTGGTTCTATAGCCTGGCTGCAAATGCGTAAAGCATCGCCGGCTTCTCTGGCTACACCAATCACCTCGTAATCTTCTTCGAGCAACAACTCTTCAATACTGGACGCTGTTATCAGTTCATCTTCAATTATCAGAACCCCGGGATTTCTAATCATGCGCTGATTTGTATATTATAAACCGTTCCGTTATCATGCTGCTGTTGCATGGTGCCATTCAACTGCATAACCAGGGTATGTACCAGTTTCATTCCAAAGGAAGTTGAACTGCTAATTTGGGATTCTTTTCCGCTTCCGTTATCGGACACCATTAATTTCATACTATTATCGCTTTGTTTTGCAAGACTAACGTTTACCTGTGGCGTATTAGTATGTGCAAACGCATGTTTAAAGGCATTTGTAACCAGTTCATTTACTATTAATCCTATCGGAATGGCCTTATCTATATCTAATGTTTTATCATTGAGGGTTATGTTTGTTTTAATATGCTTTTTATCAAACCCAAAACTATTGGCCAGCGATGCCGACAAATTCTGAAGATAATCTTCCATGTCAACGCCGGCTAAGTCTTTGTCCATGTATAATTTCTGGTGAATCATTGCCATGGCATCCACCCGGCTTCTTCCTTCATCCATAGCCTCACGTGCATTGGCATCCTCCATCCGGTTCGACTGCATGGATAACAGTCCCGATACAACCTGTAAATTATTCTTTACCCTGTGGTGAAGTTCCCTTATCAGTATTTCAATCTGGCTGTTCTTATTTTCGAGCACAACAGCGTGTTTCTTTTTGTTGCGGTAGTTTAAAAAATATACAAATGATAGTAGTAACGCAAGTCCCAGGGCTATCATCAGAAAAAAGAGTTGCTGATTTTTTTTACTTACTTCCAATTGCTGCAATTGCCTGTCTTTCTTTGCAAGCGCCAGTTCGTTATCCCTTTTTTCCACTTCATATTGCGATTGCTCCCGCAGCATGGAAGTTACTTCATCAACACCGGCCAGTGTATCATTCATAGTTATATATCCGGCCTGATATTTATAGGCTTCTTCGTATTTGCCAGTTGCTTTATAATGTTCTGCCAGGTATTTATAAGCGTCCTTTTGCCGGTTACTGTTTTCATTTTTCAACATGGCTAGTGACCTTAACAAAAATTGTTCTGCTTCTTTTATTTTTCCCTTCCGGGTAAGCAGCGCACCAAGTACATTCATGGAAGAGGCTATATCATAACTGGCATCGGTCTGTTGCCGTACTTCCAGCGCTTTGCGGAGCATGGTTTCAGATTCATCCGGCTTATTCTGCTCCATTAAAAAATTTCCGTAATTGTGATACGCCAGGCCAAGCCCGGGTTTTTCACCAGTTTCTTTAAATGCGGCCATGCTTTGCTCAAAGAAATAAGGAACAGAATCCAGCCGGCGCAAGGCGATATACAATGTGGCAAGGTTGGCATAGTTATATCCTAATGATGTTTTGCTATTGAATTGAGTAGCCAACAGATTGGCTTTAAGGAAATAATCTTTACTCAATTCAAACTGCTTTGACCGCATGTACACTAAAGCAATATTATTGTATGATTGTTGCAGCCCACGTTCATCTTTAATTCTTTCCTTAATGCGTATACTTTGCAAATGCATATCAACAGCTTCATCATAACGGGATGATTCATTAAAAGTATTGGCTTTGTTCATATACAATACCGCCAGCACAGGATCATTTTTATATTTTTTAGCCACAGCAATTCCCTCATCATAGTGATAAAGGGATTTTTTAAAATCAGCCAATCGCCGGTACACCACACCTAGCCGGTTATGCGTATCAGCAGTTTCACTTTCTAGCCCCTCTTCATTTAAAAGTTTAAGCGCCAGCAGGCAGTTTTCCTCTGATCTTTTCAGATTGCCCAGTTGCTGATTGGTACGCCCCATCGAACTGAGGGAGAGGGCCATTCCCTTTTTGTATCCCTTCCGGCTGGCTATTAAATAAGACATGGAATCAAAATCAAGCGCAAGTTTATATTTATTCTGGCGGCTATAGATACCCGACACCTGCAGGTAAGCTTCCGACTGCCCCTCTTCATTTTTCGATTGCTGGTAGTATGCAAGGGCTTGCTGTGCATCGGCGAGTGGCTTATCTGTCTGGCTGTTGGGCCAGGCTTTGCTCCTTGAAATAAATAATCTTGCCTTCTCGTTAAGGTCGGCTGTCGAAGTTATCAGGGCACTAATACTATCGGTACGTGAAACCTGCGCCTGGACCATAAAAAAAAACAGCAATGCAGTAAGGGTAGCAGTTAATTTGCCCATAGATTATTGAATTTATTTACTTAACTCAAATTAGACAATACTATTTAATAAACAACACCCTGTTAAAGTTTTTTAATCGCTCGTTGTAAAATATATTAAACTACCATCCCTCCTAACTCCCTGCTTCGGCAAACCGTATAACGCTTACCATAAAGCGAGTTTGCCATTAAATTAGATGTTAGCTAATTACCATTTGTACCCCTAAATGGGTATTGTGTAAGGTTTTTTGTAGTCATACTTTGCACCCTGTTCAAATCCATTGACAACCACTATCCAATCCTTGTGACTGACTGTAAAAAATAACGCTGGATTACCAGGTAAAGTTTTTCTCTAACAGATTCAAAAATGGGTTATCTGCACCTGTCGAAGAGGGTGTTTTCACCTTTTAAAAAAAAACTTCTCACTATATCTTCGTTTATGCATTACATGTATTTAGAATTAAGTTTAAAGAACAGCAAACCTCAATTAATGATTATGAAAAAAGTTATCCTCCCTGTGATCCTGATGCTTATAAGCATTACAGCCACAAGTCAAAATCCTTTACTGCTTAAAGATGTTTACCCCGGCGCAACCGGCAGCGGCATCCAGCAAATTGTAAAAACAACCGGCTACACTTTTTTTAATGCCGAAGACGATGATCCCGATCCAGATCGTGGATTATACCGTACCGATGGCACACCTGGCGGAACGATAAAATTAAATCTAACTTATCTTCCTGATCCACCTCCTTCACCGAACAATTATGTCAGCACCAAGGCTGAAAAGCTTATTGCGATTGGAAATAAAATAATTTTTGCAGGAGATAATTTTCCAAACTATGGAGAAATATGGGCAAGTGATGGTACACAGGCGGGAACCATAGCCATAGAACGTTTTCAACCCACAACACCAAATAGACTTCCGGTGGTTGAAATCGCAAAATATGGAACCAACGCTTTATATAGTGTAATAAATAACAGTAATCATGCACTGTTAAAAAAAACTGATGGTACTCTGGCAGGTACTTCTATAGTTTTTGACTTCAACACTATTTTTGCTTCCGCCCCGGAGGTAGTATTTTTTAAAGAATTAAATGGAATCATTTATTTTATTGTTTATGATTCAGGTGGAACTGGCTATGATTATTTATGGAGAAGTGATGGAAGTACCGCCGGTACTTACGAACTTAAAGATTTTGGTGCAACTCAATATGTAGCAAGTAATATTATGGTTGCTGGAAACAATCTTTATTTAATGATCGTAACTCCTGGCACAGGCAATGTGCTTTGGAAAAGCGATGGAACTGCTGCAGGTACAACAGCGGTAAAAACTATTGGCACCACAGGTAACAACAATTATCCTCATAATGTGGCTGTTGGTTCTACCATGTATTTTGCAGGATTGGATGGAAATGGAAAAGAACTATGGAAAACTGATGGAACAACAGCGGGTACTGTAATGGTTGCAGATATAAATACCGGAGCTGCAAATTCAAATCCCGCAAACTTAACACTGCTCAATGGAAACATATATTTTTCCGCTGCCGATACCGGCGGAAATAAATTATGGAAATACGACGGCTCAAACCTAACCTCTTTAAAATCGATCAGTTGTTCCAGTAATGGAAACGGCAATTCTTTGTTTGCTGTTTCAAACAATACCATTTTATTCAACGGATCTACTGCATTAACTGGTGCTGAACTTTGGATCACCGATGGCACCGCAGCCAATACGGTACAGGTTGCAGACATTAACCCCGGAGCTGCAAATTCATCGCCTTCATTTTTAACACCGGGCAATCCGGTTTATTTTTCTGCTAATAACGGCGTAAATGGTGTGGAGATTTTTAAGTATGAAAACAATGGTGATGTATTGGCAGGGCCAAACCGTTTTTATGTAAATGATAATAGTTTATCCGGGGATGTATTCACCTCTGCATTTGGAAACAATGCCAACAACGGATCAAAAGCATATCCATTTGCAACCATTGATTATGCTTTAGGAATTGCACAGGCAGGCGATACAATTTATGTAGATGCAGGAACCTACGATCTTGCGGGAGCGACTTTATCATTATCAAAGTCTGTTGTGTTTTTGGGAACCAACTACCTTGTTTCTCCAAATGATCCTGCAAATAAATTATTGTTCAATACAGCCCGTCATTCAGAATCCATCATCAGCAATGGAAAATTTTCCATCGCAAGTAATGAAAGTTCTTTTGAAGGATTTACAATGGATATGGGCAACAGGACAGCAGTAGAGCTAATAAACACAGCTGTTACCAATAATGATTTTGGTAACTTCAGGTTTGCGAAAAATATCTTGAAGATCACAAATACTACCGCAAATCTTAACCAATTTTCCATCACCGGTAAGTTTGTAAGTTCACCTAATATGCCTCAAACTTCCGGGTATACCTTAAGTGATAACCGTTTTGAAAAAAGCGGCAGCGCAACAGGCAACACTTTAAACTTCAATTATGTAAAAATTATTTCGGTAACAGATAATTCGTTTGTTGTAACAGGAACCACATTCAGAACACAGCAAGCTGTTAACCTGGGCGTTAGCGGGCTTGTAGATGCTGTTGTTTTTTCAAACAATACGGTGAGTGAAGCATCCACTGCTTTTGGCGGTAACCGTATTGGAGGTGCTGTTATTTCTGCAAATAAAATGCAGAACCTGGGCAATGCATTCGCCAATACGAACAACATGCCGGAGTCATCTAACATTGAATTCAGCAACAATGAAATGGGCAATGATTTGGGAACCCCCTTTATGTTGTATAACCGCAACGGAGCCTCCCTTCCCGGAACTTCCAACATGCTAAAGGTTGAAAATAACATCATAACAGGCGTATCGCAGGGTAGTGTTAATCAGTTGTTTGGTACAATGAATTTTACAGTAAACAATTCGGTTCTAAATCCAACAATAATTATTCGTGGTAATAAAATAAACTACGGTGGAGACTTTAGTTCGGTTCCAAGTCAGTTTTTCAGGCCGGTTACTGTAAGAGGAAATGTTGGAAACACAACAATCGAAAATAATGACCTGATACTTAGTAATTCAGGGGGGCTTGGAGCATTTGTACCATCAAACCCATTACCTGTCAATCCTGCTATTACCATCGGTACTGATAATGGTACAGCAGCATATATGACACCGGCAGCCGTTATTAATATTCTCAATAACAAAATACAAGGATATAAGCAATCTGTAGTGTTCTACGATGTTTCGGCTGCAGGACACGATGCCTTTACCGGCTATGGAAATATTCCAGCCGGAGCTGTAGTTAATATCAACAATAACAGTTTCACAGCCGATTCAATATCTATCAACAACGGAACCAATAGTCAAACAGTAAACGCCACCTGTAACTGGTACGGAACAGCAGCAGCGCAATCAGTAATAAGCAAAATAACTTCGTCAACAGTTAGCTATACCCCATGGCTGGTTAGTGGCACGGATGTGAGCGCTGTAACCGGCTTTCAGCCTGTTGGCGGCAGTTGCAATGGCACACCGGTAGTTGCTGTTGGAACACAGGTCAATAATGTTACTTGTAACGGAGCTGACAATGGTTCCGTTAATGTAACCATCAGCGGCGGCAGTACTCCATATTCATTTGCATGGTCAAAAGATAATGTAGCAGGCTTTAGTACACTGGAAGATATTTCGGGACTTGCCCCTGGTATTTATCAATTGGTCGTTACAGATGCAAATGGTTCTACTGCTACAGTAAGTGCTGAAATTACACAACCTGATATCCTTATTGCATCAGCAACCGGAACAAATGTAAATTGCTTTGGAGGCTCAAATGGTACTGCAGCAGTAAATGCATCCGGTGGTACTGCTCCTTACACATATCTGTGGAGTAATGCTGCCACCACTAATTCAATCAGTGGTTTGGCTGCCGGCAATTATACAGTAACAGTTACTGATGCAAACGGATGCGCTAGAACTGCCAGCTACACAGTTACACAACCAACAGCATTAACAGCATCAGCAATCGGAACAAATATAAATTGCTTTGAAGGATCAAATGGCTCAGCAACTGTAACTGCAACCGGCGGTACAACACCATACACATACCTGTGGAATAATGCAGCAACAACTAATTCCATCAGCGGTTTGGCTGCCGGCATTTATACAGTAACAGTTACTGATGCAAACGGATGCGCTACAACGGCCAGCTACACAGTTACACAACCAACATCGTTAATAGTGGTAATGAGTGGAACCAATGCAAGTTGCTTTGGAGGATCAAATGGCTCAGCAACAGTAATTGCAACCGGCGGTGCTGCTATTTACAGTTATCTCTGGAGTAACGGTGGAACAACTAATTCCATAAACGGTTTGGCTGCCGGCCTTTACACAGTAACAGTTACTGATGCAAACGGATGCGCAACAACGGTCAGCTACACAGTTACACAACCAACAGCATTAACAGCATCAGCAATCGGAACAAATGTAAATTGCTTTGAAGGATCAAATGGCTCAGCAACTGTAACTGCAACCGGCGGTACAACACCATACACATACCTGTGGAATAATGCAGCAACAACTAATTCCATCAGCGGTTTGGCTGCCGGCAATTATACAGTAACAGTTACTGATGCAAACGGATGCGCTAGAACTGCCAGCTACACAGTTACACAACCAACAGCATTAACAGCATCAGCAATCGGAACAAATGTAAATTGCTTTGAAGGATCAAATGGCTCAGCAACAGTAATTGCAACCGGTGGTACAGCTCCTTACAGTTATCTCTGGAGTAACGGTGCAACAACTAATTCCATCAGCGGTTTGGCTGCCCGCAATTACACAGTAACAGTTACTGATGCAAACGGATGCGCTAGAACTGCCAGCTACACAGTTACACAACCAACAGCATTAACAGCAACAGCAATCGGAACAAATGTAAATTGCTTTGGAGGATCAAATGGCTCAGCAACAGTAATTGCAACCGGCGGTACTGCTACTTACAGTTATCTCTGGAGTAACGGGTCCACCACCAACTCAATCACTGGCTTGGCTGGCGGTGTTTATTCAGTAACAGTTACTGATGCAAATGAATGCACAACAACTGTCAGCTACACAGTTACACAACCCGCAGCATTAACAGTTGTAATGAGTGGAACTAATGTAAGTTGCTTTGGTAATTCAAATGGTACTGCAACAGTAAATGCAACCGGTGGTACAGCTCCTTACAGTTATCTCTGGAGTAATGGATCCACCACAAATTCAATCACTGGTTTGGTTGCCGGAAATTACTCAGTAACAGTTACTGATGCAAATGGTTGCACAACAACGGGCGGATACCTGGTAACACAACCAACAGTTTTAACAGTTGTTATGAGCGGTACAAATGCAAACTGCAGCGGCAGTGCCACAGCTACTCCTTCTGGAGGAACTTCGCCTTATACCTATAGCTGGAGCAATGGCGCCACTACACAAACGATCAGTGGGGTGCCCAACGGAACCTACACGGTAATTGTTACCGATGCAAAAAATTGTACCGTTTCGGGAACCCGTAATGTAAACGGAAATTCATCAATCAACCCAACAGCTTCAGTAATTAATGTGACTTGCTTTGGTCAGTCAAATGGCAGTATTACAGTTACCGGCGCCGGCGGTGTGGCACCACATACCTATAATATAAACGGGGGCGCTTTCCAAAGCAACAATGTGTTTACAGGTTTGTCTGCAGCCGTGTATGTAATAGGCGCAAAAGACGCCAATGGCTGTGTTGATTTTATAACAAAAACGGTTAGCCGGCCTGCGGCTATTGTTATTACATTGAATAGCATACAAAATCTTTGTTTTGGTGGAGGAAATGGAAGTATCTCTATTAATGTAACCGGCGGATCGGGTGGAAATATTTATAGCTGGACAGGGGCCGGTGGATTTACATCAACCAGTAAAAATATTAACAACCTTACCACGGCAGGAAATTACACGGTTACGGTAACAGATAATAACGGCTGTGCAAAACAATTTACTGCAACCCTTTTGGTAGCAGCACAAATTATTGTGAACGCACAATTAACAAATCTTACCTGCAAGGGCGCTGGCAACGGAGCCATAAGTATTGTGGTAAGTGGTGGAAGCGGGAGTGGATTTACATTTAGCTGGAGTGGACCGGGTGGCTTTAATGCTGCCAGTCAAAATTTAAGTAACCTGGCTGCGGGAAGATATGACCTTACTGTAACAGACGCTACTGGTTGTACCACTCAAAAGTCGTACACACTTACCGAACCTTCGGCTGTAAACCTATCAACTTCCCGTACAAATGCTACGGGCTGCAACAGCCTGGGTAAAATTATTGCCACTGCAACCGGCGGAACCAGCCCTTACCAGTTTAAATTGAATAATGGCAGTTACCAGTCGTCGGGTTCATTTACAGGTTTGTATGCAGGAAGTTATGTTGTTACAGCAAAAGATGCGAATGGATGCACCGACATAATTACCGTAAGCATTACTGATAATGGAAACGACGATTATGAAAAGAATGACAGCAAAAGTAAAGCCGCAGCAATTGTTATAGGATCAACGGTGAATGCAAGAATTGCTGCGGGCTCCGACCCGGCAGATTGGTTTAAATTTACTACGCCTTCCGGCGCAGGTAATTATATTTTATCACTTTCGCACCCATCGGCAAGTTTCACATTCAATATGTATGCAGCGGGTAATAACACGCCGGCGTTGGTTCCGGTAGCCACAACAGCTACAACCAAAGAATACACACTTGCCGGAAGTACCACATACTATATCAGTGTTACCGGGGGCCTGTCTTATATTTGTTACGATATGATGATTGCTCCGCCAACATCTTTTAGCGGAACTATTACAACCAACCAAACCCCGGTAGAAATCAAAAGTGGTATTAAAAACGGAACAACAAGTCCTGCACAACCGGAAGTTTATCGTCTGTCGGCAACGGCATTCCCCAATCCACACCAGGGAGCATTCAACCTGCGGATAATCTCGCCGGAAGCTGGCAATGCAAGGATAGAATTATTTACCGTTAACGGACAAAGGCTACAGGAAAAAACAGTACTGTTACAAAAATCGAAAAGCAATATTGTTCCATTTATTGTAAGCCAGCATGGTATCATATTTTACAGAATTGTAGTTGGAAACAATATTATTAGCGGAAAAATAACCGGGATAGAATAAATAACCCGATGAAACTTAAAGCCTGTCTTGAATTTACAAGACAGGCTTTTTTTATTTTGTTGAAAGAGGAATCAATATTGTAATAGGCACTGTACTGTTTCTTTCGGGCTGCTGTAAGCCATAAAATTTTATTTAATTAAAACAAAACTACCAGTCTCTCTTTCTGCCTGTCTGCTTCTGAAAGTATAGTTACAAATCCATGTAAAAGTTCCTGAAAGCAGTTTCCCTTTATAGGTTCCATCCCATCCGGTTGAAATATTGTTTGTAGTAAAAACAATTTCGCCATACCTGTTAAATATCATAAGTTGATACGATTGTAAAATGCCTACAGCACCGGCTTTATAGTTATCATTTTTTCCATCATTATTTGGCGTAAAGGCTGTAGGAAAATAAATGGATCTATAACAGTCTTTCTTTATTATCTGCAAAGTATCCTGTATCCGGCAATTGTTGTGCGACTCTGCACTTATTGTGTATAGTGTATTGTCTGTAGGAAATAATAAAAGTGAATTTCCATTTAACATGCTGCTTGTTGCAGGCTGCCATAAATAATTTGTAAACTGACTGGGCAGTATAATTTTTGCAGTATCGTATTCACACAAACTACCAGTTTGTATTAAATCTAATTTTTTGAGGTTTGGCTCTATGGTAATTGAATCTTTAAAAAAATTATTGCAACTGTCTTTTACGGTTACATAAAACAATCCGTTGTTACTGGTTATAAATGTATTTTGTGTGCTGCCATCCTGCCATTTATATTCTTTAAAACCACTGCCTGCATTTAATGTAATTGATTTGCCAATGCATTGTACGGTATCGTTTCCCAGGTAAACACCCGTTTTAACATTGTAAACAGTATCTACCTCTATATAAAAACTATCAACCACATTACAATTTTCATAAGCTGCTTTTAGATATCCTTTAAATGGCTGTAAAAATTTAACTTTTACCACAGTGTCGTTGCTTTGTAAAATCTGCATTTGGGCAGGGTTTACGCTCCATTGCGTTTTACGCAGGCAAGTGCTATTACGCTGTACTTTAAAACTATCTATATTACCATTGTTGAGGCAATAACTTTTTTTACCCTGTATTTTTAAACTATTACAAATACTTATGAAATCGCAATATTTGCTTTCGCTAAAATTGTTGTTTTGCGCTGTGTAGGTATTGGGGTTATTTATCAGACTGTAATTCAAGCCAGGTTGTTCAATTAAAGAAGCTGTATCTGCCCTGTAGATATTTGGCGCAACTGCCGAAAATAAATCAATGGCTTTATCAGCACAATCAAATTCAAAATCGGGGTTTTTAATATTGTCGAATAGATAAATAGGGTAGTCACTTTGTACCAAAGTACTACTTGTCGCAATAAAATAATTGAAAGTATTATTTGTGTTTTTACTGGTCACGGTAACGTTGTTTGGATTACCAGTAAATTGATTTGAGTAATAAGAACGTTGTAATAATAGTTGTAAGTCGTTGTTCCAGTCTATGGCAGCAAATTTTGTAACTCCACTTTGCGTGTAAGTTCCGTTTAAAAAAATATCACTCCTGTTAAGGTTATTAAAATCGTATATACTGAACGTGGCATTAGCAAGGAAACTGGCAGTATTTATAATGTTTAAGTTTTCATCAATCTTTAAAAATGAAAATGTAGTGCTAATGTTTGAAGCAATTCTGGTTTGAAAAATAATTTCTTTTGCGGCGTAGTTTATATTTACTGATTGAGGATATGCTAATATGGATTTATATGGATTTTGTTGGCTGAAGCTACTATACGATTTCTGTGCAATTATGTTTCCTGTAAGTGAATGTATTTTTAAAAAATTAAACGTGTATATGGTATCAGTAATATTCAAAGGATTTTTATAACTCAATACCGTATTAATTATAGACGTGGTATCGTCTAATTCAATACTACTTATGCCACTTGCTGATATAAAATTATTAAAAGCGGGTCTGTAAGATTTACTCCACCTGATGGTAGTTAAATCTTTATCAACGGCTGCAAAAGTAATTACATTACCAACTGGTATTGTGTATGGACAAATTAATGTACTGAATATTTTACAGGGATTATTAAATCCTCTAAAACCATATCCAAAAGATACCGGATTTTGCCTCACTATTAATTTATTCGCTAAAATATTACCGCTGCTGTCTATTTTAAGAAAATTGCCATTGTTAGAATTGCCAACCCCACCTACGCCAACAAAGCTGCTAAAAAAATATAAGTTATATTCCTTATCTTGTCCTATAGTTCTTCTGACAAAAGTAAAATCATCAGCACCAAGTGACCCTTGATAACTTTTACTCCAGATAATCTTTTTATTTGGGTCAAATTTTACTAAAGTATTTTTCCAATCATTTGGAATTGTCATCAATCTTCTGCCGCCCAACAAATACAAATTGCCCAAACTATCCTGGTAATTGATACCAATAAAAGATGCGCCTCCAAAATTTTGAACATCGAATTGTTTGGAAATAATTGTATCTACACAACCCTGCGCCTGCGCATTTTGTTGTATAAAAATGCAGATAATTAAAAGTAAAAAATAGTGCTTCAACTTATTATAATACAACATAGGAAGAAGTTGATTAACGGATGGATATGATAAAGGTACTCTTAAAAGCCATAGCAAAATATGGTTTGATAAGAAGGGAGGAATCTGAATTGGCTTTACAGATCTTTAGCAGGAATTTTTTTTACTTTACAGTTTTTATCAGCAACAATCATGTAGGAGTTTGTGGCCTTGGTTTCGGCAATAAGATGGTGGGTTACTTTTTTCAAAGCATCCGTAGTTTTTTTCAATAAGGATTTATGCCTTACTGAGAATTCCGGGTTTGTATTAAACTTTGCCAAAGTTTTCTAATAATTTAAAAGCTTCTGTATAGTTTCATCCAGCCTGCTGTAAGCCATAAAATTTTTTTCCAGTTCTAAATTAAAAGGAATGGGAGTATCCAAACTTGCGCAACGCATTACCGGTGCGTCCAGATGATCAAAACAATTTTCAGCGATCCAGGCGGCAATTTCGCCGCCAATACCACCGATGAGTGTGTCTTCGTGCAATAATAAAACCTTGCCGGTTGCTGCAACTGCTTCTTTTATTGCATCATAATCTAAAGGAAGCAGTGTTCGCAGATCTAAAATGTGAATAGAGATATCCGAATGGTTTTTTGCATAGTCCATCGCCCAATGTACGCCGGCACCATAAGTTATGATGCTGATATCATCGCCGCTGGTAACCAATCTGGCTTTACCAATTTCTACTTCATAGTATTCCTCTGGCACCGGTCCGCTTACACTACGGTACAATGCCTTGTGCTCAAAATATAAAACAGGATTAGGATCATTAATTGCGGCAATCAACAAACCTTTTGCATCGGCAGGCGTACTTGGGTAAACAACTTTTAATCCCGGTGTATGTACAAACCAGGCTTCGTTACTCTGGCTGTGAAATGGTCCTGCGCCCACGCCACCACCCGTTGGCATACGAATAACCACATCGGCATTTTGTTCCCAGCGGTAATAAATTTTTGCAAGGTTGTTGATGATCTGATTAAAGCCCACGGTTGCAAAATCGGCAAATTGCATTTCCATGATGGCTTTATACCCTTCTAAACTTAAACCCAATGCGGCGCCAACAACTGCACTTTCGCAAATAGGTGTGTTGCGTATCCTTGCCTTGCCAAATTCTTCTACAAATCCTTCGGTAATTTTAAAAGCACCACCGTACTCTGCAATATCCTGCCCCATGATGATGAGGTTGGGATGCTTGACCATGCTTTGATGAAGGGCTTGTTTGAGACCGTCGATAAAACGTGAATCGTGAGTCGTGAATTGTGAGTCGTGAGTTGTGAGTTGTGAGTTGTGAGTAGAGCCTAAATTTTTAAGCTGCTTCACTGACGAATCACCACTCACCACTGACGGTGCATATACATCATGCACTTCTTCGGTTGTATCAGGTACAAGTGGTTTTGTATTGGCTGCAATGCTAAGTTCTGTTTCAATGTATGATTTGGTTTCACCTTTAATTGTTTCAATCTGCGAAGGAGTTAAAATATTTTCAGCAATAAGATATTGTTCATAATTACTTACCGGATCTTTTGTTGCCCATTGCTCAAACATTTCGGGTGGTACATATTTTACACCGCTGGCTTCCTCGTGTCCCCGCATACGGAAAGTCATGCACTCAATTAAATAAGGTTTTTGATTTTTGATGCAATAATCACGAACACCTTTAATGGTATCGTAAACAGATAAAATATTGTTGCCGTCAATCTGTATTCCTTCAATACCATAACCAATGGCTTTATCAACTAAATTTTTACAGCGATATTGTTCGCTTGTTGGTGTACTTAAACCGTAGCCGTTATTTTCAATAATAAAAATCACCGGCAAATCCCATACTGCTGCAATATTTAATGCTTCATGAAAATCGCCTTCGCTGGTGCCACCATCGCCGGTAAAAGCGAGTGATGCTTTTTCATCGCCCCGTAATTTATAAGCCAGTGCCACGCCGTCTGCAATGGCCATCTGCGGACCAAGGTGCGATATCATGCCACAGATATGGTGTTCTTTTGTGCCGAAGTGAAAACTCCGTTCACGTCCTTTGCTGTATCCTTCCTTATTGCCCTGCCACTGCATAAATAGCTTGCTTAAGGGCATTTTTCGGGAAGTGAATACGCCGAGATTACGATGCAGCGGCATGATCCATTCATCTTTCTGCATAGCCATGGTGGCACCAACTGCAATGGCTTCCTGCCCAATGCCGCTGAACCATTTGCTTATTTTGCCCTGGCGTAACAGCACCAGCATTTTTTCCTCAATCATGCGGGGTAATAAAATGCTTTTGTATATAGAAACCAGTTCGTTATCGGTTAAGCCTTTTCTATTGAATTGCATACTTGTAATTTGGATTTACAAAAGTAATTGAACTTATACTACAAATACCGATTGGATTTTGTTGTTAGTCCAACCGGTATATACCAAAACCCAACGCCACAAACCCTGTTTAAATTTCAGCCTTCGCTCATAGGCCCGAAATGAAATTCAGTTTGGTATAAATGGGTGAAAATGGCTTTTGACCGGGTGAAGTTTTTCTTTGATTTTTCTTTAACAGTTGATATTTGTGCAAAGCAGCAGAAGTGTGCATCTTAGCTATAAAATGAAAATTTAGCCACTACTAAAACCAACCATCATGAAACTAAAAACTATTTTACTCTTAACTGCGGTGCTTTTTGCCCTTTTTGTTTTCAGCGCCTTTGTAAATCCTTCTTCTCCCCAAAAGAAAAAAAACAATGTTGCAAACCCTAAAATACAGGTTGCCATTTTGCTGGATGTTAGCGGTAGTATGGATGGGTTGATTGAACAGGCCAAAGCACAGCTGTGGAATATGGTTAACACACTTGGCAAAGCAAAATGCGATGGAAATGTTTCTCCAAAAATTGAAATTGCCTTGTATGAATATGGCAGAGCAACCAACGATTTTAAAGCCGGGTATGTAAAACAGATCAATGGATTTATAAACGACATGGATTCGCTATCCGAGAATTTATTCAGCTTAAAAACCAATGGCGGCGATGAGTATTGCGGGCAGGTTATTTATACATCGCTGCAGCAACTGCAATGGGATGCTGCCCCCGAAAATTATAAAGTGATCTTCATTGCTGGTAACGAAGATTTTTTACAAGGCAGCCTTCATTATACCAAAGCCTGTACCGAAGCAAAGAATAAAGGCGTAATTGTAAATACTATTTACTGCGGCGATAAAATGCAGGGCATAAAGGAGCACTGGAATTTAGCTGGTGAATGCGGCAATGGAAGTTTTACAAGCATTAACCAAAATGCAAAGGAAGAAGAAATTCCAACGCCTTATGACAGTTTACTGATTACATTAAACGGAAACCTAAACAGCACTTATGTTGCTTATGGATATGCAGGGACAGCCGCTTATACAAAACAATACACAATGGATGTAAAAAATGCACAGGCCAGTAAAAAGCAACAGATGGCCCGTATAAAAACCAAGTCCAATAGCAAGGTATATGATAACTCTTCCTGGGACCTGGTTGATGCGAAGGTCAAAGGCAGGCTGGACGAAGCTATTGCTGATAAAAATAATTTACCTGATAGTTTGAAAAATAAGTCGAAGGAAGAAATAAAAGTAATTGTTGAAGAAAAAGCAAATAAACGTTCGGCAGTAAATCAGCAAATTAATGACCTTAATACAATGCGTGACGCATACATTGCTGAAGAGAGAAAGAAAATGGCGAATACCAAACAGGAAAACACCTTAGAAACTGAAGTAGAAAAAATTATTAAAGAGCAGGCTAAACGTTATAACATGAAAATTGAATAAAAAAATTCCTGAAAACTGAAACTAAGAGTACGGAAAATAAAACCGTACTCTTTTTTATCACTCCTGGTTTGTATTTTTCTTATCGGTAGGAAAAGCCCTTTTATGCACCAAAGAATTGAAAAACGATAGCACTGCGCCAAATAAAAGGGCGTGCCAGAAACTTTTAACTTCAAACCCATGCACAAAATAATCATCAAGTAAAATAATGCCCGCATTAATTACAAAAAGAAAGAGGCCCAGTGTTAAAATGGTTGCGGGCAGCGTAAGAATGATAAGTAAAGGTTTTACTACAGCATCCAGTAACGATAAAACGGCTGCTACAATAATAGCAGTAAAAAAGTCAACAATATTTATGCCCGGCAAAATATACGCCAGTATAAAAACATTTACCGAACAAACCAGTACCTTAAAAAACCATTTTTGCATGGCATCAAATTACAACTAATTCGTAAAAATCTTCAGGATTTAGATATTTTTTTGCCAGCTCACGCAGCTCTTCTGCCGAAATGGTCTTTATCGTTTCTATTGACCGGTAAAAATAATCGCCATCCAGGTTATTCAGCACCAGATTTTTCCAACGCCCCATGATCTGGAACGGGCCATCAAGGTCGCCAAGGAGTGTTCCTATCAAATAATTACGTACCAACATCAACTCGTCTTCATCAACCAGGTCTTCACGCAGCAGTTTCATTTCCTTGTAAATTTCTTCAATGGTAGCTTCGCAAACATCCTTTCCGGCTTCGGTACTTATCATCCAGGCCGATTCGTGTATGTGATTCTGCACATAACTGTGTATGCCATAAGTATAGCCTTTATCCTCACGGATATTACTCATCAGCCTGGAACCAAAAAAACCACCAAAAACGGTATTCAAAACAGACACCTTCATAAAGTCTGGGTGATGGCGGTTTGGAAAAGGCCTTGCAATTCGGATGGCCCCCTGCACACCTTCTGCATCGTTTTGTATGCGGTATTTTTTTTCTGCTACAGGCGATTGAATGATTGTTTCAAGTTGATTGCTAAAAGGCTTTATTGAAAGGTCGCCAAAGGCATTGTTCAACTGTGTTTCAATATCAGCCGGTAATTTTCCGCTTACAAAAATTACACACTGCCCGTTAAGATAATATTGATTGAAAAAATCTTTAAGCTGCCGGCTGTTTAATGCATCCAGATCTTCGGGATTTGTGTATTTACCGTAAGGATGGCTTTCGTCATACAGATAAGCATCAATTAACCGGGTAGCAACAAAATCGCATTTTTGTAAATTAACTTCTATCCGTTGTTTCGAATTCTGTTTATAAATATCCAGTTCTGCCTCACTAAAAACAGCATCGGTTATCATTTCCCGTACTATGGGTAATATGGCAGGTAATTGCTTGCTTAAAGAAGAAAGAGAAACAACGGCTGTTTCATTTAAGCAGGCACGGTTGCAGTAAGCGCCGTAATACTCAAACACTTCATTTATCTCGAACGCCGTTTTTGTTGATGTACCATTCTTTAATAAATAGTTGGTAGCGGCTGCAACAGATTTTTGCTGCTCAAACCAATTGCCGGCGTAAAATACCAGTTCTATTTGTATAACTTCCTGTGCACCTGCATCAATGGTATAAACAGGTACGGAGTTATCTAAAGTAAACTTTTGACAAGGTTTAAGCTGTAGGTTAAATTCAACGGCATCTTTTATGTGGGGGGCTGTTTTGCGGTTCATTGTATTTTTATTCAAAAAAGTCTTTAAAGTGAGGATTGTTTTTTAGTAGCCGGGAGCTATGGTGAATGGTAATTATGGAAACCTTTTCATCCTGAAAATAATATATAATCCGGTATTTGTAAATCTTAATTTCTCTAAAATCCGGGTCATTAATCTCCTTTACAATTTGGCCTATTTCAGGATATTTTTCAAGAATAAGTATTTCTTTTTTAATTGTGTTGACCAGTTTTTCTGCATTTTGAATTGATTGCCTGGAGATAAAATCAAAAATCTCCTTAAAATCCCGTTTAGCAGAATTGGCTATTTGTATTGAAGCCATTGATCCATTTCTTTTTTAAAATCTTCCCAATCAGTTACATTTCCTTTCTTAACATCTTCAAGCCCCTGCTGCACTTTATACATCAGTATAATTTCGTCAATTAATTCTTCAACAGGCTTATCATTAGGGAAATCACCAACTTTTTGTTTTATTTCCTGAACTGTAAGCATAAAATCTATTTTATCAAATTTACAATTTAATTATCAGAGTAATAATACAGCGTATTGCTGTTATTAACGTCAAAAATTATTTTGCTTTCGTTCTTTATTTCCTCGGCAGTTACAGCACGGTATCTTTCTAATTCTTTATTTATTAAATCGGCATCGCCCATCAGCTCATACATGGCCAGGCTGGCGGCACGGTTGGTAATGGTCATGTCTTCAAAAGCAATCATGCTCTCCGTTTTGTTTTTCACTTTATCCAGTTCACGCTGGCTGATGCCGTCCTGCTGTAATTTTATCAACTCTTCATTAACGGCAGCTTCTGCGTCTTCCATCTTTACGCCTTTTACCAGTTTACCTTCAATGGTTAATAAACCAGCGTCGGTACTTCCTAAATGATAACATTCAATATTGCTGAAAAGTTGTTTTTCTTTTACAAGGGCTTGAAACAATCTTGATGAACCACCGCCGCTTAAAATCTCAGAGATCAAATCGGCGGTATAATACCGCATGTCGGTTCGGGAATAAATATGCCAGCATTTATACAAAGCATCCAGCGGCACATTGGCATTAACTGTAGCTGACCGTGCCTGGGTTTGTTTTGGTTCAACCGGCAGGTTGCGTACATATTTTTCGCCTGCGGAAATGGGTTCAAACCATTTTTCGGTAAGCCGCTTTACTTCTTCCACAGTTACATTACCAGCCACCACCAAAATGGCGTTGCTGGGATTGTAGTGTTTATTAAAAAACGATTTTACATCCCCCAGTGTTGCATTTTCTATATGGCTTAGTTCAGCACCAATCGTCATCCACCGGTAAGGATGAGCGGTATAGGCAAGTGTTCTCATCTTATGCCATACATCGCCGTAGGGTTTGTTTATATAATGTTCCTTAAACTCTTCGCAAACTACTTTGCGCTGCACTTCCAGGCTTTTTTTGCTAAAGGCAAGTGATAACATGCGGTCACTCTCAAGCCAAAAAGCAGTTTCCAGGTTTTCGGCCGGCAACTGGCAATAATAATTGGTAAGATCGTTTGTGGTAAAGGCGTTGTTATCGCCACCAGCCAGTTGCAGCGGCTCATCGTAGGAAGGCACATTAACACTTCCGCCAAACATCAGGTGTTCAAATAAATGGGCAAAGCCGGTTTTAGTGGGGTCTTCATCCCTGGCGCCAACATCGTACAAAACATTAACCACCGCCATGGGTGTACTTACATCCTGATGAACCAACACTTTTAAGCCATTGGCTATTTCAAATTTTTCAAACTGAATCATGTGCAAATGTACGGAGGAGAATATTACTTCGCTCATTATATGAGCTTCATAATACGCTTTTAAAAACCGCAACAAGTTTAACGGATGCTGATTGTATTAATGGTAAGTTCTTTTAAAACACTATCACGCCTTATTATAATAGACACAGCTTCATAAGGCCTTTGTAAAATAGCTTTATATACCTGCATGTTAAGCGAAAAATTTTTATTTACCGCAAGTATCTCATCGCCAACCTTAATATGTGCTTTATCTGCCGGCGAGCCGGCAATTACATCTTCCACCATTATTCTGCCATTTACAAGGTAAATACCCAGGCCGGTGTAAGCATAATCAAAGTCTTCGTTAAAATGGCTGTTGGGCGTTAAATGAATTTCCCGGTTTGGATAATTAAAAATCATGTTAAACCTGCGGAGCAGATCGTTTCCTAAAAGCCCGCCGGTGAAGGGATAGGAAGTAACATTGTAATCGTCTTTGTACAAAAAAGCGGGTACAGCTCTAAAGCGATAAGGCCCCACTTTCACTTCTTTTATGACGGTGAGCCTCATTTGAAGTTTTCCACCCATGCCCTCCGCCTGCGTAAGAACCGGTCTTCTTCTTCCTAATAAAATAGCACTGTCTTTTGCAAATTGTTCGCTCATCAGCAAACAAAGCCCGGCACCGGTATCAAAATAAAAATTAAACCCGAGTTTTTTTTTGTCTTTAATATTGAGCCATTGAATGGGCAAATTGGTAAATGCAGGGTGCAGGCTGGTTCCCCCCTTTGGATAATCAATCTTTCCGGGGCTGTACACTTCAATCATACTGCTGTCGAAATCGATTTTAACGATATACCTGCTGAAAAAACTATAGCCGATGATGCCGTCTACTTTTTCGCCATAACCACTGCTTAGTACATCATAATTATTTACATGAAAATTAAGATGTTCTACTTTAAGTCCCGGCAGGTTAAGGGTTTGATTGAAGGCAAAGGATACCTTGCGTATGCCGCCAAGTCCGGTTATGGTTGTATCGCTTGGCCGCAGCGGGATATTAAACTCAACACAGGTAGATGAGTCTAGCGAGATGCCTCCGCTACCGGTATCTAAAATAAAATTTAAGGTGTCTTTTACATTACCAAACCGGGCCTGCAGCACCATTACCCCGCCGCTAAATTGCTTAAAAGGAAAGCGGGTGATAAACTTTGCTTCTTTTTGGGGCAATATTTCCTGTGCATGCACATTGACAAGTATAAATAAGGATAATATAGCGTAGCAAAAAATTTTCATGCAATCTTCAAGTCTAATTTACAACCTATTGGATGTACTTTTGTTGTTTATTACACAAAGATGGAACTATGGAATTAAATGAACTGTATCAAAAAGCGCTCAGGTTTGAGTTTCTTACTGTAGAAGAAGGCATGTTTCTTTTTGAAAATGCTGCTTTAACCGAATTAATGTTTGTAGCTGATGAACTTAGAAAAAAGCAGGTGCCGCATGGAAAAGTTACCTGGCAGATAGACCGGAATGTGAACACCACCAATGTGTGCATAGCTAATTGTAAATTCTGTAATTTTTACCGCATACCCGGTCATGCCGAAGCTTATATAACCGATATTGAAACTTATAAAACAAAGATTGAAGAAACTATAAAATTTGGTGGCGATCAGCTTTTATTACAGGGGGGCCATCACCCTGAACTGGGATTAAGCTTTTATGTTAATCTTTTTAAGGAACTTAAATCGCTTTATCCAAATATTAAACTCCATACACTGGGGCCGCCGGAAGTAGCACATATTACCAAGCTTGAAAAGAGCACCCACCGCGAAGTATTAATGGCTTTAAAAGAAGCAGGTATGGATAGCTTGCCCGGCGCCGGTGCAGAGATTTTAACAGACCGGGTAAGGCGTTTGATAAGCAAAGGAAAATGTGGCGCACAGGAATGGCTTGAAATTATGCATGAAGCGCATAAGCTGAACATTACCACATCGGCCACCATGATGTTTGGCCATGTAGAAACATTGCAGGAACGTTTTGAGCATTTGGTAAAGATAAGAGAAGTGCAAAGCCGTAAACCTGCCGGAGCAAAGGGTTTCCTGGCATTTATTCCATGGACATTTCAGGATGTGGATACGCTTTTGGCAAAAATACGTGGCGTGCATAACTTAACCACAGCCGAAGAATATATACGTATGATTGCCATGAGCAGGATTATGTTACCTAATGTTTTAAATATCCAGGCAAGCTGGTTAACAGTTGGTAAGCAGGTGGCGCAAATCTGCTTAAATGCCGGCGCCAACGATTTTGGCAGCATTATGATTGAAGAAAACGTAGTGAGCGCTGCAGGAGCTCCGCATCGCTTTACAAGTACAACTATACAAGAAGCAATTAAAGAAGCCGGCTTTGAACCTCAATTAAGAAACCAGCAATACGGATGGCGTGATATACCCGAAAGTATTGTGGAGCAGGTTGTAAATTATTAACCCCCCGGCCCCCGGCCCTTCGGCTATGCTCAGGATGAGGGAGGAGAGAAATACGAAGATGGAAAAAACAAACAAACAAAAATTATTGCACCGTTTTAGAATGATTGGCATTGCAGAAGGAATTTCGTTTTTAGTGCTTTTACTGGTTGCTATGCCTTTAAAATATTTAATGCACATGCCCGAAGCAGTAAAAATTATGGGGTGGATACATGGTGCGCTCTTTGTATCGTTTATTTATTTTGCTTTTGAAATGATGGGATCTTTAAAAAAGAATTTCATCTGGTTTTTAAAGGCATTTGCAGCTGCATTTATTCCTTTAGGCACTTTCGTTTTTGACAGGCAGTTAAAAAAAGAAGCCGCTTTACTCTTAAAAAGATGAGTTTTTACAGGTAGTTCTGTTATTCTTTTGCTTTCATGTTGCTTAATAAGTTGAAAAGAACGCTAATTATTTTAAATTTGATGAGATTTCTTATCAAATTTTAATAAAATGACTAAACAGTTGCGCCTGAAGAAAATTATCTTGTCGGTATTAATTGTTGCAGGATTAATTCCAACCAGCTTACAAGCGCAGGATAAGGCCGCGGTGCTGCACCAGTTGAATTCGCTTCTCATCAATACAGTGATGGTAGATTTTTTTACGCCACCGGTTGCAAGCCGCATTTACGCCTACCCCAATATTGCCTTTTACGAGTGCATACGCCAGGATGATCCGACTCTGCCAGCTATCGCATCTAAATTTAAAGCCCCTGTTAATGTACCCCAGGCCGGGCCGGGAAAAACAGATAATTTTATCGCAGCCTGCATCTCTTATTCCTATGTGGCGCAAAAGCTGGTTGGGTCCGAATATAAAATTGAAGACTGGCGTAACGCATTTACAGATTCTATCTTAAAAAACAGCGACACAGTTGTTGCAAAAAACTCAATGCTGTATGGGCACCAGGTTGCCGACAGCATTTTGAGCTGGATGGTAAAAGACAATTATAATCAATCACGCGGTATGCCAAGATTTACCTTATCAAAAGACGCCGGCACCTGGCAACCAACTCCTGCAGATTATGCACAGGCAATTGAGCCGCATTGGAATACCATCAGGCCATTTACACTAACCAGTCCATCGCAGTTTTCTCCAAAGAAAAAACTAATCTTCAGCCTTAAAAAAAATTCTACTTTTTATAAAACAATGATGGAGGTTTATACTATTGTGGTTAAATTGGATACTGTACAAAAAGCTACTGCAAAATATTGGGACGATAATCCAAACGTATCTGTAAACCTCGGGCATCTTAACTATTTTATTCACAAAATTTCGCCGGGCGGGCACTGGTTAATGATAGCCAAACAAGCCTGTGAGGAAAAACACGAAACAGTCAGCCGCTCTTCGCTTGCATACACACTTACTTCTATCGCTTTGATTGACGGGTTTATATCATGCTGGGATGAAAAATTTAAAAGCGATCTTATCAGGCCTATTACAGTAATAAATGACCATGTTGATAAAAACTGGCAACCTTATATTCAAACACCGCCATTTCCTGAATTTACAAGTGGACATGCAGTTATTTCAAATGCTGCAGCCACGGTACTTACTGCTTTATTTGGTGATAATTATGAATTTACAGACAAGACCGAAATCCCTTTTGGAAATGATACCCGCCATTTCAAATCGTTTTACCAGGCATCTGAAGAAGTAAGCTGGAGCAGGGTTTACGGAGGAATTCATTATCCTGAAACAGCACGTATCAGTATTATACAGGGTAAAGAAGTAGGAAAAAATGTATTGCAAACGCTTTACCCCCCAGCAATTAAATAAAACAAGGCATGGCAATTATCAAGCATTATTTATTTGCAATTATATTGATTGTAATAATTCCCGTTACTGCTTTTACGCAGCAGCAAAATGCGGTAAAAATTTTCAGCACTTTACCTGCAGGCGAAACCGGAGTAAATTTTGCAAACATTATTTATGAAACAGCTGACATGTTTTTGTATAAGTTCGAAGATCTTTATGTAGGTACCGGTGTAAGCATTGGTGACATTAATAATGATGGGTTACCGGATATCTATTTTAATTCTACCGTGGGCAGTAATAAACTGTATTTAAACCTGGGCAATTTTAAATTTAAGGATATAACAGCGTCTGCAGGAGTTGCTGACAGCGTAGGTATTAAGACCGGCGTAAACATGGTTGATATTAATAACGATGGGTATCTCGACATCTTCATCTGCAAGTCGGGATATAAAGATCCAAATCTGCGCAAAAAAGTTCTTTATATCAACAATAAGAACAACACTTTTACCAACCGTGCGGCAGAGTACGGGCTTGAAGAATCGAGCTATACCATGCAGGCTTATTTTTTTGATTACGACCGGGATGGAGATAAGGATGTTTTTTTTGTTGACCAACCCATTGATTTCAGCAAAACCATGACCATTCCTGCAACGATTGTAAATGGTGAGATGGTATATGCAGAAGACACCAATACTGTTTACGTAAGCGACAGATTGTTTGAAAACAGGAACGGCAAATTTGTTGATGTTACCAAAAAAGCGGGGCTTATAACACATGCATTTGGCTTGAGCGCCTCCATTGCTGATATTAATGCTGATGGGTGGCCGGATATTTACCTTGCCAATGATTTTAATAAACCCGATATGCTCTTCATCAACAATGGCAACGGAACATTTACCAATAAACTTAAATCGCAGATAGGGCATGTAAGCTTTTCGGCAATGGGATCGGATGTAAGCGATTTTAATAACGATGGGCTTGAAGACATTTTTGTGGTGGATATGGCTGTGGAAGATCCGGTACGGCAAAAGCAACTGTTTGCCGTAAATCAAAACTACGACAAGTTTAACCTGATGCTTAAATATGGTTTGTATTATCAATACCCGCACAACAGTTTACAGCTTAACAATGGCAATGGCACTTTTAGTGAAATAGCCAATTATGCCGGCGTTGCCGAAACTGAATGGAGCTGGGCTCCGCTTATTGTTGATTTTGATAATGATGGCTGGAAGGACATATTTGTAAGCAACGGATTGAAAAGAGATATGACCGATTGGGATTATAAGGTTTTTGTGCTTGATTCTATAATTAACAGTATGAACAAAGGCAATTCGGTTGATTTGAATAAATGGCTGCAAAGTATGCCGCAGGTACCGGTTAAAAATTATTTTTACCACAATAACGGCAGTTTAAAATTCGACAATTACAAAGATATCTGGAGCGATGTTCCGGGTTCTTTTTCGAGCGGGGCTGCTTATGCCGATCTGGATAATGATGGCGACCTGGACCTTGTTGTAAATAATGTGGATGGTAACGCTTTTATTTTAAAGAATAATATCCGGGAGCTAAAT
>JBBRCM010000028.1:0-33760 GCA_038204855.1 Chitinophagales bacterium
CAACTGTTAATAATTTCAAACCTGGGCCTTGCCCCACGGCCGCCTGCAGCGCCAGCGGCACCCGGTGTTGCGGTTTTTTTTGCGATGGTTAATTTCTGTATCAGCCGTGCTTTTTCATTTTTATTCTGAATGCGCATTGCCGCATCTTTTTCTCTATCAAAATAAATAATGCCATCAACAATTGTTTTTTCTGCCTTGGCATAAATTGATAACGGATTATCGCTCCATACAACCAGGTCGGCATCTTTACCAACTTTTATGCTGCCAACCTTGGCATCAACATGCAGCATTTTTGCAGGGTTGATGGTTACCATATCCAACGCATCTGTTTCACTCATGCCGCCGTACTTCACACTCTTGGCAGCTTCCTGGTTTAAGCGCCTTGCCATTTCTGCATCATCCGAATTGATGGCTACATTCAATCCAACTTTGTACATGATATAAGCGTTGTAAGGAATGGCATCTACCACTTCCATTTTATAATTCCACCAGTCGCTAAAGGTAGAAACGTTTGAACCATGTGCTTTCATTTTATCAGCAACTTTATAACCTTCTAAAATATGGGTGAAGGTGTTGAAAGTAAATCCGAATTTATCGCCCACTTTAATGGCAGCATTAATTTCGCTTTGCACATAAGAGTGGCAGGTAATAAATCTTTTCTTATTCATGATCTCAACCAACGCATCCAGTTCCAAATCCCTTCTTACAGTACCTTTTGTGCCTGCAGCTTTCATTGCATTCTGGTAATCGGTTGCCCGCTGAAATGCATCCATAAAAACCTGGTCAACACCCATACGGGTATCAGGGAAACGGCTGTTACCTGTTGTGGCCGAACTTCTTTTTACATTTTCGCCCAGGGCGAATTTTATAAAAGGATCGGCACCTGCAAATTTCATGTCCTGGTCGTTGGCACCCCAACGTAACTTTATTAATTGTGTTTGTCCGCCAATGGTATTGGCAGAGCCGTGCAGGATATGAGAGCTGGTAACACCGCCGCTAAGCTGGCGGTAAATATTCATATCATCCGGGTTCAGGTTGTCGCCAATCCTTACTTCGGAGGTAACACTTTGTCCGCCTTCGTTGGTAGATGAAGATGCAATATGTGAGTGCTCATCAATAATGCCGGCAGTAACATGCTTGCCAGTACCGTCAATAATCCTTGCTGTTGCATCGGTTAAATTTTTTCCAACAGCAACAATTTTTCCTGCTTTAACCAACACATCTGTATTATCTAATTTACCGTCTTTATCACTCGTCCAAACTGTTGCATTTTTAATTAGGAGATTTTCTGCCTTAGGCATTTCTTCCCAACCATAACTTAAGAAAGGATAAGTTACTTTACCCAGAACTAATGGTTGTTTTGTTTTTATGCTGTCAGCTTTGGCTTCTATTTTTTTATCAAAGGTTGCTGTCCAGGTAAACAAATTTCCCTGTGCATCGCTTCCACGGCCATTCAAGGTGTTGCCGGTTGCAACACCGCTTAAAATGGTTTCTTTGGCATTAGGCCCGCGGCCTTCAGTGTAACTCAGTTTTACCAATTTGCCATCAAAGCTGTACTTCCCTGTTAAGGTATCTTTGCTAATGAAACTTGCTACACCAGCATCTTTCAGCTCAAGTGAAAAAGCTCTTGCTCCCCCAATTGAATTGGTTATTAAATTATAAGAGCCTTTTACATCGTACCAGCTTTCTTCCTTTACAGCATTTTTTATTCCCTGTGTCCAGTTTTGCACTAACACAGTTTTTTCAGCAAACACAGGTCCTGATGTGATGAGGAAATTTGCAATTTTTCCTGCATCAAGGCTGCCAATTTTATCATACATGCCCAGCATGGTTGCAGGTACTTTGGTAAGTGCATCCAAAGCTTTCTGTTCAGTTAAACCATATTCTATAGCTTTACGCAGGTTGGCCATAAACTCGTTTACATTGGTAAGGTCGGCAGCGGTTAAGCAAAAATTAATACCTGCTTTTTCAAAAGCGGCAGGATTTGATGGAGCCAGTTCCCAATGTTTTAAATCATCCAGACCAACAAAGCGTAAATCGTTGGGATCATCAACATCCATTGCCGCAGGATAATTTAATGATAAGATGAACGAAGCTTTTGTTTCAGCCATTTCTTTTATGCGTTGGTATTCGTTGCCACCGCCTTTAATAATGTATTGTACACCAAATTCATCACCAATTTTATCTGCCCGTAAATCATTCCATTTATCATTGGCATCAAAAATCTGGGGAAGCGATTGGTTATCGTTCCAGCTTTTTAAAGATAAGTTCATGCCTTCCGAAGCCGGGCTACTTTTGTACCATTGTGCATCTAAATAAGTTTGTCGCAATAAAGCAATCATACCCATCATAGAGCTGGGGTAGCTTTGAGAAGACGAACCCTTGTTAAAAGAATAATTTGCCGATGCTTTGTCTTTTATCAAAACAAAATTATCGGGCTGATTGGCAAGCGTAACAAATGCACCCGTACCACGGGCAATACCATCTTTCTGGTGGGTGAGCACCGATCCAAAACCTATATCACGCAGGGCTTTTGCCTTTGTATCATCAGCAGTAAAAATTTTATAGGCTTCTGTTTCGGGTTTAATGGCCTGGTTCCAGCCATAAGCACCTTTGGTGTTAGATGTGATTTGTTGTGTACGGAAAAAACCGCCTGCTGCCGGCTGAATGGCAGCCACAGGCATTCCGTAATCGCTGTAAATATCAATAAAGGCAGGGTATATATATTTACCATTGCAGTCTACAACCACCGCATCTTTTGGTATAGTAATATTGTTACCAACAGCTTCAATTTTTCCACGCCGTATTACCAGCGTAGCATGTTGCAGAGTGGTTTGTGCATCTTTTACAATGCTGGCATTGGTAAAGGCGTAGCACCCGTCTTTCGGGTTTGCCACATCATTGGCCGGGAAAGTTGCCTGTGCACTCACTGAGAGAAAGGTTGTTGAAAGAAAGAACCCCATCAACAGCAATTTAATTTTTTGCATGCAGTTTCATTTTGGTTTTTTAATAAGGCGTTAAATATAACAAATGATTAATTGTAAAAACTGCCATTTATAAAATAATAGTTTACTTAATCCCTAATTTTACGGCCTGATTACAAAATATGGAATTAACCCAATATATAGATCATACCTGTATAAAGCCGGATACAACAATAAAGGATATAGAAAAACTATGCAGCGAAGCTATTGAACATAAATTCCAGACTATTTGTGTGCCCCCCTTATTTGTAAAAAAGGCAAAGGCGCTCACCGCCGAAGCTGCTGTAAAATGTGCGACTGTAATTGGCTTCCCGTTTGGCTACAGTGCTATTGAGGCGAAAGTGGCAGAAATTGTGCTTGCTATTATTGATGGTGCCGATGAAATTGAAATGGTAATAAATACCGGGGCTGTTAAGAATAACGACTGGCAGTACCTGGCAAGTGAAATAAATACGGTAGCTCCGGTTGTGAGAAGCCGGGGAAAAAAAATAACCGTTATTTTTGAAACCGGGTTAATGACGGAGCAGGAAATAATCAGGTGTTGTGATATTTATGGCGCCGCCGGAGTTGATTTTGTTAAAGCAGGAACCGGAACGATGGAAAATGCCATGGCAGCAGAACAGGTTAAACTGATACGGAAACACCTTGCGGAGCCCGTACATGTAAAAGCGGCAACCGGCATAAAAAATTACAGCGATGCTAAAAATTTATTTAATGCCGGAGCCAACCGTTTAAGCTGCAATAATAGTCTTAAGATTTTACAGGAAGCTTTAGAACAAAATTAGCAGGTGGTTTTGTAAATTTGTGTACTTTAAAAGAAAATGACCGGTAACATTCTCCGGGTCATTAAACAGCAACAAATGAAAAAAATATTCTCTTTACTACTTATTGCAATACCCTTTGGGACTGCCTTTGCGCAAACAGAGCAGGCAGATAGCACTTTATCGGCAAAAGTTATCATTAATAAAGATCCCCGCATTGATTTGCTGGCAAAGGTGCAGGTGGATGTTGCCAATGCTAATATTAAAATGGCCGCCAGGTATGGCAAAGGATACCGGCTGTTTGTTTTAAAATCCGATAACAGGGACTACGCCATGAAAGTGCGGGCCTACCTTTTACAGAATTTTCCGGATGAGAAAGTGATCATGAGCTTTCAGGCTCCATTTATAAAAATGAAGTTTGGCGATTTTGTGGACAAGGATGACGCAGAGAAATACAAAAAACTGATTATGAAGGGAGGGATTGTTACCGGTGGTATTTATGTGGTACCCGATACCATTGAAATAAAACCCGACAAAGAAGCGAAGGATGATTCCAAATAAAGCAAATTGTATAAGAGTTTCTGTTTTAGAAACTCTTTTTTAGTTTAACACTTTAAGGTTATTTTTAAGCAATGATAAAACATCAAATACAGCAGCTGGCAAAAAAGTATGCTGATGAATTTATTGATATACGCCACCAGATACATGCCAACCCGGAGCTTAGTTACAAGGAATTTGAAACATCGGCGTTTGTGCAAAAAAAATTAGCTGAATATGGAATTCCTTTTGAAGTGAAGGCTACAACCGGTGTGGTGGGTTTAATTAAAGGTAAAAATCCTGATAAAAAAGTTACTGCACTGCGTGCTGATATGGATGCGCTGCCCATTACAGAAGAAAATGATGTACCATACAAATCGAAAAACGATGGCGTAATGCATGCCTGTGGCCACGATGTACACACAACCTGCCTGCTGGGTGCTGCCAAAATTTTAAATGAGTTGAAAGATGAATGGGAGGGAACGGTGAAATTGATTTTTCAACCGGGGGAAGAAAAAAACCCTGGGGGTGCCAGTATTTTAATAAAAGAAGGCGTGCTGGAAAACCCGAAACCGTCTTCCATTTTTGCATTGCATGTTCATCCCGGGGTGGAAGTTGGGCGGCTGAGTTTCAGAGGAGGTATGATTATGGCCAGTGCTGATGAAATTTATATTACTATTAAAGGGAAGGGAGGCCATGCTGCTGCACCGCAATTTACAGCCGATACCATTTTAATTGCATCTCATTTAATTGTAAGTCTGCAACAAATTGTAAGCAGAAATAACAGTCCGTTTAATCCTTCTGTTTTATCCATTACTTCTTTCCAGGGCGGCAATACCACCAATGTAATACCAAGCGAAGTAAAGCTGATGGGTACTTTCAGGGCGATGAATGAAGAGTGGCGCTTTAAAGCACATGAACTGATAAAAAAGCAAACCATTGAACTGGTGGCCGCAATGGGAGCCGAGGCCAGCATACATATTGATGTAGGTTATCCTTTTGTATTAAATGATGAAGAGCTTAATGAAATGGCCAGGCAAAAAGGTGAAGAATATCTGGGAGCAGAAAATGTTGAAACAACAGAACTGCGGATGGGTGCAGAAGATTTTGCTTATTACAGTCACCAGATACCCGGCTGTTTTTTCAGGATCGGCGCAGGTAATAAAGCAAAAGGAATTACAAGCGGTGTGCATACGCCAACTTTTAATATTGATGAAAGTATGATTGAGATAGGGATGGGAATGATGGCTTTTTTGGGAAGTGAGTAGTAGACAAAGTTTTTATTATGTTCAAAAAGTTTAAATGAGAGAAAGTAAGCTAAAAGAATATTTTGAAGACTCATTCACTGCAGAATTGTTATCAGAAGACCTTAAAGACAGCCAAAAGAAAACAGGTTATGATGTAACTACTGTTAATATTGATTCTATTATTGTTGGAGAGTTTGAAATAAAAAGAGAACACTTAGTAAAACTTTGCAACGATACAATTGATGGACGACTTCAGCTATCAGACTTAAACACTATTGGTTTTGCACTAATGACATCGGAATTTTTCTATTGGAACGAAGAAACTGAAGATGGTAAAATAATTGAAGCAGTTATATTTGATTGGGACAATCCGGAAATGGAACACGATTTAATAATCAAGAATGTAGCACTTTGGAAAGAATATCTTTTGACTGGTAATTATAAATTTGATACCAAGGAGTTGAAAAGAAAGCGCAAAAGCTGAATTATGATTTATTGTACAAGAGTGCGACGCCAATGAAGCTAAATTTTGAACAACAGCCTGTTCACAAAAATAAAACTATAATTATGAAAATAGCATTCCACGGCGCAGCCCGTACAGTAACCGGTAGTAAGCATTTGCTTACTTTAAAGAACGGAAAAAAATATTTGCTTGATTGCGGTATGTTTCAGGGCATGGGTAAAGAAACCGATGCTTTGAACCGCAGTTTTGGTTTTGATGCGGCAGCAGTAACGCATGTGATATTGTCGCATGCGCATATTGACCATTGCGGGTTGTTGCCAAAATTGGTGACTGATGGTTTTAATGGTAAAATATTCTGCACGCCTGCAACAAAAGAACTGGCATCGGTGATGCTGGAAGATTCGGCAGGCATACAGGAAAACGAGGTTAAGTACGAAAATAAAAGAAGAGCCCAGCAAGGTTTACCTTATTTAAGACCTTTGTATGATACTGCCGCTGCGTTGGCCGCAGCAGATCATTTTGTGGCCGTACCTTACGATGACTGGTTTACCATTGATGAAAATATTGCAGTTCAATATACGGATGCCGGCCATATTATTGGCAGTGCTGCCGTGCATTTAAAAATTACAGAGGATGGAAAAGTTACCCGTTTAACTTTTAGCGGAGATGTGGGCCGGTACAGGGATGTGATACTAAAATCGCCTGCTGAATTTTCGCAGGCTGATTATATTTTAATTGAATCAACTTATGGCAACAGTCTGCATGATAATGCCAGTACTACGCCCGACCAGGTTTTGCATTGGATAGAAAAAGCCTGTCTGCAGAAAAAAGGAAAACTGATCATTCCTGCATTCAGCGTTGGAAGAACTCAGGAAATTTTATATGCTTTAAATCAATTAGAACTGGAAAACAGATTGCCTGAACTGGATTATTTTGTTGATAGCCCGTTGAGTGTAAAAGCAACTGAAATTGTAAAACACTATCCGCAATATTTTAATAAGACAATTCAGAAAGTTTTGGAATCGGATAATGATCCGTTTGGTTTTAAAGGGTTGAAATTTATTAAAACGGTGGATGAATCGAAGATGCTGAATTTCCGCAACGGCCCATTTGTTATTATTTCTGCAAGTGGTATGGCCGATGCCGGCAGGGTGAAGCACCACATCAGCAATAATATTGAGAGCAGCCGCAACACTATTTTATTGACTGGTTATTGCGAACCACATTCGCTTGGCGGAAAACTAATGGCTGGTGCCAAAGAAGTAAATATTTATGGGGTGCAGCATGAAGTAAATGCAGAGATTGGTTCTATCCGCAGCATGAGCGCCCATGGCGATTATGACGATTTATGCCAGTTCCTGGCCTGTCAAAATCCTGCATTGGTAAAGCGGATGTTTGTAGTACATGGCGAGTATAATGTGCAGCAGGAATTTCAGCAAAGACTTATGAAGAAAGGCTTTACTGACGTGGAAGTGCCGGAAATGCATTACGAAACTACTTTGGAATAATTTTTGGGTGATATTGAACAACATAGGATCACAGAAACATAGTTAAAAAATAGGCCTATGTTTATCTACTGTGCAGTATGAACTATGTGGTGAAAAAGAAAAAATAAGAATCCCTCTAAACCAGGTCTTAAATGAAAGTAATCAAAAAGTTTTTTAAAATATTTTTTATCACACTTTTAGTGTTGATTGGATTACTATTTGCCACTCCTTATATTTTTAAAGGCAAAATTGTTACGCTAGTTAAAAAAGAGATCAATAAAAACCTGAACGCCAAAGTTGATTTTAAGGATGTGAATATTTCTTTTTTCAGGCGCTTTCCTAAAGTAAGTATTGGCCTGGATGAATTGCAGGTTATTGGTATGGATGATTTTGCAGCCGATACTTTATTGTCTGCAAAACGACTTGATGCCACTGTAGACTTTATGAGCTTTATCCGTGGAAGCAATATGAACATTAACAATCTTTACCTCGTATCGCCCCGCATTAATGCCATTGTAAATAAAGATGGTTTGGCCAACTGGGATATTTTAAAACCGGCAACCGCTAAAAAAGATACGGACAGTACAGCAGGCAAACCATTTAACCTGAAGCTGGATTATTACACCATTGAGAATGGCTACATAAATTATATGGATGTGCAAAGCAACATGAGCTTTGTTGCAGAAAATCTGAATCATTCCGGAACTGGTGATTTTGCTTCTGATCAATTTGTATTGCAAACAAAGAGTGATGCAACGTCCATTTCATTTAATTACGGAGTAATTCCTTATTTATCTAAAGTAAAATCTACAGTAAACACAGATATAAAAATTGATGCTAAAAATGGTGTATATAGTTTTGATGGGCTTGATATTTTACTGAATGATCTGAAGCTGACCGGTAAAGGAGTCATCAATAAACTGGCAAATGGTTACGGTATGGATATCAGTTTTAAATCTCCTTCTACCGATTTTAAAAATATTTTATCGCTTATAACACCTATCTATCAAAGCGAATTCAATAAGATTACAGCAGGCGGGTCAGCCATTTTTGAAGGGTTTATAAAAGGGGTATATGCAGATTCTTCGATGCCAGGCTATCATCTTGCTGCCGAAGTAAGAGATGGGTCTTTTAAATATACAGATTTACCAAAGGGAGTTGAGCGGATTAATTTTAAGGCACTTGTTGATAATCCTGACGGAAAAACGGATAATACTGTTGTAGATATTTCAAACGGCCATCTTGCAATAGACGGGGAGCCTTTTGATTTTAGGTTGCTGGTTAAAAAGCCCGTGAGTAATATGTTTGTGGATGCGGCGGCAAAAGGTAAACTCGACCTTTCGCAGGTTGCCAATTATGTAAAGCTGGAAAAGGGCACCAGCATTGCAGGGTTAATGAATGCCGATGTAAATGTAAAGGGCAATGTAAAAGATATAGAAAATAAACTGTTCAATAATTTTTATGCAAGTGGTACAGTTGATGTAAATAATTTTAATTACAAATCGGTTAATTATCCGACCGGTGTAAAATTAAATACTGTGCATACTGTGTTTACGCCCACCAAAATTGATGTATCCAATCTGAGTGGACACTACATGAATTCTAATTTTAATGGCGAAGGGCAAATTAATAACTTACTGAGTTATTTGCTTAGCGGAAAGGCTTTGAGTGCCAATCTTTCGGTAAATGCTGATAAGATAAACCTGAATGACTGGATAGGCGTACCGGCCGACACAACTGCAACAGCCACCAAAAGTTCTGCTGCAAAACCTTTTGTGGTGCCTGCGAACCTGGATATTGTGTTAAATACAAATGTTGGTAATCTGAAGTACGATAAGGTTGATATTCAGAATTTATCGGGCATTTTGCAGATTGCAGATCAAGCAGTAAAGTTGACGAATGTAAATGGGAATGCATTGGGTGGCACCATGAAGATCAATGGATCTTACAGTACAAAAGAAAGTAAAGTAAAACCTGCTATTGCAATGAGCTATGATGTTGCGCAAGTAGATATTCAAAAAACATTTTACGCTTTTAACACCGCACAAAAACTGATGCCCATTGGTAAATTTTTATCCGGTAAGATTACATCTGTTTTATCCGCCAATGGAAAACTTGGCGATAATATGAGTGTAGATATGAGTACCATCTCCGGTAATGGAAACCTGTTTTTGATCGAAGGCTTCTTAAGCAAATTTGCGCCGCTTGATAAAATAGCTTCGGTGCTGAATGTAAAAGAGCTGCAATCTATTTCGCTTAAAGATGTAAAGACTTTTTTTGAATTTTCAAACGGGAAGATGTTGATAAAACCTTTTACTGTAAAAATCAAAAATATTGAAATGGAGATTGGCGGCCTGCAGGGAATTGGGTTTGATGAAGGAATGAATTATGCTATCAATATAAAATTACCAAGAGCTTTGATGGGTACTCAGGGTAACCAATTTGTTAACAATCTGGCTAAAGCCGTTAATGCCAAAGGCATACCATTGAATTTAGGCGAGACAGTAAATCTTAAAATGGCAATGGGTGGCACTATAAAGAGTCCGACACTGAAAGTTGATTTAAAACAAAGTGGCGAAACACTTGTACAACAGATGCAGCAGCAGGTTAAGGATTTTGTGCAGGCAAAAGTTGATAGTGCAAAAAAAGCGGCAACCGATACATTGAATGCAATTAAAAAGCAGTTAGGAAATGCAGCATTAGAAGAATTAAGAAAAAGGATGCTCAATAATAAGGATACGACGGCAGTAAAAGATTCTACTCCTGTAAAAAACAGCGGTGAAAAAACGAAGGAATCTGTAAAAGGATTACTGGACAATTTATTAAAGAAGAAACCGAAAGAAACGCCAAAGGATACCGCAAACAAACAACAGCCTTAAAATCTTTGAGGGCTAAAAGTCTGGATATTTATTGAAGTTGGTTTAGCCTGAATTATTTCAGTTACTAATTTTCCCGTACCCGTTCCCTCCGAAATTCCCAGCATGGCATGGCCGCCGGCAATAACTACATTGTTAAAGTTTGAAACCCTTCCAATATAAGGCAGCCCATCCGGTGTTACCGGTCTCAAGCCATTCCATATTTTATCTACGGGCGGAAAATCAATTTTTAATCCTGGATAGAAATTCCTGGCAGAATCATAAATGCCCTGCATACGGTTTATTAAAACTTTGTTGTTGATACCGCTTAATTCCATAGTACCGCCAATCCGCAGTTGATGCCCCCAGGGAGTGATGGCACATCTTCCATCAACCAAAATAGCCGGGTACTTAATATTTTTTTCAACATGCTGATAAGTATGGCTGTATCCTTTGCCCGGTTGCAATAATAATTTGATACCAATCATTTTTGTAACAACAGGTAACCAGCTTCCGGTTGCAATAATGATCTGTTCGCAATCAAATTTCCCTTTGTCTGTAACAACAGCAGTAATTGTATTATTTCCTTTTTCAAAACCGGTAATAGTTGTGTTAAGTTGAAACTTTACTCCTTTTTTTTCTAAATTATTTTTCAAAGCAACCATCATCTTTCCGGGGTTAAAATGGCAGTCATCTTTAAATAATACAGCACCTGCAACATTCAGTTCAACATTCGGTTCTAATTGCTGTACGGCATCTTTTTGCAGCCGCTCCACTTTCAATCCAAATTTTTCAGCATCATCTGCCAGATGAAATTCATGGTCCAGTGTTTTTTGTTGCTTGCACATCATCAGGCAACCTTTTTCTTCCATATCAAACACATCACCAATTTCATTCCGCATATCATTAATTAAGCCCCTGCTAAGCTGTAAAAGATTATTCAGGTGTGGTGCATTTTTTTTAACAGTAGTTGCATTGCTGCTTTTCCAGAAATGCCAACCCCATTGCATCAGTTCCCAGTTTAATCTTGGTTTTACATAGAATGGGCTGCTGCTGCTAAGCATGTGTTTGAAGCCTTCAGCAATAATGCCCGGGCTGGCCAGCGGTACAAAATGGCTTGGCGACATATAGCCCATATTACCAAAAGAGCAGCCATCGGTAATATCACCGCGGTCTATCACGGTTACTTCATAACCTTCTTTTTGTAAATAGTAAGCGCTGCATAAACCAATTACTCCGCCCCCGATGATAGTTACTTTCATTTTCGGAATTATTTCTTTAATAGGTAAGTGGCTAAATTGATTTTCAATACCTGCAGGTCTGCATTATTAATTTTTCTTTCTGATGGCAATACTGCCAAAGCCGAAAGCCTGATAACACTTGTTTTTAATAAACCGGTGGATTTAAATGAAGTGGATGTTTCGCTGAGTAATAAATCAAAACCTTGTATTAATTGATATTGCTGGGTACTGATTGCACAAACAAGTATATCATTGTAAGAAGGCATTCGACGCAGAAAAAGTACCGGCCTCATTTTTCCGGAAACATCCTGCGGTATGGTGGTGATAAAAATATCTCCTTCATTCATTTTTGTAGGCTGGGTTAGGTTCCTTTACCATGGATAAAGAATATTCCGGTTCATCAACTGAATAAGCATTTGAAAGTTTTTGTGCCGAAAATTCTTTCCACTCCGCATCTTCGTCTTTTATGTTTATGGTTATTTGCCTTTCACCATATAATTCTTTTACTGATTTTACAAAATTAGTCGTCATTTCACTGGCTCTTAAATGATAAATTGAATTCATTAACGATGTTTTTATAAAGGTAAAAAAATAGCGGGAAACTAAAAATTAAATCACCTGAAAACCAAACGCATATGGATCATCCTCATCATCAATCGTGATAACATTGTGTCCGTATATTCTTGCCCAGCCTTCAATGCTTGGCCTTATCGCAGGCTTGCCGGCAACGGTTAATTCATGTTCAATTCTGCCAATAAATTTACTGCCAATAATACTTTCATGAATAAATTCATCTCCTTTTTTAAGCAATCCCTTTGCATACCATTGTGCCATACGGGCCGATGTGCCGGTGCCACAGGGGCTGCGGTCAATTGCCTTATCACCATAAAAAACTGCATTGCGTGCCGTGGATGTTTTGGCTAAAATAGCTCCGGTCCATAAAATATGGCTGCAACCTTTTATGGTTTCGTTTTCTGGATGAACGAATTCATATTTAGCATTTATATTTTTTCTCAGCTCTCTGCTCCAGCTTATTAATTTATCTGCCGTGTAAAATTCCAGTCCTTTAAAATTTTTCTGCACATCCACAATCGCATAAAAATTTCCGCCATAAGAAACATCAACAACCAGTTCACCCAGATCCGGGCAAATAACTGTTAATGCTGTTTGGGCCAGATAAGATGGAACATTGGTAAGCCTCACAGACTTTACTTTGCCTCCTGTTTCTGTATAGGAGATTAAAACCAATCCTGCCGGAGCTTCCATCCTCACAATACCCGGTATTTTTGGTTTTATCAATCCTTCCTCAATGGCAATAGTAATTGTGCCGATAGTTCCATGGCCGCACATAGGTAAGCAACCACTGGTCTCAATAAATAAAACTGCCACATCGTTTTGAGGATCGTGTGGCGGATATAAAATGCTGCCGCTCATCATATCATGGCCACGTGGCTCAAACATTAGCCCTTTTCGTATCCAATCGTACTCTTTTAGAAAATGCTGGCGCTTTTCACTCATATTGTTTCCAACGAGTTCGGGGCCGCCTTCTTTTACAAGCCGCACCGGGTTACCGCAGGTATGTGCATCAATGCAGGTAAAAATATATTTTGACATGAATTTGAATTGTTATTTTTTTACAGCAACTCCTACCATACTATCTGCTGTGCCGTAATATAAAAAATATTGGTTTTTAAAAAATACTAAACCTTCAATAAAAGTTGTACCTGCTTTGTATTGCCCGGCAATTTCATGTGGCAGATCAGGCTTAATAAAATAAGAACTGCAACGATCCAGCAATTTAGTGGGATCTTTAGCATCAAACAAAGCCTGGCCACCGCAATAAACTCCCTTAGGTAAAGCCGGGTCAGCATCATCAGTCTCTGCATTCTTGCCATTGTACAATAAAACAATTCCTTTGTCGGTTATAAAAGCCGGTGGACCAGGTTCTACAATCTGGCTGTCGAACATTTTTTTTCTGGCTGTAAGTATGGGCACTAATTCATTGTTGTTATCCACTGCCGGATTCCAGTTTATTAAGTCGGTTGATGATGCCAGGTATACAGGCCCTTCGCCCCAATACATCCAGTATTTGCCATTGATTTTTGTAGCAATAAATTTTCCATTTATTTGTTTGGTTACTACCGAACCTGATTTACTCCAATGGTTTAAAAACTTTCCATCGTATGCTTTTAAAAAGGCAGGACCTTGTTTTTCCCAATGCAATAAATCGGATGAGATGGCAACGCTGAGCCTTGCTACATCACGGTTCCAGCTGGTATATAACAAAATATAATTTCCTTTAGTTGTTTCCACAATCCTTGGGTCTTCGCAACCACCGGGATAATCATATTTCATAAATGAACTGCTGTCGGGATATAAAACCGGTTGTGGGTTCTTTTTAAAATGAAGACCATCATCACTAATTGCCAGGCCGATTCTTGAAGTTCGCATGCCGATACCAACGCCAGGCACATCTTCAGCACGAAACAAAATATATACCTTATTATTCCGCACTATAGCCGCCGGATTAAACACATCTGCTTTTTGCCACTGTACGGTTTCTTTTTTTACCGGACAGTTAAATAAAAATGAAGAATCTGCCTGCATAACCGGGTTGGTAGCTGTTGGTTTTACAAACGGCCCCAGTTGCCAGCCTGTTATTTTTGGTTGGCAAAATGATTGCGTGCTATACAGCAGCAGTAGCAATAAGAATTTTTTCATAAGCTGTAAGTTATGAATTATTACACTGGGCTGATTTGTTTTGGATGGCAATTTTTATTGTGTTATTAATTTGTAGTAATTTTAAATTTGAAAATAGCTATATGGAGCAATACGGGAAAATTTTATTGATTGCCATGCCGGCTTTTTTATTGCTGGTATTATTTGAAAAATGGTATGGCTGGCGCAAAGGAAAAGATACCGTGCGTAATATGGACATGATCAGCAGCCTGAGCAGCGGCGTAACTAATGTTACCAAAGATGTAATTGGCTTGTACCTGGTTATTCTTTCTTATCCTTTTATGCTGAAGTGGCTTGCTTTAACAAGCATCAGCAATACACTTATTGTTTATATCATTGCTTTTTTTGCGCTCGATTTTGCCGGTTACTGGGTGCATCGTTTGCAGCATGTAACTAATTTTTTCTGGAACGGTCATATCGTTCATCACAGCAGCGAGGAATTTAATTTAGCTTGTGCATTACGACAAAGCATCTCTGCAATAGCAAAAATTTATGCCATATTCCTGTTGCCGGCTGCATTACTGGGCGTTCCATACCAGGTTATTGCTGTGGTGGCACCTCTGCATTTGTTTGCCCAGTTCTGGTATCATACGCAGCATATTGGCAAGATGGGATTTTTAGAGAAGATCATTGTTACGCCATCACATCATCGGGTGCATCATGCATTCAATAAGGAGTATCTTGACAAGAACTTCGGACAGATATTTATTTTCTGGGATAAATGGTTTGGTACTTTCCAGGAAGAAGTGCCAACTGTGCCGCCTGTGTACGGCATTACAAGGCCTGTACAAACCTGGAACCCGATCAGAATAAATTTTCAACACGTTTGGTTGTTAATACAAGATGCCTGGAGAACCAATAACTGGAAAGATAAATTTACACTTTGGTTTAAACCAACCGGCTACCGTCCTGCTGATGTTGCTGCAAAATACCCTGTATATAAGATTGAAGATGTGTATCATTTTGAAAAATACAATACCCAAACTTCCTCTGCATTAAACATATGGAGCTGGATACAGTTGCTGCTGATCTTGTCTTTTGTAAGTTATATGTTTGGCAACATTGCACTCATCAACAGCCTTGATGCAAATTATATTTTCTTGTATGGAGGGTTTCTTTTTTTAAGTGTGTATGCATTAACGGATTTGATGGACAGAAATACTTCTGCCATCGTCTGGGAAATTATTAGGGGAAGCTTTGCACTAACTATACTCTTTAATCAGCATGACTGGTTTGGAGCCGGTACTTATTTACCAACGGCAAAATATTTGCTTGCTGCTTATTTTATCATCTCTATTTTAATAACCGGATGGTTTGTGATGAAGCATGCTAAAGAAGATGTGAAGATGGCTGCTGTTGTATAATTTCTTTATTTAACGTGCCGAACTTTATAAGGGAATTACTCGCTAAGCAATTTCTCAATAGTTTCTTTTTCCAACGCCCAGTTATACCCTTCCAGTTTTGACTTTATTACTTCTCCTTTTTTATTGAGTAAGTAGGTAGTTGGATAAACATATATACCCAGGCTGGCTAAACTTTTTGTTGAATGTGCAAATAAGATGTTACCCGGTACAAAGCGGTTTTGAAGCGTGTTGATAAGGTCGTTACTTTCATCTGACACGCATAAGATTTTAAGCTTGGGCGAATTTATCTTTGCAATAAGCTCATCAAAAACATACATTTCCTGAATACAGGATCCGCACCATGTTTGAAAAAAGGAAACGATGACAACATTGCCCTTTAAGTCGTTTATAATTACTTTTTTATTATTGCCGGTTAGCAGCAACTCGCTGGATTGAAATTCCATTTTTGGTGCAACCGTTTTACGGATGCCCCATCTGATACCCCAGCCTGCTGCAAGTATTATGATGATATAAAAGAATATGTTGCTTAGTTTATTTTTCATTTCAAGGGTGATCTTTCTAATTTTTTTTGATTTTCTGACTGGTTAAATCTTTTTAAGAAATAGCTGAGCGCATTGTCTGCAATTGGATTTTTTACTTTCACGTAATTAAAGATTTGCTTTGGTAATGCACCCAGGTTTGCTTTAGCTTCTTTTGCAGTTCTGCCAAGTTCCAGTTTTTGATATTTGCAAGCAATCATTTTTTGTACGCTCAAAAATAAAATATTGAAATAGGTTTTGTGCATATCATTATAAGTGTAATCTAATCCTATATAATGGGTTTCCATATCATTGTTGTAGAAAATGTAGGTGTAAAAGCCAATCATGGTATTATTTACATATACTGCATGAAGCTCAAAACGTTCGTTCAGGTCCTTCTTTAATTCATATAAATACGCTGCATTTACAATGCCAAGCCTTACCTTTTGTTTATTAATAACGTTCCAATACAACCTCTCGATTTCAGTTGAGTTTTCCAGAATTTCTGCAGCATTTAACTCTTTTGTTACCACCCCATTAAAGGCGGCAATAATTTTTTTAGCCCGCTTTAAATATTTTTTGGTAAGATCATTCAGGTAGTCTTCTAAGCTATTCCAGTGCTGCTTTCTAGTAATTTCCATGGTAACATCGCCAGCAAAAAAACGGTATTTGGCTGCAATATATTTTTCTTCAGCAAAAACCTTTTCGCAATCTTTGATAATGATTCCGGCTGGCTTTAAATTTTTATGCTGTTTTAAAAAAAGCGCTATCGAATCAAATATATATACATTATGCTCCTGGTTTTTAAAATAGAACCCCTGGAAATTTATTCTGAATAAATTTCCACAAACCAGCAGGTTGAGGGCTTTGGGTAAAAAAAACTTTATCAGTTTGGATTGAATGTTTTTAGAAACGCTGAAATTTAAATGTGCACGTGAAAACTTAAATGACTGCAGGTAAGCTAACCCTATCAGTTTGTCTTTAAGAAATATCTGTAAGTAATGATTTTTTATATCGGGCAATTGGGCATATTCAAACGCTTGCAAATGTCTTAATTGTAAGTGGTGTGTTGAAGGTAAAAATTCATCCCATAAACCACTGTATGCTTCAATTTTCGTTGCAAGCTTAATTTTAATATCCAAACCCGAGATTATTTTTATTGTATAGCAACCTTAGTTAATTCATTGTCAACTGTTCTCCAAATCCCCAAAGGATTTTCATTCTTTAATTCGTCTGGTAATAAATTATTGCTCCAGTTTTGAAAAGCAATTGGCCTTGCAAAACGTTTAATACCATCAGCGCCGACAGAAGTAAATCTTGAATCGGTGCTTGCCGGGAACGGGCCGCCATGCTGCATACTCAGGCAAACTTCCACACCGGTTGGCACGTTGTTTAAAATAAAGCGGCCGCAGATATTTTTCACTGCTTCAATCAGGTCTTCATTTTCCTGAATCTCATTTTCTGTTGCCATTAAGGTACATGTTAACTGCCCTTCCAGGTTTTTGGCAACAGCAATCATTTCGGCCATGTCTTTGCAACGGATAACAATTGAGTATGGCCCAAAAACTTCCTGGTGTAACACAGGGTTGTTTAACAAATCGGCTCCGCTTGCTGTGGCAATGGTTGGCAATCCTTCATTCTCTTTTACATCAATCTCCGACTCAGCCACCAAATGCACATCCTCCTGTAGCAAAGCATTGTCTTTATTTTTTTTATAAGCAGTTGCAATGCCCGGATGCAACATGAGAGCCGGGTTTATTTTTTGTATAGCTTTGCCCAGGTCGTGTATAAATGTTTGCAAGGCATCGCTTTCAATGCCAATTATAATTCCCGGGTTGGTACAAAACTGTCCAACGCCTAAAGTAATGGAACCTGCATACATGGTTGCAATTTCATTTGCCGATGCAGCTAATTTCTCTGGCAATAAAAAGACTGGGTTAACGCTTCCCATTTCTGCAAATACCGGAATTGGTTCTTTACGCTGGTTGCCCCAATCAAATAATTGTTTGCCACCAATATAAGAGCCTGTAAAGCCAACAGCTTTGGTTTGGGGATGCGTAACCAATGCTTTACCCACCTCAAAACCTGCGCCATGTACATGAGCAAAAATTCCTTTGGGCATATTGCATTTGTCTGCAGCCATTAAAATTGCGTTTGCAACAATCTCCGATGTTTCGGCATGTGCCGGATGTGCTTTTACAATTACCGGGCAGCCTGCAGCAAAGGCGCAAGCCGTATCGCCACCGGCAGTTGAATAAGCAAAAGGAAAATTACTTGCGCCAAAAACCACAACAGGCCCAAGTGGTACCAGCATTTTACGGATATCAGGTTTTGGTGGAGTTTTATCAGGTATGGCTGTATCTATGCTGGCTTCTAACCAGTCTCCTTTTTCGCAGGCATCGGCATAACAGTTCAATTGAAAAATTGTTCTTGCCCTTTCGCCACGCAATCTTGCTTCTGGCAAATTAGTTTCCTGCATGGCAGTTTGTATCAAGGCATCGCCGCAGTTTTCCAGTTCAACGGCAATGGCTTTCATAAATGCGGCTCGCTGTTTTAAGGAAAATTTTCTGTAAACATGAAATGCATTCCATGCATCCTGCATGATAGCTTCAATTTCTGTAGGAGTATTATCGTTCAACATTGCTTATTATAAATTGATTATTGAATATTTTTTAAAGTACCGGCCTTGTTGCAATTCCATCATCAATTACTTTCAAAACTTCTTCTCTTTCTTTACCAACCAAAGTTAGCCTTGGGGCACGTACAAATTCCGATCCAATGCCTGCCTGGGTTTCGGCAAGTTTAATATACTGCACCAATTTAGGATGAATATCCAGTTCCAGCAAAGGCATAAACCAACGATATATCTTTGTGGCTTCTTCAATTTTACCGGCTTTCACCAAATTAAATATGGCAACTGTTTCTTTTGGGAAAGCGCAAACCAATCCTGCTACCCAACCATCAGCCCCCAAAACCAGTTCTTCCATGGCAATGGTATCTACCCCACATAAAATTTTAAAGCGGTCGCCAAAGCGGTTTCTCATCCTGGTAACATTGCTTACATCTCTGGTGCTTTCTTTTACTGCTGTAATGTTTTTGCAAACCTGCAATTCATCAAACATATCCAGCGTTACTTCAATTTTATAGTCAACAGGGTTGTTGTAGATCATGATGGGCAGATCTGTTGCTTCAGCTACAGTTTTAAAATAAGTAACTGTTTCCCGGTGATCACTTTTATAACGCATAGGGGGTAAGATCATTATTCCCATGGCACCCCAGGCTTTTGCATAAGCTGCCTGCTGCAACGCTTCCATGGTGCTTCCTTCTGCAATATTTATAACAACAGGCACTTTGCCATTTATTTTTTCGATGGCAAATTTTACCAGGGTTTCTTTTTCATTGGTGCTTAGTACACTGGCTTCACCTAATGTGCCGCCTAATACAACGCCATTAACACCGGCTTCTAGTTGTGCATGTAAATTTTTCTCAAAAAGTGGAAGATCAAGTTTATCATCCGCAGTAAATTTTGTGGTAAGGGCGGGAAAAACGCCGGTCCAGGTTATTGACATAAAAAATATTTTTCTGCAAACTACAAAAGCTATTGTTCAATACCAAAGTATAAAAAAAATGAGGATTTATATGGACGAATTGAATTGTTTTACTTTATTGACATTATTACATAAGACAGATCATAAAATAGGCAGTAAAGCTGCTAGTATGCTAAATTGGCGTAAAAATCCATCGGAGAAGTGTTTTTATTAATTGTTAAAGTTTGAGTTCAAAAATCTACTCTTGCGGTATAATTGCATTATTCAGCTTTGCTTTTCATTACCATTAAGTTTATTTCATATTGCAATCTTTTATTGAGATTTCTTTCACTTAATTTTCACACTTCTTCATTAAGTAAAGTATAATTTTTGCGTACATGCTTGTGTAGCATAAGCTATAAAACAAAAAAAAGGAAACAATATGAAAATTAAATCGATGAATTGGGTTGCTTTAGTTGCCATATCGGCCGCACTGTTTGTTACCGGTTGTGCCGGTACTGCCCATATAGAAAAAGATAAATCTGCCGATTTTACCAGATATAAAACTTATGCCTGGGTAGAGAAACCTGAAAGTAAAGAAACTAAAAAAGAATTGAGTAATGGGCTTACAGAAGCAAACATTCGTAATTCTGCAAATGAGCAGTTGCAAAAAATTGGCTGGAAGGAAGTGAATGCAAACCCGGATATTATGGTGAATTATGAACTGCTGGTGGACAGAACCGAAAAAGAGCAGAAAGATGCCGTGTATTCTCCTTCTTATACCCGCAGTTATTACAACCGCTATACGGGCAGGGTAAATACTTATTATTACCCAAGCCAGTTTTCGGGTTATGATACTTATACTACAACGGTTAAAGAAGGTACTGTTACCATTACCATGATTGATAACAAAACCGATAAGGCAGTTTGGCAGGGCTGGACAACCAATGAAATTAACAGCCGTAAAATAACCGGTAAAGAAATTGATCAGAGTGTAAAAACAATTTTTAGGAAATTTGATGCAGGGAAATAAAATTGAAGTTAAAGGGATTTTCTAAAATGAAACAAAGCCTTTCGCTAACGAAAGGCTTTGTTATTAAAAATAGTTGAAATTATTCTCTACCTTATCAATACTGTTGTACCCGAAATATTTTCCATTTTACCATCGTTGAGTATTGCAGATAAATACCAAACATATGTTCCCTCTGCCTGCTTCGTACCTTTAAAAGTGCCATCCCATCCTGCGTTAAGGGAAGTGGTAGAAAAAACGAGCTGACCATACCGGTTAAACACTTCAAACTTATAAGACCTTATATCACCGAAAACCCTAAGTGTATTATTTATGGCATCGCCATTTGGCGTAAACCCGGATGGTACATATATACCTTCATATCTTTTTAATGTTTTACCGGTTGCAGTACCATCATTGCTTGTAATGCAGGTGATTAATGTGTCGAGTGCTTTTACATAAAGTGTATAATTGGTAAAAGCTAATAGCCCCGATAAAAAATGAGTGGTGCCATTTACTCCCGAACTGGGCGATCTGTAATTGATGCCATCAGTTGAAACGATATATGCATTGGCACCGGGTACAGGCATCCAGCTAAATAAAATTGAACTGTCTGTAACAGCTACAACCGTTACCAGCGGTGCAATAAGTTTTGTCCTTCGTAGTACATCAGCACTTGTCCTTGATGAAGCGCATCCCTGGGCATTTACCGCTTCGGCATAATAAATTGTTGCGGCCAGCAAAACAGGTGTAGTGTAGCTAATGCCTGTAAATACGGGATTGGTTGCAGTTGCAGACGTGTACCAATTATATGTATCGCCGGCAACCGGGTTTGTTACAGCCAATGTGGCTGTTTGATTGGGGCAGATAGTAACCGGTGCATTTACAGTTGGTGCAGCAGGGCTGGGCGGCTGGGTATTTATTGTAAAAGAAAATACCGGCGAAATACAACCCGTTGCATTTGCAGCCGTAATGGTATAAGGCCCGGGCGGTAGGTTTGTAAAGGTTAATCCTGGCTGGCAACTACTGCCATTGATACAATATTGATAGCCGGGACCGGTTGGCGATGTAATGGTTACAGAACCTGTGCTTACCATACAGCCGGGCTGTGTTACACTGCCCTGCGGTGTTGCAACAGTTTGTACGTGAATGGTAACTGGCACCCTGGGTTGCAAGATGCAATTAAATACCGTGGTCATTTCTACATAAACAGTAGTGTCATTTTGTAAATTGGGTAATGTAATACTGGTACCTGTGCCAACTAAAGTGCCTCCTGTTGCCAGGTTGTACCAATTATAAACCGCACCGGCAATTGGATTTAAAACTCTTACTGTACCATCTAAGTTTACACAGATAGTTGTATCCTGTAATAGCGGCAATGGTATTGAATCGCTGGCAAAAGTAAAATAATCGTTATGGTTAAGCAGCGCAGCCGAGTATAATTTGCCGCCTGCAAGATTGAGCGCCAGCACGGTAGTAGTGCCTGCCGGAAAAGCCGCGTTGGTTGATACTAAAAGGTATTTTACATTAGCGGGAACAGCAGCCTGATCAACTACAATGGTTACATCCGCAACGGTTCCGGTTTTGCTGGCTTTCCATACACGTTGCATGCGGTGTACACGCCCGCCCAAAGCGCACTGATCCAGTGCTGTGGTACTGCCATTATCGCCGGTTAATAAAAAAGAAAAGTCATTGGTAAATCCATTTGTGTTTGAGGAATTATCGGTTGGGAAAACACCAGCAGCATAAGTGCCATTGTATAATGTTACCAGTCCGCTTGTATTAACCGACCTGGATTGTTTTTGCAATAACGCGGTTGCATCATCCCGGCCAATGCCGGTTATATCATTGGCGTAGGTGCTGTTAAGCGCCCTGTCCCAGGTGATGGTGCTATTGGTGGCTACGTAATTATTATTATTGGCAGCCAGTTGGTTTAATGTAAAGCCATATTTTACGGCCAGGTACGATTCAATTTTATTTCTTTCAGCAGCAGTTAATGTGGTTGAATAAATGATTACTTCGGCCATATCAATTTTGCAGGGAAGGTTCAACAGGTATTCATTTCCTATAACAATTCTGGCATTTGCGGCGGCAAAATTTCCAGGCCCGGGAATGGGGATGGTATTATCATCGGCACCTGTAAGCCGGTTTACAGAGGTGCTGGTATTTGCAAAGCAGGTAGATAAAACATCTTTATTTAAAACATTGGTAACTCCTATGTTTTGTCCTGCTGATGCAGGAACCGCTTTGGGAAAATCAAAACGGATTTTACCGGCAGCATTTTCAAAACCAAGCCTGGCTGTAGTGCCGGTAAAATCTGTTTCCCACTTAAGCCAAACCGCACCTGATTTAAAATTAATAACCTGAAAGACGGTAACATTACTATTACTAACCAATGCAGTTCCCAAAAAACTATTGATACTGGATAAAGAATTGGTTACGCCATTAAAGCTGATGTAAGGATTAAAGTTGATGCCCGCAGGGATAAGTGTTGGACTGGTTTGTGCTGTGGCGGTACCTGCTATTGACTGTACTGTGAAATTGCCTGTTACATTGGCTCCCGAAACTTCCTGCCATTGAGAAACTATATTGCCGGGGGCAGTTACCCCGTTATCAGATCTTAACCACATTTTGTTCGATGCTGAAATACCACCAGGTGACTGGCTTTTCAATAAACTTATAAATGAGAAAGAAAAAAGGCTTGTTGCCAGAAAGTATTTCAGCATAGTGTGATTTTTTTCAATGGCAAAAAGTAAAACTTTTTTTGCATAAATGCCGAAAAAATAGCTGAATTGCTTCCCGGCTTCATTTTTTACAGGAATGTTTTGATCAATTATTTCTGATATTATCTTTACAATATTTTAAAAATGCTGCAAATTGAGGCGTTGAAAAAAGTTATACCGCTCAATGGCTGCCGGATACCAGTGGAAAGCGAACGCAGTGAAGCTTGTAACGCATAGCCGGAATCAAAGCCTGATAAAATTACAACAACTTACAGCCCCAAAATAAAAAAGCCTTTCATTTGCTGAAAGGCTTTACTGTAGTACCACGTACGGGATTCGAACCCGTGATTCCTCCGTGAAAGGGAGGCGTCTTAACCCCTTGACCAACGCGGCATTTCCTGTTAAAGGACGGCAAAGATAACGTTCGGCAGTTTTTCAACCAAATAATTTAAATCGTTTGTAAATATTCCCTGATTATATGTTGCACAAAATGTACTTTTGCACCGCAAATTCATAATTCACAATTTATAATTCATAATTAAAATGAGTACAGTAAAAGTTGCCATTAACGGGTTCGGTCGCATCGGCCGCTTAGTTTATCGTCAGATATACGATATGAAAGGTATTGATGTAGTAGCCATCAATGATTTAACCAGCCCGGCTGTGCTGGCACATTTATTAAAGTACGACAGTGCCCAGGGCCGTTTTGGCCAGGATGTAAAATCAACCGATAATGCCATTGTAGTTAATGGGGATGAGGTAAAAGTATATGCTCAAAAAGATCCGGCTCAAATTCCATGGGCCAGCCACGATGTTGATGTGGTTATTGAGTGTACAGGTTTCTTTACCGATAAGGCAAAAGCTGAAGCTCATTTAACAGCGGGCGCAAAAAGAGTGGTAATTTCTGCTCCCGCAACAGGCGATCTGAAAACCGTTGTATTTAATGTTAACCATGCAATTTTAGATGGCAGCGAAACAGTTATCAGTTGTGCTAGTTGTACAACCAACTGCCTGGCTCCAATGGCTAAAACATTAAATGATAATTTTGGAATTGTTACCGGCATTATGAGTACCATACATGCCTATACCAACGATCAGAACACATTAGATGCTCCACATCCAAAAGGCGATTTAAGAAGGGCCAGAGCTGCTGCTGCCAACATTGTACCTAACAGCACCGGTGCTGCAAAAGCAATCGGTCTGGTTTTACCGGAACTGAAAGGTAAATTAGATGGTGGTGCACAAAGGGTGCCGGTAATTACCGGTTCAGTTACCGAACTATATTCAATTTTGGAAAAAACAGTTACTGTTGAAGAAGTGAATGCTGCTATGAAGGCAAACAGCAATGAAAGTTTTGGTTATAACGAAGATGAAATTGTAAGCACAGATGTAATCGGCATCCATTTCGGCTCTTTGTTTGATGCAACGCAAACCAAAGTAATGACGATGGGCGATAAGCAAATGGTTAAAACAGTTAGCTGGTACGATAATGAAATGAGTTATGTAAGTCAGTTGGTGCGTACTGTGCATCATTTTGCAGGGTTGATAAAATAAGATACCTTTTCAATCGTCTTCTTAAATACGGTAAGATGATATGTTGAATTATTTTTTTTACCGCAGAGGCGCTGAGCCGCTGAGAATTTTTGCTCTGCGTCTTGATGTTTCTGCGGTTTAATTTTATAAACAATTGTTATGTCGAAATTCAGCGATTTTAATTTTGCAGGCCACATAGCCCTCATTCGTGTTGATTTTAATGTTCCTTTGGATGAGAACTTTAATATCACCGATGATACCCGCATGACGGCAACCATTCCTACCATCAAAAAGGTTTTAGCAGATGGTGGCAGCGTAATTTTAATGAGCCACCTTGGCCGCCCAAAAGATGGCCCGGTTGATAAATACTCATTAAAGCACTTGGTAAACCCGCTTTATAAATTACTCAATGTTGAGCATACCAATCCGGCGATAGGAGATGGAAGTACCAGGGTTTTCTTTGCAGATGATTGTATTGGATCGCAGGCTGGGCTTACAGCATCCATGTTAAGGCCGGGAGAAGTTTTGCTTTTAGAAAATCTACGTTTTCATAAAGAAGAGGAAAAAGGTGATGAAGCTTTTGCTGAAAAATTAAGCAAATTGGGCGATGTGTATGTGAACGATGCATTTGGTACTGCACACAGGGCACATGCTTCCACGGCTGTAATAGCAAAGTTTTTTGCCACTGATAAAAGAATGTTTGGTTTATTGATGAACAGCGAAGTGGAAAGTGCTGAAAAAGTATTGCACGAGGCAGAAAAGCCTTTTTGCGCAATTATAGGTGGGGCAAAGGTTTCAGATAAAATTCTGATCATTGAAAATTTACTGGAACGTGCAACAGATATTATTATTGGCGGTGGTATGGCTTACACTTTCTTAAAAGCCAGGGGCGGCAAAATTGGTGCTTCGCTTTGCGAAGATGACCGTTTGCAAACCGCTTTAGATATTTTAGAAAAGGCGAAACAGAAAAATGTAAGCATTCATTTGCCGGAAGATTCTGTAATTGCAGATAAGTTTGCAGCGGATGCCAATACAGAAATTCGCCCAAGTGATGCAATCCCGGATGGCTGGATGGGGCTGGATATCGGTCCGAAAGCGTGTGGCATCTTCAATGAAATAATCGGCAAATCAAAAACCATTTTATGGAACGGCCCCATGGGTGTTTTTGAAATGGATAAATTTCAGGCGGGTACAAAAGCAGTGGCAGAGTCAGTTGTAGCGTCAACAGCAAACGGAGCCTTTAGCTTGGTAGGCGGAGGGGACAGTGTTGCTGCAGTTAATAAATTTAACCTGGCAGATAAAGTGAGTTATGTAAGCACCGGTGGCGGTGCTATGCTGGAATATTTTGAAGGAAAAGTCTTGCCTGGTATTGCCGCAATCAAGGATTAACAATTTATTTAGGTTACTTTTATGATAAAGCATAATTAATATAAAATCTGAAAGGAAAATATTATTTTTAAACTCTTAACATTAAAACAAACATCATGAAAAGTAAAGGATTATTAATATTACTGGGAGTAGTTGTTATTCTCGGTTTCTGGGGCTGTAATGGCTATAATGGCTTAGTCACTGCCGACCAGGATGTAAAAAAAGTATGGAGTAACGTTGAAACAAATTATCAACGCAGAACTGACTTATACAGCAGCGTAATAAAAACCATCGAAGCTTCTGCCAATTTCGAAAAATCAACTTTAAAAGAAGTAATTGAAGCAAGGTCGAAAGCTACTTCAATTACTGTTGATATTAACGACCCTAAATCGCTGGAAGCCTACCAGAATGCACAGGCTCAGTTACAGGGCTCATTCAGCAGGTTGATGGCAGTTGCAGAAGCTTATCCTGCTTTACAGACAACCAAATCATTTCAGGATTTTCAAACCCAGATAGAGGGAACTGAAAACCGGATTAATGTAGCCCGCCAGGATTACAACAAATCTGTTGAGAGTTATAACCTTACTGTAAAGCGCTTTCCAAAAAGTTTACTTGCAGGTGTGTTTGGCTTTAAGGAAAAGGCTTTCTATAAAGCAGATGCCGGAAGCGAAAAAGCACCGGATATCAAATTTGATATAAAATAAATTCATTTACCAGGTAATCCATCTTCAAAAGGTGGATTACCTGTTTTAAAAACGCACGCATGTTTTCTTTGTTTAAAAAGAAAGAATTTTTTTCTGCAAAAGATAAAGAGCAGATTGTAGAAGCCATACGTATGGCTGAAAAGGAAACAAGTGGAGAAATACGGATTTATGTAGAAAGTAAAAATGCCTATGTAGATGCAATCGACCGTGCTGCGGAAGTTTTTTTTAAATTAAAGATGCAGGAAACCGATCACCGCAATGCGGTACTGCTGTACATAGCTATGAAAGATCAGCAACTGGCTCTGTATGCCGATGAAGGGATTTATCAAAAAGCCGGTGCAGAATATTGGGATGCGGCTGTAAAAAATATGCTTTCTCAATTTACAAAAGAAAATATCAGCAATGGAATTGAGCAGTGCATTGCACAGATTGGGCAAACCCTGAAAGAAAAATTTCCTTACAACCCAACAGAAGATAAGAACGAATTGCCCGACGAAATTGTGTTTGGCAAATAATAAGTATCTCAGTTAAGAATTTAATTCATTTAATAAAAAATCAAAATCCCTCTTTAGGGGATAGGGGCATGAAAAAATTTCTCTCCATATTTATTTTACTGCTGGTTTCGCTTGTGTCATTTTCACAGGATAAGTTTGATCTTGAAAAACTCCTGCTGCAAAAGCCAACCCGCCTGGTAAATGATTATACCAATACACTTACTGCCGATCAGCAACAGGCATTGGAGAATAAATTGGTTGCATTTGATGACAGCACAACCACACAGATAGCTATTGTAATCATTCCTTCGTTAAATGGAAATGACATTTCGGATTATAACGTAAAGCTGGGCAGGGCCTGGGGCGTTGGCGGAAAGGAATTTAGCAATGGTGTGGTTCTGTTGATTGCAAAAGACGACCATAAATTAAATATTGCAACCGGTTATGGCGTAGAAGGTGCATTACCCGATATTACAGCAAAGCACATAATAGATGATCAGATTGTACCCAATTTTAAGGGCAACGATTATTACCGTGGCATTGAAGAAGGAACAGATGCCATCATACAGGCAGTAAAAGGTGAATACCAGGCACCGGAAGGGTATAACAAAAGCAAAGGTAAAGGCGGCGGTATAGGCAGAATAATTTTCATCATCATTATGATAATTATCTTTCTGGCAGTTTCAGGTGGTAAAGGTGGAGGAGGCTCTTTCATGAGCAGGCGTGGCTTTGCAGCCTGGACAATTGCAAGTATGCTTAGCGGCGGCGGAGGAAGAGGTGGTGGAGGATGGAGCGGCGGCGGTGGAGGAAGCTCGGGCGGTGGCTTCGGTGGTTTCGGTGGGGGAAGTTTTGGTGGGGGCGGTGCAAGTGGAAGTTGGTAAAAAATACAGCTCATTCGTAATTAAGTCATTTTACATTAATAAAAATGCCTCCGTTTTTCGGAGGCATTTTTTACTTGGTGAAATTTCTTTTATTTCAATCCGTTGGCAATATAATCATCAATCTCTTTTCCTTTTGCTTTGCCTAGTTTGGTTAAAGCACCTTTAATCATTGGGTCAACAAAACCTCTAAACTGTTCAGGGACTGCATTGCGGAATTTAAGAATGCCATCAATTCCTTTTTTAACATCGGCCATGTTTTGTACTTTTTCAAGATAGCCTGCAAAAGTTGATACAGCCTGTAATTTTTCCTGGCTTAAAGGCATATCATCAAAACGCTTTGCAATAAAATCAAAATCAGCTTCGGTACCATCTTTAATAATAATGTCGTTAACTACATCTCCCAAATCGCCTTTGGCATCGTTACTGTATTTCTTTGCAAGCTCGTAGCCTTTGGCAGGGTCTAAGCCAATTAAACCTTCTAAAGCTGCGCCGGAAACGGAATAGCTGCTGTCGTTAATATTTTTATCGTAAAGCGCTTTGTATTTAGCATTGCTGGTTTTTGCCAGGTATCCTATAGCTGCAGCTTTTGTTTTTCTGTCAGCATCGGTGTTGGCAATTTTTTCCATAGTTTCCATCACTTTTGCATCTTCAGCAATTTTCGATTTTTCCAGTTTGCCAATAGTGCTTCTTCTTAACGGGGCAAATTTATCGGTTAAACCAAGTGCCAGCTCCGGCATGTTTTTCTTTGCAAAATAATCAAGCGCTTCTTTTCTGTCTAAATATTGCGGCGCATATTTTATTTGATGCACATAGTTTTCGGCAGTTTTATTATCTGTTTTAACCCATAGCATTACTTTATCAGCATCTACATTAATAAGATCGGGTTTTTGGCCATAATTAAAGCTGAACGTATCAATTTTGTTCTCAACCCAAACATTGTATCTTTTTTTTGTGGCACCATTATAAACATCAATAGCCAAAGGCAAACGGAAAACTTTATCTGTTTTTTGTGTCTGCTCAATGATAACCATTGCTTTGCCGGGTGTTTCGTAATTGTAATCAATTTTTACAATCGGGTGGCCGCTGCCATAATACCATTGGTTCCAGTACCAGTTCATGTCTTTACCGGTAACTTCTTCAAAAGCCAAACGTAACTGCTGTGCTTCGCCGTTTTTAAATTTGTTGTTGGTTAAATAAGTGTTCAAGGATTTAAAGAAGGCATCATCACCTACATAATTGCGGAGCATGTGAAGAATAGCTCCACCTTTTGGATAACTTACCTGGTCGAAAACATCTTCTTTATCGGCATAGTAAAACCTTACAAGATCTTTCTTTGCGTTTTCGGGATTCTGAAGGTAAGATGCCCTGTCCTGTTGTGCCTGTTCGTTTCCTTTGTCTTTGCCGTATTTATATTCAAACCAAAGTGTCTCGCTGTAATCAGCCATACTTTCATTTACAGTGATGTTGCTCCAGCTTTCGGCAGTAACCAGGTCTCCAAACCACTGGTGAAAGAGCTCATGGGCAATAGTACTTTCCCAACCTATACCGTCAACCAGTTCTCTTGCATTTTGATAGGCACTTTCCTGATGCAGGGTTGCGGTTGTATTTTCCATGGCGCCACTTACATAATCACGTCCAACTATCTGTGCATATTTCTGCCACGGAAATTCTACGCCTAATTTTTCTGAATAGAATTTTATCATTTCCGGTGTGTGTCCAAAGATTGTACGTGCAACCGGTGCATATTCTTTCTCAACATAATAACTTACTTCTTTGCCTTTATAACTGTCTTTAATGATCGAGAATTCACCTACGCCCATAAAAAACAGGTATGGTGCATGTGGCAGATCCATTTTCCAATAATCTGTTCTTGTGCCGTCTGCATTGGTCTTCTGACTCATTAGCAAACCATTACTAAGCGTTACATATTTCGATGGCACAGTCATGTAAATCTCTTCGGTGGTTTTTTGATTGGGCTTGTCGATGGTTGGCATCCAAACACTGTTGGCCTCTGTTTCGCCCTGTGTCCATATCTGCATTGGCTTGTCTTTATCTTCTCCCTTAGGATTAATAAAATATAAACCTTTGGCATCTGTAATGGCGGCACTGCCTTTTACAGTCAATTCATTTGGCTTACTGGTATAATCAATATAGATGGTATAGCTTTCGCCGCCTTTATACATTTTATCAAGCGTAATTCTTAATTGCATGCCATCGTAATCGTATTTTAATTTCGATTTGGCAGTGCCTTTCATCAACGACACTTCTTTAATATCCATTCCTTTTGCGTCAAGCAATAATGAGTCGGTGTTATAGAAGTGCGGTTTTAAAGTGATCCATGCTTTACCGTACAGGTAAGCTTTTGCATAATCAAACTTTACATCCAGTTTAGTATGTACCAGGTCATTTATCTTGGGACTTGATTCCCGTGCAATCTTTTTCCAGGATGTGTCTTTGGGTTCAGCATCAAATTGCGCCATTATAAAGAGTGGCCCTGCAATTAATGCAAGTAAAAACAATGTTTTTTTCATATTATATATTTAGGTTGCAAAAATAAGAGAGGTGAGTACAAAGTGAAGTAGATTTTTATTTAAATGGTAAAAAGAGCCATAATTGGTAATTTCGACCGCTAATTGATGCGTAAATGAAGGTCTTCCTGTTAAAATTCCATATCGTTTTTTTTCTTTTATTGCTGTTTTCATTTGTAGTAAGGGCACAAAATTTCAGGTATATTTATATCCAAACCGAAAACCAAATGCCCTTTTATGTGAAAATGGGCGAACAAACCATCAGATCATCGTCATCTGGCTATATTATTATTGCCAGACTAACCGAAGGTTCTTATAAAATTACGATCGGTTTTCCCAAGAGCACATTACCCGAACTTTTGGTTAGTGTTGTTCTAAATGATGCAGATGCAGGCTATCTGCTAAGGAATGATTTAGACCAGGGTTTGTACATGATTGATCTGTCGACAAAAGCGTTTGTTCCAACTGAAATGCAATGGTCGCCAAGTAAAAACGTGGTAAAGAGTAAAGATGAATTTGCAAGAATTTTATCAGAAGTTGTAAACGACTCTACAATCAATGAGATAGGGGTTTTCAAAAAGCCTGAAGCGACTATTACTAAAATTGAAGTTAAAAAAATACCCGATAATCCAATACCAGTTGAGCCTGTAGCTGCAATTAAAAATATACCCGAAGTTATAATTGATACCATTGTAAAAATTTTAAAACTCGAACAAAAAAGTGCTGCCGGATGGTTATCAATTAAATATGTAGATGATGCGGATACGATTGATGTGTTTGTGCCTGTACGGGAAACAGTGTTGCAGGTTGTAAATGAACTAAAGATTGCGGATATAATAGGTATTTCGAAAAAAGAAATTGAACCTGTTAAAGACGTTAAGTTTATTGATATGGAATTACAAAATCCAAATCAAAATGCTGATTCAGGCACTATAGAAAAGAACGATTTTGTAATTAAGCAAAAAAAGAATGCTTCCACTGGCCTTTTACCTGCCAATAACGACGATAGTGTAGCAAGCCTTAAAACAGACAAATGTAAAAACATAGCAACGCAAAAAGACTTTTTAGACCTCCGGAAAAAAATGGCTGCACAAAAAACAGAAACGGCTATGCAAAAAATAGTTGCATCGGAATTTAATAAAACCTGCTTTACAACCGAACATATTAAAAACCTGGGGGTGTTGTTTATTACAGAAGAAGAAAGGTATAAATTCTACGTATCAGCCTTTCCACACGTTTCTGATGCAGAAAATTTTGCTACGCTGCAAAACCAGCTTGCAGATAGCTATTATATAAACCGTTTTAAAGCAATGCTCAACCATTAATTAAAGCATATGCCGCGTTATTTTATTGAAGTTTCATATAAAGGCACTAATTATTCTGGTTTTCAAAAGCAAAAGAACGCCAATTCTGTGCAGGCAGAGCTGGAAAAGACCCTTGAAATTTTTTACCGGCAAAAGTTTGAACTTACCGGTTCATCCCGCACAGATGCAGGCGTACATGCGTTGCAGAATTTTTTTCATTTTGATACAGATGCCCAAATTGATGACGGCAGTTACAACCTGAATGCAATTTTGCCTGATGACATAGTTGTTAAGTGCATATTCCCCGTAGCAGATGAAGCACATTGCCGTTTTGATGCTATAACAAGGGAATATCACTACTATATATACCAAAATAAAAATCCTTTTTTACAAGGGAGGGCTTATCACTTGCCATATACTATCAATATGGGTTTATTGCAAGCTGCCGCAGCAGAAATAATTAACCATACCGACTTTACCAGCTTCTCTAAAAGAAATACCCAGGTAAAGACTTTTGATTGCACTATTTATCAAAGTGAATGGTTGCAACTGGGCGATTGCCTGGTTTATAAGGTAAAAGCCAATCGTTTTTTGCGTGGAATGGTAAAAGGGTTGGTAGGAACGATGCTTTTGGCAGGCAAAAAGAAAATTAATCTCGAGGAGTTTACAGCTATAATTGAAGCAAAAGATTGCACAAGAGCTGATTTTTCGGTTTCTGCAGATGGGTTATTTCTCGTTAATGTAGCATACCCACAATAATTTTAAGATTATTTCAAGAGTTTATTCAACTTCTTTTCAATTTCGCTATTGCGTAATTTAGCTTCTAATCTGGCTTATTTAAGCAGATTATTTGAATTGCCCCAAATCTTTAAAAAAAATTCATCTTTTTTTAAAAACGTGAAACACAGCACTACAGTACTTTGTAGCTGATATCTACATCCATATCTTAAAGCTGTTATTAATAAAGAGGCAGATTTATTTTGGCAACAGTTTTTCCACCCTTATCTTTGCCGTCCGCTTTTGAAAAAAGGCATTAGTTCTTAACAAAATCACGCACAAAAAGTACTGTTAAAATCAAATAAAATTTCATGAAAATTGAAATTAGATTTGGTGATTAAACTCTTGACTCTTACTTTTGCACTCCCAATTAAAAAAGGGGCTCTTTTGAAAGGAAAAGAAGCAAAAAAAAAGTCAGGAAAAAGCAAATAAATTTTGGTGATAAAATAAAGACTCCTACATTTGCACTCCCAATTAAAAAAGGCGCAAAAAGTAAAGTCAAAAGTTCTTTGAAAGTTTGGAAACAGCAGCAAATAATTAATTGATTATCAAGGTAATGTTAGCGCAAATATTATATTAGAATTTGACGTTAATTTTTCAATGAGAAATTACAAGTCACGTTCAAACAACTCATTTACAATGGAGAGTTTGATCCTGGCTCAGGATGAACGCTAGCGGCAGGCTTAATACATGCAAGTCGAGGGGCAGCACGGGTA
>JBBRCM010000029.1:0-31269 GCA_038204855.1 Chitinophagales bacterium
GCATGTTGCAGAAAACTATCCTTGCCGGATGTTTTCATGTATTCCAGTAATTTTTCTATCCTGCTCATTAAACAATAATTTTTTCTGTTTTTTTATCAATTTATCTTCGCATCTCTTATCTTTGCATTAGTTGCATAAACAACTTATTTCAGGATTTTTAAAATTTTAATAGATGAAGATCTTAGTTTGTATCAGTAAAACACCGGATACTACCGCAAAAATAGCCTTCACAGATAACAATACGAAATTCGCTGCAGATGGCGTTCAGTGGATCATCAATCCGTACGATGAATGGTATGCACTGGTGAGGGCCATTGAACTGAAGGAAGCTGACGCTGCAACCGTAATTCACTTGGTTACTGTGGGTGCGGCTGACAGCGACCCCATTATCCGTAAAGCACTGGCTTTAGGTGGCGATGAAGCTTTTCGGGTTAATGCCGATATTCATGATAGTTTTTACATTGCCTCGCAAATTGCAGAGATAGCAAAAAAAGGCAGCTACGATTTAATTTTTACCGGTAAGGAAACCATTGATTACAATGGATCATCTATTGGCGGTATGGTTGCTGAATTGCTTGACCTGCCTTATGTTTCGCTGGCAACCAAATTTACACTTGAAGGAAGCGATGCAGTAATTATCCGTGAAATTGAAGGTGGCGAAGAAACTGATAAAGTTGCATTGCCGGTTGTTGTAAGTTGCCAGAAAGGTATGGCCGAACAACGCATACCCAATATGAAAGGGATTATGGGTGCAAGAAGCAAACCGTTGAATGCTGTTGAACCGGTTGCGGTTGATGCATTGACAAGCGTTGCCTCTTTTGAATTGCCACCTGCAAAAGCGGGCGTAAAATTAGTTGCGGCGGAGCACCCGGAAGAACTGGTGAGGTTGTTGCATGAGGAGGCGAAAGCAATTTAATGGATAGTGGATAATTATATAATGGATAATGTTTTAAATTTAGAACATCGTTCACTACATAAACCCTTTTCATATGAAAGAGAATGTTTTAAAAGATAAGAGTTTCAATTTTGCTATAAGAATTGTAAATCTTTATAAATTTTTGAAGAAGGAACATGGAGAATATATTTTATCGCAGCAGTTAATAAGAAGCGGAACGTCAATAGGGGCAATAGTTAGAGAGGCTGAGCATGCTGAGAGCATTAAAGATTTTGTACATAAACTAAGTATTGGATTAAAGGAAGCAAACGAATCAAAATATTGGCTGGATTTACTTTTTGCGACCGAATTTATCACTAAGAAAATGTTTGAATCCTTAAATAAGGATTGTGAAGAACTTTTAAAATTGCTTATTGCAAGCGTAAAAACGAGTAAACTTAAGATTAAATAAATTATCAATTATCCATTATTAAATTATCCATTAACATGGTATTAGTTTTTTTAGATCAATCAGAAGGACACATTAAAAAATCATCTTTTGAAGCAGCAAGCTACGGTGCTAAAGTTGCTGAACTTTTAGGTACAACAGCCGAAGCCATTGTGCTGGGCACTGTTGCCGATGATTTATCAAGCTTAGGAAACTATGGCATTAAAAAAGTGCATACGGTAAAAAATGCGGCGCTTGATCATGTAGATGCACAGGTGTTTACAAAAATAATTGCAGATGCAGCAAAGGCTATTGATGCCAAAGTAATCATCTTCTCTAATAATTTTAATGGTAAAGCTATAGCGCCACGTTTAAGTGTAAGGCTTAAAGCAGGACTGGTTTCGGGTGCTGTGGCACTACCCGATGTAAGCAACGGATTTACGGTTAAGAAAAACGTTTTCAGCGGTAAGGCATTTGCCCACATCACTGTTGCAACGGATATTAAGATCATTGCGCTTAACCCAAATTCGTACAGCGTAGTACCAACCACTGCCACTGCAGAAGTTGCAGAATTTGCTGTAACCCTTGATGCTGCAAAAGTGCAGGTTACATCAACCAATAAAGTAGTTGGCGAAGTGCCATTGAGCGAAGCTGAAATTGTAGTTAGCGGTGGTCGCGGTTTAAAAGGCCCCGAAAACTGGGCATTGGTTACTGACCTTGCAAAATTGCTGGGCGCTGCAACAGCCTGCAGCCGCCCGGTTGCGGATAGCGACTGGCGGCCGCACCATGAGCATGTGGGTCAAACAGGCCTTGCCATTGCACCTAACTTGTACATTGCCATTGGTATTTCAGGAGCCATACAACATCTTGCCGGTGTAAACCGTAGCAAAGTGATTGTGGTTATTAATAAAGACCCCGAAGCTCCATTCTTTAAAGCAGCAGATTATGGTATTGTAGGCGATGCTTTTGAAGTAATGCCGAAGATCATAGAAGCAGTAAGGAAATTAAAGCAGGGATAATTATCATTTAAAAACACGCTTTTTATATTTAAGCCTTTCAACATAGTTTTGAAGGGCTTTTATTTTATATTTGCAATTAGCAAAAATGTAACAGCCGATCGGTATGAAAAAAATAGAACTGGAAATAGTGGCATTGTCGCACAGCATTACGCAAACGCATTCATATGCGGTTGTGTTGGGCGAGATAAACGGATTACGCAGGCTGCCCATCGTTATCGGCGGGTTTGAAGCACAGGCAATTGCAGTTGCTTTAGAGCGCATGAGTCCAAGCAGGCCACTCACGCACGACCTGATGAAGAATTTTATGATGGCTTTTAATGTTGAACTACATGAAGTGGTGATAAACGATCTGCAGGAAGGGATTTTTTATAGCCAACTGGTTTGCAGTTCTGCCAACGATACTGTTGAGATTGACTCCCGCACTTCGGATGCGTTGGCGCTGGCCGTACGTTTTGGATGCCCCATTTATACCTATGATAACATTTTAGACCAGGCCGGCATTTTAATGGAAGATGATGGCAAAACAAAAACTGCTGCAACTACAGTTACAACAGAAACTGGTGGCAGCGATAACCTGAAATCGCTATCACAGGAAGAATTGGAAGGGTTATTAACGGAAGTGCTGGACCAGGAAGATTATATACGGGCCATTGCTATACGGGATGAAATAAAAAGCAGGAAGAAATAATGGATAATTGATAATGATTTAATGGATAATGCTTCTATTTTCCTGTCTCGTTTATTTTTATCCGGCATAATTTTCAGCCTAAAGTAATTGACCAAAACATTATCCATTATCAATTATTCAATTATCCATTATCATTCATCCCATTATCCATTCACATGCTTGTTTTTCCCAATTGTAAAATAAATCTCGGCTTACATATTCTTGGTAAAAGAGAAGATAGATTTCATAATCTGGAGACGGTATTTTACCCGGTAGCATGTAAAGATGCGTTGGAATTAATTACTGCAACAAACAATACAACAGATATTGAATTTACCGGAACCGGGCTGGCTGTTGATGGCGATGTTTTCGATAATCTTTGTGTAAAAGCATATCATTTATTAAAGACCGATTTTCCGCAATTACCTGCGGTAAAAATTCATTTACACAAAACTATCCCCATGGGAGCCGGTCTGGGTGGCGGTTCTGCCGATGCTGCTTTTATGTTGAAGTTATTGAATGACAAATTCAGTCTAAACCTCTCAACCCCTCAACTTCTACACTATGCCTTACAACTCGGCAGCGATTGTCCTTTTTTCATCATAAACAAACCTTGTGTTGCTACAGGCCGCGGCGAAGTGCTGGAAGAAATAATGGTTGATCTTGCTGTTTACAAAATTGTTTTAATCAACCCGGGCATTCATGTAAATACCAGATGGGCTTTTTCAAAACTTACCCCTGCCCTGCCGCTAAAATCAGTTAAAGAAATAATTAAACAACCTGTTGAAACCTGGAAGGAAGAATTAAAAAATGATTTTGAATTACCGGTGTTTACTGCTCATCCGCAAATAAGAGAGATCAAAGAATCGCTTTATCAGCAGGGCGCAATTTATGCTGCCATGAGTGGTAGTGGTAGTACAGTATTCGGCATTTTTGAATCAGACTCTGTCCCGGTATCATTAGAAAACAGCAACTATTTTATCAAAACAATAAATTAGTTTATCTTGCACAAAAATTAATCAACATTACTACGCTGTTAAACATATCATCTTTTCTCTGCAGCAATCTCGATCTACTCAACCATCGAGGATAATTTTTTGATGCCTCCCTTTGCGGAGGATATTTAAGCTATTGCAGCTTTTTTAATTTCTTTTTCAACTATCAATTTTAACAATTATGAATTCAACTATAGCGATATCATCAAACGCACAACAGTATTTAGAACTGGAAGAAAAATACGGCGCACACAATTATCATCCGTTGCCGGTTGTATTAAACCGAGGCGAAGGCGTTTTTTTGTACGATGTTGATGGCAAGTGCTATTACGATTTTTTAAGTGGCTACTCTGCAGTAAACCAGGGTCACTGCCATCCAAAAATAATCGCTGCTTTAATTGACCAGGCACAAAAACTAACCCTTACCTCCCGTGCCTTTCATAGTAATTTATTGGGCGAATATGAAAAGTACATTACCGAATATTTTGGGTACGATAAAGTGTTACCTATGAACACCGGCGTAGAAGGTGGGGAAACAGCCATAAAACTGGCCCGCAGATGGGGCTACAAAATCAAGGGCATTGCAGATAACCAGGCTAAAATAATTTTTGCGCAAGGCAATTTCTGGGGCCGCACACTTGCTGCCATCAGCAGCAGCACCGACCCCAGCAGCTACGATCAATTCGGTCCGTTTATGCCTGGCTTTGAAGTGATTCCCTATAACGACCTCGTTGCTTTGGAAAAATCATTTCAGGATAATAATGTGGCTGCTTTTATGGTTGAACCGATACAGGGCGAAGCTGGCGTGCTGATTCCGGATGCAGGCTATTTGCGTGGGGTACGGAAATTGTGTAGTGAGTACCGGGTATTGATGATTGCCGATGAAATTCAAACCGGGCTTGCCCGTACCGGTAAAATGCTTGCCTGCGATCATGAGGAAGTGAGGCCCGATATTTTGATTTTAGGAAAAGCTTTAAGTGGTGGTGTGCTGCCGGTTAGTGCAGTGCTTTGCGATGATGAAATTATGATGACCATTAAACCGGGTGAACATGGAAGCACTTATGGTGGCAACCCACTCGCCTGTGCTGTAGCTATTACTGCCCTGCAGGTTTTAAAAGATGAGAACCTTGCTGCCAATGCAGAAGCAATGGGCGAATTATTACGCACCGAAATTGAAAAATTAAACTCCCCTTTCATTTCGTTGGTTAGAGGTAAAGGATTATTAAATGCCATCGTTATTAAACATACAAATCCTGATGCTGCATGGGAACTGTGCCTGCTGTTAAAAGAGAACGGTTTACTGGCAAAACCAACCCATGGCGATAAGATACGCTTTGCTCCGCCATTGGTTATTACCAAAGAACAGGTGATGGAATGTGTTGGGATAATTGGAAAAAGTCTGAACCAATTAACATAATAAATGTTTACAATCAGCCAATGAAATAATATTCAGCAGCTTTTTAAAACGTAAAAACCTAACTTAGTTTTTCAATTATTTTTATGGATACCCACCTTCATCACGACCACATAGAATCACATTTAAAAAGCAGCGATTTATTAAGAGACGTGGTTATTGGCATGAGTGATGGGCTCACCGTTCCTTTTGCGCTGGCAGCGGGTTTAAGTGGCGCTGTGGATCAGAGCAGTATCATTGTAATTGCCGGCATTGCCGAAATTGCTGCCGGTAGTATTGCCATGGGTTTGGGTGGTTATCTTGCCGGAAAAACAGAACAGGATCATTACCGCAGCGAAGTAAAAAGAGAATATGCTGAGGTGGAAAACCTGCGCCACAAAGAGATTGAAGAAACCAAAGAGTTTTTTGCCAATATTGGGTTAAGCCCTGCGTTACAACAACAGGCAACTGATGAAATTGCACAGGATAAAGACCGCTGGGTTGATTTTATGATGAAGTATGAACTGGGTTTGGAAAAACCTGATCCAAAACGAGCCACCAAAAGTGCGTTGAACATTGGCTTGTCTTATATAGCCGGTGGCATTATTCCGCTGAGTCCTTATTTTTTTATTTCCAGCTCAACCGACGCTTTAAAAGTATCAGTTATTGCCACTTTGATTTGCCTGTTTGTTTTCGGATTTTTTAAAAGTAAGATTACGGGTGTAAATCCAATTTGGGGTGCATTAAAAGTGATGTTGATTGGCGCTGTGGCTGCGGCAGCAGCTTTTGGGGTTGCCAAATTATTTGAAATGCATTGATAAAGTTATTTTAAAAAATATTTTCCAGGTATTTATAACCCGACCCTGTGTTCAACAATAATATCTTTTCATCCCGGTCTATAAACCTATCCTGAATCAGCTTTAGTAACCCTTTCCAAACAGCAGCACCTTCCGGCGCTACCAAAAGCCCTTCTAATCTTGCTATTTCTTTTACTCCTGAAATCATTTCCTGTTCTGTAACAGTCAATGCAGAACCGGATGATTCTGCTAGTGTTTCCATTATCAGGTCTTCGCCAAAAGGATGCGGCACTGCCAATCCATTTGCCAGGGATGCTTTCCCTTTATATTGTGTTGCATTGGCGTGTAAGCCTTTCCAGGTGTATACAATGGGCTGACAATTTTCTGCCTGCACTGCAATCATTTTTGGAAGTTTATTTTCGATCCATCCCATAGCAATCATTTCTTTAAATGCTTTCCAGATAGCAATCAATCCGGTTCCACCACCGGTAGGATACACAATAACATCCGGCAATTGCCAGTTATATTGCTCGGCTATTTCGTATCCCAACGTTTTTTTTCCTTCAAGCCGGTAGGGTTCTTTTAAAGTTGACATGTCAAAAATATCCTGCTCCTGCAGCATGGCTTTTGCCAGTTTTCCGCAATCGCTGATGAGTCCTTCTACTAAAATTACTTTTGCATCATACAACTCACATTCCTGCTGAAATATTATTGGGGTATGTTTAGGCATAATTACCGTGGCTTCAATACCCGCCTTTGCACAATAAGCGCTCATAGCACCTCCTGCATTGCCCGCTGTGGGAACTATGCAGGATCTTATGCCTAATTCCTTTGCCTTGGAAACAGCTACACTTAAGCCCCTTGATTTAAAACTTCCGGTTGGGTTTAATGATTCATCTTTTAAAAAAAGTTGTGGTAGATCATACTTTTTACCCAAATTATGTAAAGGCAAAACCGGCGTCATCCCTTCACCTAAACTGATGATGTTTTGTTTATTTAAAACGGGCAGCAAAGCATGATAGCGCCACATGCTGTTATCATGATAATCTAACTCAGCTTTTGAAAATCCAGAATCCAGCCCATAATTAGCAGTTAATGGCTTATTACAGCAGGTTGAAAATGTATTTATTTTTTTAGGATTATAAAGCTTTCCGCATTTTGAACATTGCAGATCCTGAAATAAAGAATATCGTTTTAAAGTTATCATAGCCCTGTTTTAATGAAACAAAACTATACGTATGTAATTACTTTTTCGGTATCAATAAGTGATGGCTTATAACAATTGATTATAGTGAGCAATGGCCATCTTTATAAACAGGTTATTCATTTTATCATTTCCATTGCCTTGTCTTTGCACAAAATAAAATTCTCTTGAAATTTCAAGGCCAGGAATATTCAGTCTTACCAATTCTTTTGACTGCAGCTGTTTTGCAACCGACCTCAAAGGTAAAAAACCGATGCAGGTATCATCAAGTAAAAAATTTTTTAACGCCTCTGTTCCCCCCAGGATAATTCTTGTTTCCAGGTCGGATATTTTTATATTATGTTTAAGCAACCCTTCCGTTACAGCAGCTAAAGTTCCCGAGCCTCTTTCCCGCAAAGCAACATCCATTGTTTTTAATTCCGGAAGATTTATTTTACGTTTTTTTGTCAAATGGCTTTTTGCAGAACATACCGGAATTACTTCATCCTTTAAAAAGAATTTATAACTTACTGAAGTAATTTTGTTTTTGCCTTCAATGATACCAAGGTCAATTTCCTGCTCCATTAATGCTTTTAGTATATTTTCGGAATTACGGTTAACCAGACGCAAACTTATATGTGGATAAGCCTTATGAAAAGCCGACAAAATACCCGGCATAACATATAATGCCACTGTGGTACTGGCACCAACAACCAACGAGCCTTTGGCCTGATGCTTGTTTTTTACAACAGAAATTTCAAATTCAAGCTGTCTTTGAATATGCATGGCATTGCTGACGTGCTCATATAAAATTTCTCCCTCCCTGGTAAGTAAAATAGAATTGCCTTTGCGCTCAAATAAGTTAACATTATACTGATGCTCCAGGTTTTTTACGTGTTTGCTAATGGCAGGCTGGCTTATAAACAAAAGTTCTGCGGCTTTGGAAAAACTTAAATTCCGGGCCACTTCAAAAAATACGATATGATTAAAACTCAGCATTAAAATTCCTTATTTTCATTTTCAGCAACCGAAAGACTGTGTTTATGATTGCTGGAAATATTTTCCATCGTCCATTCTACTTTCTTTTCAAATGCATGTTTACGAACATGGCAATCTGTTTTAGTACATATCTTACAGGAAAAATCAAGGCATCCATCCGAGTGCACAAAAAGTTCAACCGTTTCGCCATATTCATTTTTAACCAGGTTTGATAAAGCATCTATTTCTTTGTGTGCTTCATGCACGTTCAAGTACCAGGGTACAGTCAGGTGACAATCAAGGTGAATGGTACTACCATATTTAATGATACGCAGGTTGTGCATATCAATCCAGTTTTCCCGGCGGTTTGCATTCAGCGTTTCAACCATTTTTTTCAGCAAGGCTCCATCAGCTTCATCCATAATGCCGGCTAAAGAAGTTCTTAAAATTTTATAGCCCGTAACAATGATAAAGATTGAAAACGCAATGGCTACAGCGCTGTCAATCCAAAGCAGGCCGGTAATTAAAATTAATATCAGTCCCACAACAATTCCCAGGGTTGACCAGGTATCGGTTTGTAAATGCTTACCGGTTGATATCAGCGCCAGCGAATTATTTTTTTTACCGGTTTTAATGCAGATAGCTCCGGCGAAGTAATTGACAAGCCCTGTTACGGCTACCAATACAATTCCGTAGTCAAGTTTTTTTATGCTGTGGGGATGAATGAGATTGTTGAACGCCTCGTAAATAATGATGAAGCCTGCTATGGCAATTAAAGTGCCTTCAACAGCAGCAGAAATAAACTCGGCCTTACCATGTCCGTAAGGATGATCCTGGTCTTTGGGCTTTGCAGAAACATACAAACTGTAAACACCAATAAGCCCGGCAACTACATTAACAATGCTTTCAAATGCATCGGTTAAAATAGCAACCGATCCGGTTAAATACCAGGCAAACATTTTTCCTATCAGCAACAGAATGGAAAGCGCCGCTATACGTTTCTGGATTTTTAAATTATATAATGCGTTTTGCAAAACAAAATTATTAGCTGCAAAGATACAACACTCAAAAAGGATACACTCATTGTAAACTACAGCTGCAATAGCATTCTTTTATGCGGATTAGCCTCCGCAAACGAGTAGATATTATTGCGGATATAATCATTATCGGTGTATGGGTTCAAAAGATTCTTCAATTCGCCGGAACTGCTTATTGCAAAAGACTTTGGTAAATAACCCATACCCCAGAAACTACCACGTTCTACCAGCAAACATAATTTTTCATCTTCCTTAATGCCTTCATCAACCAAAACAAACGTAGGCAGATTCTCAGATAAAGAATCCAGTGCCTTTTTTATTTTAAGGTTGTACATTCCGGGAGGTTCCAGTGCTTCATCTTCTTTTTGAGTAAAGGGAGTTTTATCAATAAAACACAATCTGGCATTCAGTTCAAATTCTTCTACCATTTTTTTAATTAAAACCAAACCTTCATTCAGCAGACAAAAATTGTATAAATGCGAAAGATTTTTCTTCTTCTTATCAATAGCCAAACGGATATAGCCACGGTTATCTTCAAAAGAATACAACGCATATTTTATCAGCGGTTGCTTCTGGCTTTTATTATACCGGGGCCACAACCTTTTTATCTCGGTACTTTCCAAAACAATCGCTTCCAGTTCTGTAGCACATTGTTTAAATGAAACTTTATAAATATTGCGGATAAAGTTTTGCCGTTTCAGATCAGGATCATTGTGCGTAAAATGACTGCTTACCCTTTTCTTCAGGTTGATGGCTTTACCAACATAAATGATCTTGTCTTTATTGTTGTGAAAATAGTAAACACCCGGCCTGGCAGGCAGTTTATCAATTACATCCTTATCCAGGTTCATTGGTAGCCAATGCTCGGCAGAGCTGCGTTTCAGCATCATGTCAATATGAGCCCGGGCTCCGTTAGCCAGCATGTATTCAAACAGTTTTACCGTTGCTTTTGCATCGCCGCCTGCCCGGTGCCTGTTTTCTATATTTATTTTTAAAGAGCGGCAGAGGTTTCCTAAACTATAAGAAGGCAAACCGGGAAACACTTTTCTTCCCAACCGTACTGTACATAATTTTTTAGCTGTTAAATCGTATCCCGCCAGTTTAAGCTGGTGCTTTACAAAAGAGTAATCAAAGTTTACATTGTGGGCAACAAAAACTGTTGAGTTTAAAATTTCAAACAGCACATCTGCAATTTCATCAAACATGGGTGCATCGGCTACCATAGCATCATCAATACCGGTAAGTGAGGTTATAAAAGCAGGAATGCGTTGTTGCGGATTAATAAGTGTTTCAAAATGTTTTATCACCTTTTCGCCATCGTGCACAAACACAGATATTTCTGTAATACCATTTGCTGACGCATGGCCGCCTGTTGTTTCAATATCTACAATAGCATAATTCATTGGGCATCGAAAATACTAATTATTTTAGTCACTAAGTATTTTTTCTCTGACAATAATACTGCAAATTTGATCTAACAATTTATTGAGTATGGAAATAAAAGCATTCCCTTTTCAAACACTTGCCTGGTCGGGTGTTAAAGCCGAATTACATTCAGGTACAAGTGGCATGGCTTACTGGAAAATATTTTACATGGGTAATACCCGGATAAGAATGGTTGAATATTCGCCCGGCTATTTTGCCGATCACTGGTGCAATAAGGGCCATATCATTTACTGCATAAGCGGCCAAATGATAACAGAAGTGGAAGATGGCAGGGAATTTATTTTATCGGCTGGTATGACTTACCACGTTGGCGACAATAGTAATGCACATCGCAGCAAATCAGAAAATGGTTGTACATTATTTATTGTTGACTAAGTTTTTTTCATCGGCATGGGTAAACTTATGTATTGCATCTTTATGCCTAAACATTTTAATTGCCTGTATTAAAGCAGTGAGTGCAAAAATGCCCCCTATAACCCAGTTGAGGTATTGCTGGCTGTTGGCAATGCGCTGCACCAGCCATTTGCCGCCAAAAATAAAAACACAATTTCCTGCCAGTGTTCCCAGGCCAATACCAATAATGTAAATATTGTACTGAGCTTTTACAGGCTCTAATACTTTTTTAGTAAACAAAACAGTGCTCCACCCAAACCAAAATGGTATTTGCACCGGGTTAATAGCACACATAAACATGCCCAGCAAAAAGCGATGCATATTGTTTTGCAACAGCACATTTTTACCACCTCCGCCTTCTTTGGTTGCAGCAATAAAACTGCCTACAGCCAATGCAAGAATGATGATGAGTGTAAACCATTCCATCGCTTTCATCAACTTTTCCTGCTTACGTATCCAGTCCACGCCTATCAGCGATATGCGTACGTAAATCATTTCAACCAGTAAAGAACCTATGGAAAAATAAAGTGCATTGGTAATGCTTTCCTGTATTCCAATCTGCATAGCGGCTACATTCAGCGTGCCCAGTGGTAATGAGCCAAGAAAGCTTATTACCAAACCCCACAAAAAAACCCGTAATAATTTCGGCATCCGGCAAAGATAATAAGCAAGATTTACATAGAGTGATTTGTAAACCTGTATCAGGAAATGTAATTAATTAGGCTATTTTGCAAGGACTGATAAGGAAACGGTCAATTTATCCGACAAGGATACACTGTTCCCCCCCACACCAAAATCTCTTCGGTTAATTTGAAATTCGCCGTCAAAAACATAGCCGCCATTTTTAGGAGTGGCACCAAAACCAAACTCAACGGGCTTTGTAACACCCTTTATGGTTAAGTTGCCATACATATAAAACCTGCCTGCAACTTTCGAAAATACAACTTTAGTACTTTTAAACTGTATAGTTTTGTAGGTAGTTGCATCAAAGTATTCTGCCTTTCTTAAATGTTCATCCCTGCTTTCGTTATCGGTATTAATGGTTCCTGCATCCACTGTTAGGTCAAAAGCCGATGCTGCAGGATTTGCAGGGTAAAATTTTATATTTCCTTTTAACCCTTTAAAATCACCCCCTGTTTTTATGCCGAAATTCTTAATTACAAAATGAACTTTGCTATCTGCACCAACCGGTGTTAAAGTTGACTGGGCTATTGTGCAGTTTATGTAAACGCATAAAGAAATAATCAGCAAGCATATTTTTTTCATAGCACAATTTAGTTAACTTTTCCTTTTCTAAAACTTTTAAAACTATAAGCAACCCCTAAGCCCACACCAGACATTTTATTTCGGAACCTGTCATTTTTATCGCCGCTTGGCGTTGTTTGCGCCTGTGTATCAGTTGTATATTCGGCAAATAAAAACTGAAATGCCAGTTTTACACTCCAGGAATCGTTCCATTTATATTTTGCAAAAAATTCGCTGTTTAATGATCCCTTATCATTATCACTTACCAAAAAAAGATTAACCGTTGTTGGTTTGGCTGTTACCGGCACGCCGGTTGCAAAATTGTTTGCATAGTAAATACCATTTTGCTTTTTACCAAAACTTAAACCAATAAGATCAATGTTTAACCCTGCGTAAAATCTTTTGGTAATGTTATAACCGAGGTTAAGAGTGATATTAAGAGCATTTACCTGCGATTTAGGGAACAACACAGAATCGATATTAGGCACAATATCATCTGCAAAAAAAACGCCGGGACCTCTTTTACCACTTGTTAAAATTGCTGGTGCCGTACGGTAGTACTGGTTGTTGCCAAAGTAACTCGTAAACCTTGCACCAAAACCAGCCTCCAACCTTTTCTTTTTACCAAATTTCCAGTTACGTATATAAGAGGCAGAGCCTGTAAACTGCGATGATCCAATGCCCAGGGTTAAATCTGCAAACTGATTTATATTACGTTCGGCCTTTTTTTGTTCTTGCGCTGCAACAAACAAAGGCAGAAAAAATACTGCTGAGAGAATAAAATTTTTCATGAAGTTGTATTTGCTTTTGTTTTCAAAATATAATGATATAAAATTTAAGTTACACTATGCAACTGCTACCATGCTGATTGCGCTTATTTCAATTCTGTATATCCAAACTGAATACGGTGTTGGGCACACCAGATGATTACATATTTATACGTATCAATGTCTGGTTTGGTTGCAAGTTCGTAATTAAATGTGCCCGTCCGGTATTTTAAAAAACCCAGGTCAATATACTCAACAGGCGGAATGGCGTTACTGCCAATGGTTTTTGAAAAATAAACGTGTATATCCGGTCCATTGTACGATGAGAAATTTTTAAAGACCAGGTAGTATTTTGAACCTGCTTTTTCTATACTTACATCACCCCTGGCCTTATCGCCAAATTCGCCGCCAATTAAAGTGCCTGTATATAAAACCGATGTTTGCGTGTCAGCAGGGGGCGTAATAATTTCATTGCCATAAGCAGGAATATTTTCCTTTTTACAACCCACCATAAACAAGCCTGCAATAAATAATAACGTGTAAAATGCTTTCATAACCATATTTTGTAGCGTAAAAGTAAAAAGCAACATCATTAATTTTTGTCATGCAGATGACAGCGTAATGTTTTAAAGTTTCTTTAACACAATAAACAGCCTACTAAACCTGATTCAAAAATAAAATGATACTCATTTGACTGCTACCTGTAAGGATTGCCATCAGTCGTATACACTACAATAAGCTGCCATGCATAAAGTATGCTTATCTTTGACTAATTTATTGAATAAAAATTATTAAGAATCCAGCAGGCTTTGAAAAATCACTCAGCAGATATAATCATCATTGGCGGCGGTCTGGCGGGCCTCGTAAGCGCCATTCATTTATCAAAAGCAGGTTTGGCTGTTATCCTTATTGAAAAAAATGAATACCCTAAACACAAAGTTTGCGGCGAGTACATATCAAACGAAGTGCTGCCTTACCTGCAGCAACTTGGTGCCGACCCCATGACAACCGGTGCAAAAAAGATCAGCCGCTTTTTATTAAGTACCACCCGTGGAAAAACAGTTGAAGCAAAACTTCCACTCGGCGGCTTTGGTGTAAGCCGTTTTACTTTGGATTATTTTCTTTTACAAAATGCTATAAAAAACAACGCTACCGTCATCCAGGAAACCGTTTCAGATATACATTTTAAAAACGATAGTTTTAAGGTAGCTACCAAAGAAGGAAATGAATTATCGGCCAAAATAGTGATAGGGGCGTTTGGAAAAAGAAGCAATATAGATGTAACGCTTGACCGGGCATTCATAAAAAACAAATCGCCCTTTGTGGGCGTAAAAACCCATGTGCAGGGTAATTTTCCGGATGACCTGGTGGCACTGCACAATTTCACCGGCGGATATTGTGGTATATCGAAGGTTGAAAACGGACATATGAATATCTGTTATCTTGCCAATTATAAAAGTTTTCAGCAGTACAAAAATATTGATGCGTTCAATAAGCAGGTACTGTATAAAAATCCACATCTAAAAAATATCTTCGAAAATTCGGTTCCGGTTTTTGATCAGCCTTTAAGCATCAGCCAGATATCATTTTCCGATAAAACAACCGTGCAGAATCATATACTTATGTGTGGTGATGCAGCAGGGATGATACACCCGCTATGTGGCAATGGGATGGCAATGGCCATACATAGCGCAAAAATAGCTTCGGAGCTGGTAATTGAATATTTTGATAAACGCATAAAAAGCAGGCAGGACCTGGAAACAGCCTACAGCCAGCAGTGGAATACAGCATTTAAAAAACGAATTACAACAGGCAGAATGCTGCAGTCTTTTTTTGGTAAGGATAATTTGGCAAGGGCAATTATGTATGGTGTTACCCATATTCCGGGTTTACTGCCGGTAATTATCAGGCAAACCCATGGTAAGGTATTAAACGTATCTAAAGGTTCGTAAACAACCCGCTGGCGAAGCGGCAATTTTTATGCAGGTAAATTGGGGATTAAATTCAACATAAAGCCTGTAACATTCCAATGATGCATGAGCACTTCATTTTGTTTTGAAATGAAACGAAACAGGTTTGTTAGGGGTCTTTTAAATAATTAAAGCATGTTTGTAAATACAAGTCTACGTAGTACAGAAGATGAGATCATGGATAATCTGTCTATGGAAGGCGAAATGCTTCGTAAAGCACTTGACCACCTGGCAGCAATAAACAGGCGATTGGGTGGCAACCAGGCAACCATTGATGGCCTTCGCACGTTATTGAAAACTGAATCAAAAGATGCTACGATTTCCATTGTTGATCTTGGCTGCGGCAGTGGCGATATGTTGCGTGCTGTAGCAGCATTTGGCAGAAAAAATAATTTCAGCTTTAAACTAACCGGTATTGATGCAAATGAATACACTGTAAATTATGCCCGGAAATTATCTGTAAATTACCCCGAGATTGACTTTGTAAAAATGGATATACTCGATGCTGAGTTTTCGGGCATACCGTTTGATATAGTTATTTCAACCCTTTTCCTTCACCACTTTACATATCAGCAAATTGAAGAACTGTTGATTCCAATTGTAAATAAAGCAAGGTTAGGTGTGGTTATAAATGATCTGCACAGGAGCAGCGTAGCCTACTATCTTTTTAGGGGTTTAAGTCTTTTTATAAAAAATCCAATGGTAAAAAAAGATGGAGCTATATCCGTTTTACGCGGATTCAAAAAAAATGAATTAATTTCTATCAGTAAAAAACTAAAAGATGCAGTAAGTACTATTCATTGGAAATGGGCTTTCAGGTATCAATGGATAATAAAAAAACATGGCAGTAAGAATTAAAACCGTAGCGAAGCAATTACCCCTCTATTCCCGCAACACAGCAGATATATTGCCGCTCATCGAAACCTGGCTTGCAGGCCAGGAGGAGAGACTGATAAGGAAAGTTATTAAACTGTTTGGCAATGCCGGCGTTGATAAAAGATATTCCATTATGAGCCCGGAAGAAGTTTTTACAAGTACTTCCTTTGAGCAGAAAAATGATATTTATGTTCGGGAATGTACCAAACTTGCAGAACAGGCCTTACAAAAAGCATTGGATAAAGCTGGCTGGAAAGCCGATGAGATCGATTACCTGATAACCGTAAGCTGCACCGGCATTATGATACCATCGGTTGATGCATACCTGGTAAATAGCTTAAAAATGAAACAGGATATTGTACGGCTGCCGGTAACAGAAATGGGTTGCGCTGCAGGTGTTTCCGGCATCATCTATGCTAAGAATTTTTTAAAAGCCAACCCCGGAAAAAAAGCCGCTGTTGTTGCTGTTGAATCTCCCACCGCCACTTTTCAGCTAAATGATTTTTCGATGGCGAATATTGTAAGTGCCGCCATTTTTGGTGATGGCGCTGCAGCCATTTTGCTGTCATCCTGCGATGAGGATGAAGGCCCGGAAATTATTGCCGAAGAAATGTATCATTTTTATGATGCCGAATACATGATGGGATTTAAACTGACCGATACCGGTTTGCGGATGATATTGGACGAGACAGTACCAGAAACCATTTCGGCACATTTTCCCAAAATTGTGCATCCCTTTCTTGAAAGAAACAATACAAGCATGGAAAATGTAAATCACCTTATCTTTCATCCCGGTGGCAGAAAGATTGTGCAGACGGTAGAAGAACTCTTTGGATCGCTTGGTAAAAATATTGATGATACCAGGGAAGTTTTAAAACAGTATGGGAATATGAGCAGTGTTACCGTATTGTATGTACTGGAAAGATTTTTGGATAGAAATTTACCAGCCGGTGATAAAGGATTGATGCTTAGCTTTGGGCCCGGATTTTCTGCACAAAGCATTTTATTACAATGGTAAAAGAATTTGAAAACAAAAATTACTGGGCACTTATACTGGGCGGGTCCGCAGGACTGGGTTTGGCATCTGCAAAAAAACTGGCTGCACACGGTTGCAATATTATTATTGTTCATCGCAACAGCAAATCAGATGCTGCTGTTATTGACCAGGAGTTTGAAACAATAAAAGCAACCGGTGTTGAGCTTATTTCATTTAATAAAGATGCCATGTCTGTTGAAAAAAGAGAACGCATTATAAAGGATATCGAAGAAAAGCTAGGCAAAAACGGAAAGATAAGAGTGTTGCTGCACAGCATTGCCAAGGGTAATTTAAAACCGATGATCGCTGATGAAAGGCCGGCATTGCAAAATGATGATTTTCATTTAACGCTGGAAACTATGGCTATCAGTTTGTACGACTGGACAAAATTAATTTTTGAAAAAAAATTATTTGCGGAAGATGCCAGGGTTATCAGTTTTACCAGCCAGGGTAACACAAAAGCCTGGAAAGGCTATGCTGCTGTTTCTGCCGCCAAAGCTGCACTGGAAGCTATTACCAGGAATATTGCCCTGGAATTTGCAGTACATGGTATAAGGGCCAATTGCATACAGGCCGGTGCAACAGATACGGTTTCATTCAGAATGATTCCCGGCCAGGAAGAATTAAAGGAACGGTCAATTAGACAGAATCCTTTTAAAAGATTAACAACGCCCGAAGATATTGCCAATGTAGTGTATCTTTTAAGTAAAGATGAAGCTGCCTGGATAAACGGAAGTATTATTATAGCTGACGGAGGAGAACATATAAATTAAAAAATGACAACACAAGAAATACTTGACCTGCTACCTTATTCATCACCTTTTTTATTTGTTGATGAATTGCATGAGATTTCAGAAGATGGTGCTAAAGGTTCCTATACGTTCAAAACTGATGAACATTTTTACAAGGGACATTTTAAAGACCTTCCGATAACCCCCGGTGTAATTCTTACAGAAACGATGGCGCAAATTGCTGTTATTACCTTAGGCATTTATTTAGGAAGAGAAAAAATTGCGGCAGCTACCATGCCTGAAATTGCACTTACCTCTATAGCTGTTAATTTTCATGCGCCAGTTTTTCCAGGCGAGAAAGTGACAGTAACTTCTCAGAAAAAATATTTTCGTTTCGGAAAACTCAGTTGCGATGTTGAGATGAGAAATAGTGAAGATAAAATTGTTTGCAGCGGCAATATTTCCGGATTTTTAAAACAAAAAAAGTGTGAATAACCGGGTAGTTATAACCGGCCTGGGAGTGGTTGCACCAAATGGGGTGGGCGTTCCTGCTTTTACCAACGCCATAAAAAACGGTGTCTCCGGTATCCGCTTTTATCAGCAACTGAAAGACCTTAATTTTTCCTGTTGCATTGGTGGCATTCCACCCGTATCTGAGGAATTAAAAAAACAATACTTCTCCCCGCTTCAATTAAAAAACTTTAACAGCCCAGGTATTTTGTATGGCTGCATAGCGGGAATAGATGCCTGGAAAGATGCAGGTCTATCAATCGACGAAAACAGTGATGCTGACTGGGATAGCGGAACCGTGTTTGGAACCGGAAGTTCTTCTGTTGAAAAATTACGTGAATCATTTTACAAGATAGATGCAGGCCAGGTAAAAGCACTTGGCAGCACGGCGGTAGTGCAAACCATGGTAAGCGGGGTATCTGCTTACCTGGGTGGCATGCTGGGTCTGGGCAACCTTGTTACCAGCAACTCATCAGCCTGTTGCACAGGAACAGAAGCGATATTAATGGGCTTTGAAAGAATACAAGCCGGCAAAGCGAAACGTATGCTGGTGGGCGGATGCAGCGACGACGGCCCGTATATATGGGGTGGCTTTGATGCCATGAAAGTGATGAGCTACAAACATAATGACGATCCCGAAAAAGCTTCACGGCCGATGAGTGCCACTGCAAGCGGCTTTGTGCCGGGCAGCGGTGCTGGAGCTTTGTTATTGGAATCGCTGGAGAGTGCTGTTGAACGAGGTGTGAAGATTTATGGCGAGGTTTTAGGTGGCGCAATCAATGCTGGCGGTCAGCGTGGAAGTGGCAGCATGACTGCACCAAATAATGAAGCGGTGCAACGTTGCATTAAAGACGCCATTGACAATGCCGGCATTCATCCAGATGAAATTGATCTGATAAACGGACATTTAACCGCCACCATTAAAGATGCGGCAGAAATAAATAACTGGGCAGCAGCTTTAAACAGGAAGGGAGATAATTTCCCCTATATACATTCTTTAAAAGCAATGACGGGCCATTGCCTGGGTGCTGCGGGTGCTATTGAAAGTGTGGCTGCTATTTTATCTATGGATGGAAATTTTATTTTTCCTTCTATAAATTGCGAAGATATTCACCCGGATATTGCTGCCATCATCAACCCTGAAAAAATACCTCAAACAGTTTTAGAAATCAATAAATTGCAGGTAATAGCTAAAGCCAGTTTTGGCTTTGGCGATGTAAATGCCTGTATCATTTTTAAAAAATATAATGGATGACCAACGAAGCACTAATTGAAAAGCTGAAAGAAATTGTAAAGCCTTACGTAAAGAATGAAGAAGGATTTAATAACCTGAATGAAAACACCGATTTTCTGAGTGACCTTAAGATCAATTCAGCTAACCTGGTGGATGTAATTCTCGATATTGAAACCGAATTTGATATTTTGATTGACAATGACTCGATGGAAAAAATGCTGAATGTAAAAGCTGCCATGGAAATAATAAACACCAAACTGGCCGAAAAGTGACAGGCAATGATATAGTAGATATGAGGGTAGCAGCTACGGAAAGCAACTGGAGAAGGAAGGGTTTTCTTGAAAAAATATTCAGCCTTCAGGAACAGGAATATATTAAGGATTCGTGTGCACCTGATGAAATGGTCTGGAAGTTATGGACCATGAAAGAAAGCGCTTACAAAGCTTACACACGGCAATTTGGTGGCCGTTTTTATACCCCGCAGAAATTCAGTTGCACCGTATTATCCGCTACCACAGGGCTTGTTGTATTCAACAATATTTATTATCAAACAAATACCATCACTACGAAAAATTATATCTACAGTATTGCCCGGCCCGCCGGAGTTGAAAACCCCGACCTCATTAATTCATATTTTTACCTGCCACAAACCCACTATTACAAAACGCAATCATTCATTTACAAAAAAATAATTGCCTGCTATAATTCAGTGACAGGCCAAATAAAAAAAAACCTGGCCGTTGTAAAAGATAAAAACGGAATTCCCTTTTTAAGTTGTGGTATTGATTTGCAGGTACCGGTTTCGATAACGCATCATGGGCAGTTTGCAGCTTTTACTATTCATTAGTAAAAAAATACTGCTTACTTCATATTTGCATCAGCTTCCCTGATAAGTTTTAAATGCGCTTTTACATGCGCCAGAAATTTTCTCCCTTTTTGAAAAGGCCAGGGCTTAATACCCTGTTGGCTATTGTATTTGCAGATATTGTATAATGCCTTCCAATGCTTCAAAATTTCTTTGTAGGCGCCAATTAAAGTGTAACCGGTATCATAAAAATGATTAGGCTCGGCACCACAGCCATTGTACTCAAGTATGGTAAAACTTTTACCATTTTTTAAATCTTCTACATTGCTGCACATAATATCATACCGGCCATAAAAAAAGTCATTAATGCGAATACTTATCTCATCAAAAATAGCCACCAGTTTATCATCAATATGTTCTTTCAAATCTATAAAATGAGCTCCGCGATTATGATTGGCAGCATAGCTTAGCATATATTTTTCACCAGCTGGTACAATTGTTTTTAAATGTTCTTTATGCTTGCTAAATACTTCACCCAGTCTTTTTTGCGCTTTTGGATGTTGCAGAATCAACTGCTCCAGCGTATCTGTTCCATTGCCGGTAACCTGCAAAGGTATCTTATGCAAAAACCCGGTAACAGTTCCTTTTTTTTGCTGAGGATGACGGATATAAAACACACTCACTTCCATTGGATAACTTACAAGTGCCTGTACAATATATTCAACCGGAACTTTTGCATGATAATCTTGCAATTCCGCTTCTGTGTCAATTTTACGAAACAAGATTCCCTGGCAGGCAACTTCAGGTTTCACAATAAACGGGTAGGTAATTCCACTTTCTTGCAAATCTATTTTCAGCTTATCAAAATTCTGCCCCGGTAAAACATCAAAAGTAGCAGGATATAAATGGTTTGGCAACAGATCATACATCTCTGTCTTTGGCTCACCATCCATGCCGCCAAAAGTGATTTTTGGATTGCTGGGCGTAAAAAACCATACCGCCCGGGACCTTAACATATACCAGCCCCAAACAGGCGCAACAGGTGCGTAAAGCAATTTAAAAGGCCACGCCTCCCAGTTTGTAATTCGGTTAAAGAGTTTTCTCACTGCTACGAAGATAATTGAGTTCACATAAAGTCGCTGTAGCCACAAAATAATTTCATTTTATTTAAGAACAGCTTCGCTGTTTTTGGTTTGCCACGAATTACACGAATTTTCACGAATGGCAATGTATTATTAGTGAGAATTCACGTAATTCGTGGCGACAAAAACTACAACGTAGTTTATAAATACTGTTTTAGATAGTTTCTAAAAGAGTAATGCATTAATCTTAGATAATCCGTGTTAATCTGTGCAATCTGTGGCAAACCTTTTTTTGCCGCAGGCAAAACCTTACCCATGAAAGGCTTATTTTTGCATCATCTTTTTTAACTAACTTTCAGGCACAAAAATTTATTGTATGCATGTTCCAACAATGGCAGAAATGATGGCGAAGGGCGAAAGCCCTGAAGTTTTATTTTGGGTAGGATGCGCCGGAAGTTTTGACCAGCGGGCACAAAAAATAACCAAGGCATTTGTAACCATTCTGGATAAGGTTGGCATTAACTATGCCATACTGGGTAAAGAAGAAATGTGTACCGGCGACCCGGCCCGCCGTGCTGGCAACGAATTCATGTTTCAGATGATGGCTTACCAGAATATTCAGATTCTGAATGGCTATGGCATTAAAAAAATTGTAACCGCCTGTCCGCATTGTTTTAATATTTTGAAAAACGAATACCCTGAACTGGGCGGCACGTACGAAGTGATTCATCATGCCACTTTTTTACAACAGTTGATTGATGAAGGCAAAATTAAAATGACCGAAGGCGGCACATTTAAAGGCAAAAAAATAACCTACCACGATAGTTGCTACCTGGGCCGTGCCAATAATATTTATGAAGCACCCCGCAAGGTTTTAGAAGCACTGGATGTTTCTTTGGTTGAAATGAAACGCTGCCGCAGCAATGGTTTATGCTGTGGTGCCGGCGGTGCCCAAATGTGGAAGGAAGAAGAAAAAGGTGACATCCGTATAAATATTGAACGTACTAATGAAGCCATTGAAACGGGTGCATCTGTTATTGCAGCAGCTTGCCCGTTTTGCAATACCATGATGACTGATGGTGTTAAAAACAGCAATAAGGAAGATGAAGTGCAGGTGCTGGATATTGCAGAGCTGGTGGCGGCATCTATGTAACCCCCTCCGCCCCCTGAAGGGGGAACCTGCGAAGATATTTGCGCAGAACAATTTAAAATTATTACAAAAAGTGGACTTAGATTTTACAGAACATATCCCCAAAGACTTTGCCGATAATTCCAAGGTATGGATCTATCAAAGCAGCCGCTTATTTTTTATCAGCGAAGCATTGGAGATGGAAGACATGCTGAATGAATTTGCTGCCAACTGGAAAAGCCACGGTATACCGGTAAAAGGATTTGCCAATTTATTTTTTGGGCAATTCATTGTGCTAATGGCCGATGAAACCGCGACCGGCGTAAGTGGCTGCAGCACGGATAGCTCGGTACACCTTATCAAATCCATAGAAGAGAAATATAAAGTGCAGATGTTCGACAGGCAAAACCTGGCATTTGTAGTTAAAGATAAAATTCAACTGTTGCCGCTTAACCAACTGGCGTATGCAGTGGAGAATAATTTCATCAATGCAGATTCCTTATACTTCAACAATACAGTTTTATCTAAAAAAGAAATGGTTGAAAAATGGATTATACCGGTTAAAGTTAGCTGGCTGGCAAAACGTATAAATTTTACTAAAAAGCCAGTTGAATAAAATCCTTGAACTATCAGAGTGCCAGGCTGAGTTTGTCGAAGGCGGGTTTACAATTACAGACCGGGTTCGACAAGCTCACCCTGACAGACTTTTAAAATGCCACGATGTTAAGTTGCGAAGATTTATTTCTTCTGTAACTTTTTCAATAACGCTTCCCTGCCCGATGGCTTGGCCTTCTTCTTAAATACATAACTCAGCACAATACGGTAATTACGGGTGTTGGTTGTACTGTAACTTTCCAGGTTAAAATTACTGCCGTAGGTATAATTTGTATTGCGTTGCTGGCGAAAAGGATCAATAAAATTGAGCGTAACAATAATTCTCTTTTGAAAGAATTTCTGCTGCACACCAATGTTCATGCTTAAAGTACTTGCAACCCTTCCCTGCGGGTTGGCAAAACGGTTAAAAGTAAAGCTACCGTTGGCATTCATCAGATCTGTAAACTGGTAACTGCCGTTCAGGGTAGAAAAAAACGAACCGCCATTTCTGAAATACCGCACCGTTCGGTCAAAAGCGCTGTATACATTATAGGAGTATCCGAAGCTCAGGTTGGCCTTTGCTTTTTTGGTAATAGTGTATCCGCCCCATAAACTTGCTTCGTACTCTTTTCGTCCGCTTATATTTTGCCAGGTAGTAAATGTACTTCCATCCGGCTGCAGGGATCTTATGGAACTGTAAATGTCCTGCAGTGCATTGTAACCAACAGAGGCATTAAAATTATACAGCTTGTTCCACTTGCCAACACTCAAATCAAAATTATCGGCATAATATGGCTGCAGGTAAGGATTGCCCGATCGGGTGTTGTAGGGATCGGCATAGTCCAGGCTTGGGTTTAACTCGTTCAGCCTGGGCCTTTGTACCGTTCTTTTGTAGGCAAAATTAATGTTCACATTGTTCTTCCACTTTTTCACCACCGTAATAAACGGCAAAAAAGACCAGTAATTATTTACATAATGGTTGCTGTTGTTCTTTATGTCGAAATGGGTTTCGGTATATTCAGGCTGCAGGCCTGCGCTTATAAAAAAATCTGCTACAATATCATACCTGATTGCTGCTCTTAACCCGTACATGGTTTGATGGAAAAGAAAATCATTGCTCAGTAATTCATTCTTTACAAAAATATTTTCGGGCTTTTTCATAAAAGCCGTATTCAATATATTGTGGTTGTTGTAGCGGTTATAAGTAGCACCCAAATTCAGCGACAACTTTTTTGCCTTTAACGGCTTGTCGTAATTAATGCGCAGGCTGATGGTATTGTTTTTACTGCTGGTGTTTTGCTGTTGTGTTGAATCGGAGCCTGTAGGGGTATTATCAGGATTCAGGTACTCTTGGTAAAATTCTCTTCCGTTATCATATACATTATAATTAAACCCGCTGATGATCCGGAGCACTGTCGCCGGGTTTTTTCCTTTGTGTGTGTATGTAAGATTAAAGCCCGGGCTGCGGTTTGTATTATCGCTTCCGGTAGTGCGGTTGCTTAATTTATATACCTGGTAAAAGCGGTTTAAATTGCTGTACCCAGTGCTATTTTCGCTAACCGCATTGCTGCCGTTGTATTGCGTAGTAAAGTTCAGGCTTTGGTGCTTGTTAAGTTCGTAATCCACGCTCAGCCGCAGGTTTGGCCGGTAACTGTTGTTATGGCTTTCTGCAACCGTATTAAAATAGTTAGACGAATCTGTATAAATATTCTGCCGGTTACTATAGCTGCTTCCATTAAATACACTGTACCCGTAACCAGCCGAAAAATTAAAGGCTATCTTATTTTTACGGTAGCTTACATTACCGTTAATGCCTGCTTCGCCCCGGGTACCATAATTCAGATTTATTTTAGCATTAAACCCCACCTTCCCTTTTTTGGTTACAATATTTATTACCCCTCCCCGCTCATTGGCATACTGCGGCGGCGGCGTTGTCATCACTTCAATCCTTTCTATCATACTGCCCGGCATACTTTCCATCAGGTCCTGCAGTTGTTTGGCATCCAGTTCCACGGGTTTATCATCAATCAGAATTTTTACCTCTTTACCCTTCAGCAATATCTTGCCGTCATTATCTACATTCACCAGGGGGGTTTGTTTCAGCAGTTCAGTGGTAGTTGCACCCGAACTCAATGCCGATTCGCCGGTATTAAAAATAATCTTGCCGTCTTTGTTTTCTATCAATGGTTTTTCGGCATATACAATTACTTCGTTCATCAATGCCGAATTTTTATTGAGCTTAATATCATTCAGATCAAAATCAAACCTTTCGGCCCTTATGTAAATACTGTCTATGGATAATGGCCGGTATCCTACGGCACTAACCCGCAACCTGTAATATCCAAATCGCAGTTTATCAAAAAGAAATTCGCCGTTTTTAAGGCTTAACTGATTGTGCAGGCCAACAGTGTCCGTCAGCAATTCCATGCTCACAGCTGCACCCTCAATAGCTTTGTTGTTATCGGCATCCATAATACTGCCAATAACCAGCCCGCCGGACGTTTGTTTATTTTGAGCGGACACAGCCACAGAAGATAAAAGAGAAGCCAGAAAAATAGTAAGTGATAAAATATGCTTCATATCAATAAGCAAAAATAGGCATTGATTCAATCGGTATTTTTTCAATTATATAAACGGGCATATCTCTCAATATCCATATTTAACTACCCGCTTTTACCGCTAAAATATTTTCACATTGCCGTTTATGCCGGTATGCGTATTTTTATCCACCTAAAAATTATATTTTATGAAGAGAATTGTGTTTTCAATAATTTTTGCCGGTTGTACCATTATTCCGGCAATCAGCAATGCGCAAACGGGTATTAATCCTGCTCCGGCACAGAATGCTAAAAACAGGCAAAAAGCAACCGGGGATTTAAAATCAAGCGTTTCAGATGTTCCTCAAGATGCCGCGGCACAAGACTACATTAAAAATGAACCAGTTATGGTTTCCGACCCTGTCACTATTGTAAGTGCTCATCCGGCAAACCCGTCAAAAAGAAAATTTATTGATCCTGCAAATATGGATCTTTCGGTAAAACCCGGCGATAATTTTTATCTGTATGCCAATGGCACGTGGTTAAAAAAGACAGCAATACCTGCTTCCAAAACCAGTTGGGGAAGTTTTGCTGCATTGGCAGAAGAAAGTTCACAAGCCCTCAAAGGCCTGCTGGAAGAAGCAGGAAAAAAACCTAAAGCAAATGCCGGTGATAAAGAAAAATCGGAAATGGCCAGCCTGATGAAGCGTGTAGGCGATTATTATGCCAGCGCTATGGACAGTGTTGCCATTGAAAAACTGGGGTACAAGCCCATTAAACCCTACCTGGATGCCATAACGGCTTTAAGCTCTAAAGCGCAGGTTTTAAAATATGCAAACACGTTACGTGCCCAATCAATAGCATCTCCTTTATACCGTATTGGTGTTGGGCAGGATGCAAAGGATGTAACTAAATACATCATAGGCATTGGCCAGGGCGGCACCACCTTACCCGACCGTGATTATTATTTAAAAGATGATGCCCGCAGCCAGAAAATAAGAACCGATTACATTGCATACATCACCAAACTGTTTAGCCTTACCGGCGAAACCAATGTGAATGCAATGACCAAAGCTGTAACCGTAATGCAGTTAGAAACCGCCATGGCACAGGCTCAAATGAGCCGTGTTGAAATGCGTGACCCCAATAAATTGTATAATAAATTTTCAATTGAGGGTTTAACTGCCAAAACACCCAACTTAAACTGGGCTACTATTTTACCGGAACTTGGTTACAAAAAACAAGACAGTGTGAACGTTAGCAACCCTAAGTTCATGGTCTTTCTCGATTCTTTACTAAGCAAAGTTTCGTTAGATGACTGGAAGACTTACCTGAAATGGGGGGTACTGAAAGATGCAGCGTCTTACATGAGCAGCGCATTTGTTGATGCAAATTTTGCTTACAACCAGGCCCTAAGCGGACAAAAAGAACAAACCCCTCGCTGGCAACGCATGAGCGGTTTAATTGACCGCCAGTTGGGCGACCTGCTGGGACAATTATATGTTGACCGCTATTTTAACCAGGCTGCCAAAACCCGCATGCTGGAGCTGGTAAATAACCTGCAGAGTACCTTCGACAGCCGCATTAAAAAACTTGACTGGATGAGTGAAGTTACCAAGCAACGTGCATTGGGTAAACTAAACGCATTCGTTAAGAAAATCGGTTTCCCCGATAAATGGAAAAACTACGATGGCATTATAATCAGCAAAGATGACTTTTATGGAAACCTGCTCCGTTGCAGCCAATGGCAATATAACGATAAAGTAAGCCGCCTGGGCAAACCTGTTGATAAAACCGAATGGGGCATGACGCCGCCTACGGTGAATGCTTATTACAGTCCGCCAAAGAACGAGATCGTTTTCCCCGCTGGTATTCTCCGCTTTCCTTTCTTTGATTTTGAGGCCGATGATGCTATTAACTACGGTGGTATTGGCGCCGTAATTGGCCACGAAATGACCCATGGTTTTGATGACCAGGGCCGCCAGTTTGATGCTGATGGCAACCTGCATGACTGGTGGACAAAAACCGATGCCGACGAATTTAAAAAACGTGCCGATGAAGTGGTGCAGCAATACAATGGTTATGTTATTTTAGATACTATGCATGTAAATGGCAAATTAACCCTTGGCGAAAACCTGGCCGACCTCGGCGGTTTAAGCATTGCCTACGAAGCATTTAAAAATACCGACCAAGGCAAAAGCGGTGAAAAAATTGATGGATTTACACCCGACCAGCGTTTCTTTTTAAACTGGAGCCAGGTTTGGCGTAACAATATGTTGCCCGAAACTGCGGCGCAGCGAATTGTAACCGATAACCACTCGCCCGGCATGTTCCGTGCAAACGGGCCCCTAACAAATATAGATGCTTTTTACAATGCCTTTGATGTAAAGCCTGGAGATAAAATGTACAAAGCACCAGAGAAAAGAACCAGGATTTGGTAGGATTATTTGATTGAAATTATTTACCGGGATGCTATGAAAAGGCATCCCGGTTTTTTGTTATATTGTGGTGGGGAAATGGGGGTATGTAAATTTTCTTGATTTGAAAATGTATCGGATTGTGTCAATAAAAACATTGATGTCAAATACGATAATAATATCGAAAATAATGAGATTTAGAACATTCTGTAATCAATGCGCAAAATTAAATTCAGCCATAGATTTTGATGCAACAGTTTTAATTTCCGAAAATGATCTTTATGAGTATAAATGTAAATTTGGTCACGCAAATTTAATTGAATTACAAATATTCAAATTTGAGATTCTTTTTGAATCAGGCCTTTGTGCAATTAGAGACAAATATTTTATGGAATCGATTCTTTCGATTACTGCTTCACTTGAAAGATTTTACGAGTTCTTCATAAAAATTATATTAAAAGAGCAAGGAATCTCAGAAAGCTTAATTGACACCTGCTTTAAAACAATGTCGAAACTCTCAGAAAGACAGTTCGGCGCTTTTACAGTTTTGTATTTTTCAACTTTCAAAAAACCGCCAATACCTTTAAAGCAAAAAATGGTAGAATTTAGAAATAATGTGGTACATAAAGGTTATTTACCTACGGAAAATGAAACTGTTGAATATGCAGAGGGAATTTATTTCCTCATCAAATCGCTTTATTTGGAACTTTTAGAAGATTATTCAACCCCAATCACAAATTATCAACTTGACATTAAACGAGATAGACGAAACAAATACCGTGATCTAATCAAAAAAACTAATGTTCCCATCGTAGGCATCGCTCCTAATTTAGCATTAACTCATATACTTACTATTCAAGGCTTTAAGGAAAGGACGTTTGAAGAAAGCTATGAAACAGTATTTAAAAATAATCTTTACATTTAAAACAGCCCATTGTGTTTACCACTTAGCCAGTCTTGTTTTACACACAGTCAATCTTGTTTACTACTTAGTTAATCTTGTTTAGTACATATTCTTCCGGATTTACTACTTAATTAATATTAATTAACCCACAGCCTTTATAATGTTCCACTTAGCCAATCTTGTTTAGTACATAGGCTTCCTTATCTACCTATTAGCCAATCTTGTTCGTTTACTTCTCCTCCGTATGCACCTTTTTTTCGCAGCAGTTGGCATTATGCAAGCCCACCATTCGCCGCCGTTTTCGCCGCCGCCGGTCTTCCGAAAAATCTACACAATAATCTTCGCCGTTGCTTGGTGTTTTCACCAACAATGAATATTTTTCCGTGGGCTTCTAACATCATTAAAATACAAGGCAGTTTGTTAACTGCTTCTCCGTGCTTAGCTTTTTTTATTTCGCATTTTGCGAAATGCGAAATGAGGGATAATAAATTAATTAATGTACAAAGCCCCAGAGAAAAGAACCAGGATATGGTAAGATTATTTTATTGAAATTATTTACCGGGATGTTGCAAAAAGGCATCCCGGCTTTTTGTTATATTGTGGTGGGGAATGAGGGGGGTACAATTTTGCTTTGATAGTTATTAGTTAAATGTACCAGCATTAGGCCGATATAAATGTTATGTGCAACTATACCGGAAAGCAGACGATTCCAAAAAATAACTTTATGCGACAACTACTTTTATTTTTGACAATTATTTTTTCGGCAAATTTATTTGCTCAAAAAATTGACACCATTTATACAGAAAAAAATGGTGCTCTTGAAACTTTGTACTTTACATTAATTCCTGAACAGCCATCAAAAGGACTTATAGTTGTACTTGGAGGATTTACCTATCCACAAGAAACACTTACCGAAACAAACCTGCCAAAAAAGGCTTGTGCAGCAGGTTACACTGTTTTGTTACCGTTTCTTTATAGGGCTGACACGGTTGACAGGAATAATGTTTTTGAAACACGACTTGAATTATTAATACCAGAAGTAATTAGGAAATATAACATTCCAAAAAATAAATTTATTATCGGCGGACAATCTTGGGCAGGACATCAAGCAATGTTATATGCAGAGAAAGCTTATAATCCAAATTACAAATCAATTGTAAAACCCAATGCTGTGTTTGGGGTTGACCCACCATTAGACTTGAAAAGATTATACAATGGATATGTTAGAGCAATGGCAATTGACACAGCAAAAAAGAAAGGTTCCGAAGCCGTAATGATTACTACTCTTTTTAAAAATCAATTTGGTGGAACACCTCTGCAAAAGCCAAAAGCTTATGAAATGGCATCTTCTTTTTACAGGGATGCCAAAGATGGCGGAAACGCAAAATATTTAACTTCAATTCCAGTCAGACTCTATTCCGACCCAGATATTAATTGGTTTATTACTCAACGCAACGGACCGGTTGAATGGATGAACCTTGCAGACATAACAGCCTGTATTGTTCAGTTAAGACTTTTAGGAAATAAAAAAGCTGAATACATCTCTTGTTTGGGAAAAGGTTTTTTGCCAAACGGAGAAAGACATCCTCATTCATTTTCAATGTTGGACGCAGACGAATTTATTATTTGGGCAGACAAAGTGCTTAACGTAAAATAATTTAGCCGCAGTTGGCATTACGCAAGACCACACTTCGCCGTTGAGCCTCTGGCCAACAACGATAACAGGCATTTTGCAAAGAAAATATACAATGCTTACTTCTCCTCCGTATTCACCTTTTTTACAAAAGTGTAATTGTTATTGCTGAACGTAAAGTGAAAGATGCGGTTGTAATCTTTATTAAATTGCTCTTCAGAATCGGTACCAATAATATTGCAGATCACATTAAAAGCTTCGGTGCGGTAACAGAGCAGTACATTCTGACGGCCGCTTTCTTCCTTATTGATATCATCAAAAATTTTGCTCAACTGCGTTTTATCAAATTCTGTCTTAACGCCCTTGGTACCCCGTATGGTACTGCGGCAGCGGTTATAAGGGTCAGATGTTTTTACGTCGATGGATTGAAAAAGTATATGATCAAAATAAACATCTTTAAAATAATTATCTAAGTAAAGCCCAAAATCAAGCCCCTCTTTAGACAGGTGCAGGTAATCCGGCTTGTTCCGGTTTTCAATCAGCATTTTGCCGTGGCGAACTATATAAAG
>JBBRCM010000030.1:0-31157 GCA_038204855.1 Chitinophagales bacterium
TATTTATCTTTTGTCGTGGCAATGATTTTGTACCAGCGGCCCCCTCTATCTCCCCCCGAGGGGGAGGAAATCCCGAAGATTGAAGCGATTTTATCTGCATTTTCTTTGCTTAATTTCCCATCACTTGAAGTTGAATCTGAAAAACTAAGAACCGTTTCTCCGAACGGCCATTTGCTTTGCTGATCTTCGTCTTTATAAATATCGTAGGGGAAATAACCTTCATATTCATTCTTACTCATAGTAAACTGGTCGGGCATTTGCCAATATCTTTCTCTATAAATTTTTGTGGTCGATATTACTTTGGTTATGATAACATTTACGTTTGCTTTTTCAAAAATATCGTTGAGGTTGGTAGTTGATATTTTTAAATTTTTAAGACTATCAGCCAAAATATTTTCAGGCATATCAATATTCAGTTGCAGCATTTGATATGCGACTGCCACCGAAGTATTACCGCTTCTGGTTTCGCCGTTGATGTCGGTAATATCTGCACTTACTTCGTAATAAAAAGTTGGCTGGTCTTTTTTATCAACCGACTCATCAGGTATGGCTTTAAATTTAATTTTGAATTCGCCTTTTGCATCGGTTGCAGTAATGCCATTGGTAATTTCCATCTCTTCGTTATTGCCCGAAGGGAAACCTTTGTAGTAGCTTCCCCATCCCCACCAGATAGGATAGCGCACTTTACGTACTACCCGGTAACTTACTTTAGCACCATCTACATTATTACCGGCATAAGCTTTGGCAGTACCGGTAACTTCAATGCTGTCGTTAATGCGGTAAGTGCCTTTTGGTTTTTGTATTTCGGTAAAAAATTTGGGGCGTTTGTATTCCTCAACACTAAAACTTACATAAGATTTTGTGGCAGTATCATACAGGCTGAAATTACCATTTATTACACCCTCAGGCAATTTAAAAGAACCTTTGTAACTGCCAAATTCATTGGTTGTAACATTTAGTTCTGCTGACTTTTGTCCGTTTGCATCTTTAAGCTGGATGGTAGTTTTAAAATTTGGAACTACAGCACTTTTAGAAACATCTTTTTCTTTTGAAGTAACAATGCCTTTAAAAAACAAGGTTTGTCCCGGCCTGTAAATCGAGCGATCTGTAAATAAGAATGTATGCTTTTCAATTTCAGGCGTGTAGCTGTTGTAATAGTAAGTTGAATTGTTTTCGTCCATAAACAATTCATCTGAACCATAAGTAACCTGCATTAAAAAATTGCGATACTCTTTGGTTTCTTTTAGTTTAAAAAATACATTTTTATCTGTTGTGTATTTTTCTGCCTTTACTTCCTCGTAATTATTTTTGCTGTAGTTGTATTTAGATTCCCAAAGCTGCACCTGTACATTGGCAAGCGGCTGGCCATTATCACGGTCAAGTACATAATAGTCGTTGTTATTGGTATGTACGTAGCTGATATTGCTTACGTAGGTCTGTTGCTTTGCAAGGATGTTTTTTGTAAGTGAAAAATTGGGGTCAATACTTGCAAGAATTAAATAAGTGCCATTTGCGAGTCCGTCAATTTTTATTTCGGTAGCATGTTCCTGGTAATCCTGCTGGTCGGGCAGGTTAACGCTCCAGCTTTTAACCGGTTTCATATCAGTATAAGTTTTCCAGAGTTTTTCATATTCTCGTCTGTCGAGGCTTTTTAGTTCTTCCCGGGTTATTTTTATAACACGGAGGTAAAGCGTTTTAATGTTTTTGTATTTAACCAGACTACGGAAAGGTTGCAGCGGTACATTCACTTGTTCGGTTTCAATATTCAGGGAAGGTTGTTCAATTTGCATCATGGTATTTTTTGCATTAACCCCGCCTTCTGATTTGGGAAACGTTGCGTACGTAGTTTCAAATAATTCTTTCGCCCTTTTTATTTCGTACTGGTTTTCAGTTTTTGTAAACGGCTTAAACTGCTGTCCACGGGCATAATAAATATTGCCACGTAAATACATGGCTTGGGCTATGCCCGGGTTGTTGGGGTATTTTTGCTCAACAGCCAGCAAGGCTTCTTCAAAAAGCTTTTCTTTATTTTCATTTACAGCATATTGGTTCACAAAATTTAAACGTATCAGGTCTGCATCAATCATTGCATCGGGGTTTGCATCTGCAAAATGAAATTTTAGCAACTCCTGAAAGATAAGCAGGGCTGTATGTTGCAGCGAAGCACTGTCTTTAGTTTTAAAAGATGCTTTTAGAAAATCTTCAACTTTTGCAAATGCTGCCGCATCATCTATTTTAAACTGGTAAGCCGGTTTGGTAACACCCTCTTCGTCATTCATAAAAAATTCCAATGCACGGTGTGCTAAAAAATCATACAACGTAGGGCGAAGCTGGCGGGTGTTTTCTCCTTTAATAATAATGGCATCAAGTCCATCTAATTTAGTGGTTTTTAAATCGGCCTCATTTTGTAATGAGGCTTTGTATAAACGGGTAATAACCGAATAGATCTTATCAATACTCCAGGTGGTAATATCTTTACTTTTTTCTTCGGCCAGTTTGGTGCGGTCGTAAAATTTCCAACGGTTGTTTTGCAGGTATTGCCAGAACATTTCGGCCTGCATACTATGTAAAATATTTTTTGCCGGCGATTTGGTTTTTGCAATCAGGGTATCCACGAAAAATATATTATTCTCATGGCTATCTTCTTCTACCATGTTGCGGTATTTTATCTGGTACATACAGCTTTTTATCTGCTGGGCATCGTTGCCATCTTTAGCGGCAAGGTTGTAAATAACCAACACCTCTTTCAGGGCAGATTTGGTAAGGCCTTTCTTTTCAAATGCTTCAACCTTCTTCCAGTTTTCAGCGTAATCGTTTTTTGTTTGGGCCATATTAGTCGATGCTATAACGGTTAACAAAAAAATAACCAGTAACAATTTCTTTATAAACATAATCGGGTATTTAATTACAAGATACAATTTGTTGCTGAGCAGTTGCACCAGGCACTTAATTTATATGCTCAGCCTGTAAGATGAAATAGTAAAGCGGTTTGCACAAATTTTTTGTATTTATTTCTTTAACTTTTTGTTAGCGGTAAAAAAAATATGCGGCACAGCATTTGGCTTTTATCAATTGTTAAAACAACAAACCGTAAAAACGGATTTTTAATTTAAAAAAATTAGCTATGAAAAAGATTTTCACTTTTATTATTGCCACCTGCAGCATGGCTACAGGTTTTGCACAATGGCAGCAGCGGGGTGGGCCAAATGAATACCCAAATTATCCGCAACAAAACAATAATAATGGCCAGTACAGTTCTTTATCCATCAGTTCTGCATTGCAAAAGCAGTTAACTGTTTCGGTTGATAATTATCAGTACCAGGTTAATGGCAACAATGGTAACGGCGGCACTGTTAATGCGGGGCAGTTACCTGCAGGTAATCACAATATTGTAATCTCTCAATTGCGCTCAAGTATTTTTGGTAAGCAGGTGTCCGAAGTTATTTACAACAACTCCCTGTATTTTAAACCTGGTTATGAAACAAATATTTTTGTTGATGGGAATGGACGTACAAATATAACTGAACGGCAGTTGTACGCCAACAATGACCAGGGTGGTTATAACAACAATGGAAATGGTGTTGGTCATGGTTATGGAAGAGCTAAAAAGAAACACAAAAAAGATCATTGTGATAATGATGACCACGATAATAATCAATGGAACAGGAATGATAAAAACAGAAGCCACAGAAGAGGCGATGATGATAATTAAGAGGTTTTAAATTTTATATAAACAAAGAAGCCGCCCTGTTTACAGGGCGGCTCTTTGTTTATAAAACGTTTATTATTTCTTCATAACTGCGGCCATAGTTTTCCCAATATCGGCAGGGCTTGCAACCACATGAATACCGCACTCAGCCATAATTTTCATTTTTGCTGCGGCTGTATCATCGGCACCGCCAACAATAGCACCGGCGTGGCCCATACGGCGGCCGGGAGGCGCTGTTTGGCCGGCAATAAAACCAACCACCGGTTTTTTATTACCGGTAGATTTGATGTAGTTGGCAGCTTCCGCTTCCATACCGCCGCCAATTTCGCCAATCATTACAATGGCATCGGTTTCATCATCGTTCATAAATAACTCAACTGCTTCTTTGGTAGTGGTGCCAATAATAGGATCGCCACCAATACCAATAGCCGTAGAAATGCCCAGGCCTGCTTTTGCAACTTGGTCAGCAGCTTCGTAAGTAAGCGTGCCCGATTTTGAAACAATACCAATTCTTCCTTTCTTAAAAATAAAGCCGGGCATTATACCTACTTTACATTCGTCGGCAGTAATTACACCAGGGCAGTTTGGCCCGATCAATCTTGTATGTCTTCCAGCCAAATAATTTTTTACTTTAACCATGTCCTGCACCGGAATGCCTTCGGTAATACAAACCACCAGTGCAATGCCTGCATCGGCAGCTTCCATAATAGCATCGGCAGCAAATGCCGGTGGTACAAAAATGATACTTACGTTAGCACCAGTTGTTGCAACCGCATCGGCCACGGTATTAAAAACGGGTTTATCTAAATGTAAAGTGCCGCCTTTACCGGGCGTTACACCACCTACTACACTGGTGCCGTATTCAATCATTTGTGTAGCATGAAAAGTACCTTCTGTACCTGTAAAACCCTGTACAATAATTTTGGAATCTTTATTAACTAAAACAGCCATTTTAATTGATAATTGATAATGAAATAATTGATAATGAATGCCGCAAAGATAGGGGAGATAGGGTATTGTTGAAAATGAATATTTTGGTTACCGGCTTTTGAGTGTTGATTGGGCAGAAGTGGCGACGCTCCGTTCAAAAGCGGGGCTTTGATTTGGCTTTTATCGATGCGAATGATTGGTATCTTTTCTAATCTAACTTATCACCCTTCAACAATTCGTCCATATCCCGGTCATTACTGATTTTTCCTTTTGCTTCCAACATGCGCATGTCTTTGGCATCCTGCAAAAATTCTGATGCAAAAATGAATTCATTCAACCTTTCATTTTTAGAGAAGATGATATCCTTTTTATTTCCACTCCATTCTTTTTTTCCCAGATATAGATACAGAATATTTTCACCGATTTCCATCACACTGTTCATATCGTGGGTATTTATCACTGTAGTCATATTGAATTCACGTGTAAGATCAAGGATGAGTTGATCAATAACAAGAGAAGTTTGCGGATCCAGGCCGGAGTTTGGTTCATCGCAGAATAAAAATTTAGGATTCAATACCACAGCCCGGGCAATCCCTACCCTTTTTTTCATTCCGCCACTTAATTCGGCTGGAAATTTTTTATTTACGTCTTTAAGGTTAACCCTTTCTAAAACCTCATTAACACGTTTTAGTTTTTGACTAAAACTTCCTTTTCCAAACATATCCAATGGAAACATGATATTCTGTTCAACGGTCATACTGTCAAACAATGCAGAACCCTGGAATAGCATACCTATCTGCTGGCGTAGTTCTTTACGTGCATCCGTGTTCATCTCGGTAAAACTTACACCATCATAAATAATTTCGCCTTCATTCGGTTCAAATAAGCCTACCAGGCATTTTTGCAACACGGTTTTTCCGCTTCCGCTTGATCCGATGATAAGATTTGCCTTGCCCGTTTCCATAACATGGCTTACATCATTCAGCACTACCTTATCGCCGAAATGTTTTTTTAAATTTTTAAATTCAATCATCCTGAACTTGCTATTTATTAAGTAACAGTGCTGCCAAAATATAATCGGCAAATAATATCATTATGCAACTTACCACCACGCTTTTTGTGCTGCTGCGGCCAATTTCCAATGCGCCGCCTTTTACATAATAACCATAATAAGATGGAATGGTGCTGATGATAAAAGCAAAAGTGTATGCTTTTACCAATGCAAAAAATACATTGTAGGGTACAAAGTTCATTAACAGTCCCATGTCGAAAGTGTCTGTTGATAAAATATGAGTAGCTGCTCCCGCAAGCCTGCCACCAACAATACCCAACACCATTGATAAAACAACCAGCATGGGAATTGTAATTAAACAGGCCGCAATTTTAGGCATAATTAAATACGACTTGGTATTAATTCCCATTATCTCCAGGGCGTCTATCTGTTCGCTCACACGCATGTTGCCCAGTTCGCTGGCAATTTTACTGCCAACAACACCGGCCAGTACAATACAAACAACTGTTGGAGCAAATTCAAGAATTACCGTATCACGTACAATTTGTGCAATGGTTGTGGCGGGTATCAGCGGACTAACCAATTGATAAGAAGTTTGCACTGCACTTACCGCACCCATAAAAACCGAAATGATGATTACAATACCCAGCGAACCAATGCCAATCTCCACACATTGGTGCATAAGTTCTTTCCAATACATGCGCATATTTTCGGGCCTGGTAAACATGCCTTTAAGCATTAAAAGGTATCGGCCAAAGTGGTTAAAAAGCATCTGTAAAAAAATATGTTAGATGTACAATGTCAGCTGTACGAATGTATGACTAATTATATTGTTTATCTGACGTACATCGTACATCAAACATCATAATTGTGAAATTATGCTTCCTGCGAAGCCTTGCTCTTACGTTTCCACCACTTACTTTTCTTTACCTCTTCTTTTGTATTGGTTTTGCATGTGGTTTGTGCATCTACAACCGCCACCAATACCATATTAAAGATGGCACGGATGGAACTTCCCAACTGCAAAACGTGAACAGGCTTGTTTAAACCAAGTAAGATGGGACCGATAGAATCTGTGCCGCCCACTTCCTGCAATAAATTATAAGCAATATTACCAGCTGCCAGGTTAGGGAAGATGAGCGTATTTACATCACCGCTTAATAATTCAGTAAATGGATAATTCTCTCTTAAGATCTCTTTATTAAAGGCAAGAATACCCTGTACTTCACCATCACAGATCAATGTAGGGTCTTTCTCTTTTACAATTTTACTGGCCCTGCTTACCAGGTTGGCTTCCGGCGAATCGCTGCTGCCGAAATTAGAATATGATAGCATGGCAATACGTGGCTTGATATTAAAGAGCTTAACTTCTTTGGCAACAAGTAAAGTTATTTCTGCCAGTTCTTCTGCAGTAGGGTTAAAGTTTACCGTAGTATCTGCCAAAAACAATGGCCCACGTTTGGTAAACATAATGTACATGCCGGCAATCTTTTTCACACCGGGTTCGGTACCTATTATTTGCAGCGCCGGGCGAATAGTATCAGGATAATTTCTGCTCAATCCGCTGATCATTCCATCCGCTTCGCCATTATCAACCAGCATACAACCAAAATGGTTGCGGTCTTTCATGGCCTTGTAACTTTCGTACTTATTTGCCCCTTTGCGTTGTCTTTTTTCAAAGAACATATCGCCATACTTTTTTCTCAAATCTTCGTGCTCATCATCGGCGGGGTTCATAATGGGCATACCTTCCAGGTCTATACCGTTTTCTTCGGCCAGTTTTTTTATCTTGTCTGCTTTACCAAGCAAAATAGGGTATGCAACTCCCTCTTCCATTACCAATTGCGCTACTTTTAATATCTTAATATTTTCTGCATCCGCAAAAACAATACGCTTTGGATCTTTACGTGCCTTGGAACCGATAACACGGCTTAACTGGTTATCAAGACCAAGACGATTGTTTAAATCTTCTGCATATTTATCCCAATCAAGAATGGGATATTTTGCAACGCCGCTTTCCATGGCTGCTTTTGCAACTGCAGGTGCCACAGTTGATAATAAACGTGGGTCTAATGGTTTTGGAATAATATAAGTGGGGCCGAAAGTGATCGTTTTTTCGTTATAAGCAAGGGTAACAATATCTGGCACGGGTGCTTTAGCCAGTTCTGCCAAAGCCTTTACTGCTGCCAGTTTCATGGCTTCATTAATAGCAGTAGCTCTTACATCCAATGCGCCGCGGAAAATATACGGGAAGCCCAGTACATTATTTACCTGGTTGGGATAATCACTGCGGCCTGTGGCCATGATGATGTCTTTACGCACCGCAACTGCCACATCATAATTAATTTCTGCATCGGGATTAGCCATAGCAAAAACTATTGGGTTTTTGGCCATACTCTTCACCATTTCCGGACTTACCGTATTGCCTGCACTTAAACCAATAAAAACGTCGGCATCTTTAAAGGCTTTCGCCAGGTCGTAATCTTTATATTTTGCATCCACACAAAATTTCTCCTTCTGCTCTTCTATATCAGGCCGGCCTTTATATAAAATTCCTTTACGGTCAAACACCATAAAATTGCTGTGCTTTGCACCCAGCGATTCATACAAGTGCATACAAGCCATAGCCGCAGCACCGGCACCATTTACCACAAATCTTACTTTATCAATTTTCTTTTTTTGAATAATCAGTGCATTTAATAAAGCGGCAGCGCTGATGATGGCAGTACCATGCTGGTCATCGTGCATAATGGGAATTTTGCAGCGCTTCTTCAACTCCTGTTCAATATAAAAACATTCTGGTGCTTTTATATCTTCCAGGTTAATGCCACCGAAAGTTGGCTCTAATGCCTGCACTATCTGCACAAATTTTTCGGGATCGGTTTCGTTGATCTCGATATCAAACACATCAATATCTGCAAATATTTTGAAAAGTACGCCCTTACCTTCCATCACCGGTTTACCGGCTTCGGGGCCAATATTACCGAGGCCTAAAACAGCCGTGCCGTTGCTTATAACACCCACCAGGTTTCCCTTGGCTGTGTATTTATAAACATCTTCCGGGTTAGCTGCAATCTCAAGGCAAGGCTCGGCAACGCCGGGTGAATAAGCAAGTGAAAGATCTCGTTGGGTTTTGGCCTCTTTGGTGGGTACTACTTCTATTTTACCCGGACGGCCTTTTGAATGATAATCTAAAGCTTCCTGTTTACGTAAGTCTTTTGCCATAATGAAAAGCCCCCTCTATCTCCCCCGCCAGCTGGCGGGGGAGATAGAGAAGATTATGTTTTATATTTTTTTGTTACAAGCATTTGTAATTCTATTAAGCTTCATTGGCACTCTTATACGGCAATAAAGCTATTGAAATTTTAGCCCCTATAATTTGAAAGTACAAATTGCAGGGGAGGTGCAATTTACATAAATAGGGGGATAGTAAGCTTATATCAGGTTATATTAGATTTATTCGTTGCTATAGAAAACACGAGTAAAAACAAGTAACTTCAAAAATTCACTATTATCTACCAGTTTCTTCTCCTTTGGAGTTCCTGCAAAGGAACGAGCGTAGCTCATTGGGATGAGGCCGCTTTAACTTTAAAACTCCAGGTAATTGCAAAATCTGCAACGATTTCACCTGCCTCATTTCGGCCATACGATTTTGCAGTAATTATTTTCCCCTCATTACTGATAACAGCATCTTCAATAGTTGTCCTGATGGTTGATCCATCCTCGCAGGTAAATATGGTTATGCCGGTAGCTTTTTTAATAAAGTTGCCTTCTATTTTTACAACCAGCATGCTTACAGCAGGTTGCCTTTTATGTACGTGCATTAAGCCCAGCAAGCCAGTGCTCATTTCGGCAGCCATGCTCAGGCAGGCAAAATAGGTACTCTTAAATGGATTCTGACTAAACCATTTGTAAGGAACTTTTACTAAACATTTATTTTCATCGGCATCAACTACCCTTACGCCGCAAAAAAATGCGCTGGGTAATTTTGAAAGCATGTACAGTTTAAATTTAAACGGATGCTTTATGAGTTGGAGGAATTGGCCGGCGTTTGACATTGAAAATTGTTTGTTGAACATTGAGTATTGAACATTAAGTTAAAACTATCAATGATCAATATTCAATGTTCAGTTTTTACTTCCCATACATTTCCGGATTCAGCGCCCTCGGGCTCCACATCTCTAAAAAGGATTGCACTTTCCTTTGGTCGTAACTTTTTTTACCGTCTTCCAGGTATTCGCTGTTTTGGGTATGTATGCTTTCGCCTTTTTCGTTTAAGATGATAAAGGTCGGAAAGCCAAAACGCTGTGCATAACCATATTTTGCAAACACAGCTTTGTTCTCGTTTTCTTTACTGTAGTTTAAATGATACCACACAAAGCTTGAATTAATTACAGAATCTATTTTTGGATCGGCCTTGCAAAACCTTGCAAACTCAATACACCAACTGCACCAGTTACCGCCGCCCTGCAGCAATACATACTTATGCTCGGCCTTGGCTTTTTTTACTGCCGCTGCTATATCCTTTGCTGCATCGGCGGTTGGTGAGTATAACTTATTTCCTTCTGTTTGGGCATGGCTTAAATAGCCCGAAAAACAAAATACAATCACTAATAATTTTTTCATGTTTTACTTTTTAACTTCTACTACGCAAAGTACAGCATTCTGGCTACTGTTAGCCGCTTTAAAATTTATAGTACCATTACTGCCTGCTGCAAACTGTACGCCGTTTACTGCATTTTGCTGTAAAGCCGCTGCTACTTTGGCTCCATAATCAGCGTCTGTACTTTTGCTGATAGAACTATTTATTGCAAACCAGTTTAAGGGTTGCTTTGTTACTACAATCGCAAACACATCTTTGTTACCAACATTATCCGGCACTAAATTTTTACCCCTTGGGAAAAGCCGGTAACCGGTAATGCCGCAAAAGGGAGAGAAAGCAGTTTTTGTTGGGTCTTCTTTGTTGGGGTAAGGAAATAACGTGTAACTGCTTCCATCAGTCTCCTGTCCGAAAATATAGATATTACACTCAGTAGAATTTTTTATTTCCATTTTAAATTTTGTGCCCGGTGCTACGGTATTTACTGTCTCAAAAACATTGGCGCCTTTCAATCTTAAAGGAATGTATTGTTTGTCATCACTCTTTACCAAACCAATTGCGGCTTCAAAACCAATACTTGTTGCTGCGCCACGTTTAGGCATCGGATCAACACCGTAAGCTTCCCGTGCAAACTCTTTCAAATCCGCATAGCGAATCCATCCAATGCCATTGTTACCCCATTCGGGTCCCCAACTATTCATTATTTGAAAAGCCTGCTTGCGATCGTCATAACCTATCACACACATCGCATGTCCGCCAAAGCCTGCCTGGGAGCGGTCTTCATCGGTTGGTGCCCACATTTCTTTACCCATCATATCCTGCATAAAACTGCCGCCCACCATCATGCCAATTACAACGGGTGCATCTTTGGCCAGGTGTTCTTTAATTGCACGTACATTAATTCCTTCGGTGCTTTCGCCATCCGTTAATCTTGTAAAGCCATGTAATTTATTCTGAGTTCCTTTACTTTCTAAAGCCTGATTGGGCTGGCGGCTGCAATCCTGGTCATCGTAAGGAAAATCATTGAATGGAACTACTCCCCGGGTGCTCATAAATTCCATGGCGTTTTGTATGTAGGCGCCTTGGCAACCTTCAAGGCCAATTTGGTTGTAAACAAAAGCCGGACTATAAGCCGTACTGTTGCCCGGTTGGTTGGTAGATGCAGCTTCTACAATGGTACGTGCTGCATACACACTGCTCCATGCAACACAGCTTCCCTGCTGGCCCTGGTTTTTACGGTCGGGCGCAAATTTTAGTAAGGAAACACTTTCGGGCAAGGGGTTTTTTGTATTATCATCGGCAAGGCCTTCGTAAACATTTGCTTTTTTAAATTGCTCAGGACTAAAACTGTACCCGCTTTGCGAAAAAAGATTTTTTACAATATTTGAACCTCCCCCCGAACCGTTTCTGAAAAAGAAAAAATAAGCAGCACCTGCGGCTACCAATAATAATAGTATTTTTTTTCCGCCACCGCCACCTCTGAATAAAGAAAAAATTAATGGTAAGAAAGCCAGTAAACCTCCTCCGCCACCGCCACCGCTTCTACCTCCGCCGCCGCTCGAGGTATTACTGTCATCAAAGTTCTGTTGATCTGTGGGATCATCTTCCATACGTATTGGCATAGTAATAAGTTTTAGGGTTTAAAAGTAAGGAGTTTTTTGATAGCTTTTTAGTTGAGGGTACAAATCAGCGGAATCTTATAAATCATTATAATCAGCGATTTTCTTTTTCCAGTATTTCAAACTCTCTACTCACACTTATTCCGTTTTCATCAACCAGTGTAATAATGTGTTTTCCCGGAGCAGGATTCAAGCCAAGTTGATGAAAATTTTGCGTAGTGCCAACAAATTCATCATCTAAACTCCAGAAAATTTTTGCGCCAGCACGGCGATGGGCTGCGGTAAAAACTGTGCTGCCCCGCTGGCCATTAATTTCCAACGGCACATAAATTTTAGCATCGGGTTGTGGGTAAATGATCTCAATTAATTTCCCGGTTTCTGTAAAGGCGCAGCCGGGTTTAAATGGCGGCAGCGGTATGTAATCTATGTTTCGTTGCTTGTAATAAAATTCCATGGCAGGCGATAAAATGAACCAGCTTTTGTGTTGCATAGCCGATGGGGATTCGCAGGCTTCTGTAACACGAAAGTTTCCGGTTGCATCCAGGTGAATTATTTTATGATAAGGACAAAGCGCCACCTTCCCTGCATTGGGCGGCATAAATAAAGTATCCACATCGGGGCAATCAATATTTGCACGATAACCACTTTGCCTGCAAACAGGCACATAAACAAAATTGAATTTTGGTTTTTCGAACCATTTTGTATTCGGCAGCAAACGAAAAATATCAAAAAGAATGGGCGCCGCTGTTTGTATGCCCACCAATCCCGGTCTTCCTTCACCATCGGTATTGCCAACCCATACTGCAACTACATTTTTTGGTGTCAGGCCAATGGCCCATCCATCCCTGAAACCAAAACTGGTACCGGTTTTCCAGGCAATTTTTTGTGAGGAGGAAAACTGCTGCCAGAGGCCTTCTTCGCCGGGCCGCATTACATCCTGCATGGCCTGGAATGTGAACCAGATGGAGGTTACATCTACAGGAATTTGGGATTTGGAATTAGGAATTAGGGTGGACGCACCCAAATTCCTAATTACTAATTCCTTGCTTATGTAATTAGGCGCATGAAAATCCCCTACCTCTGGCATACCATGATTTTTTGCTTGATGATTTAGTGTACGTGCCATGGATGCATACACACCTGCGAGGTCCCACATATTTACTTCGCAGCCGCCGAGTATTAAACTCAATCCATAAAAATCGGCATTATTATTTAAAGTGGTTATGCCGGTTTGTTGCAGTGTTTCATAAAAGCGCTGGTACTTATATTGCTGCAGCATTTTTACTGCCGGCACATTTAAACTGCGTGATAAAGCCCTGTTTGCAGGGACAGCACCATCATAACTCAAATCAAAATTCTTGGGTGCGTAGCTTCCTATTTGTGTTGGTATATCCGGAATGATGGAGTTGGGCAATATCAATCCATCACTTAACATAGACGCATATAAAATTGGTTTCAAAGTGCTGCCCGGACTGCGGGGAGAAGCGATCACATCTACATCGGCTTCCATTTCTTTATTGTGTGCATCTGCAATATTACCAACATAAGCAATGGTATTTCCTGTCTCTACATCAAGTACCAATGCACATGCATTATTAATGCCGTTGCCCTTTAAAACAGACTGGTGTTGCTGTAAGATAATGCCCACATTTTTTTGCAATGTTCCATCCAGCGTTGTTTTGATCTTTGTTTCCTGCTGCCAGGTTTTATTATCTTTTATAAATCGCTGCAATAAATGCGATGCATTTTGCGGTAAGCGGTATGGCTCGTCAGGCAAGGGTTCCAGCTTGGCAAGCTCGGCACTTGCTTTATCAATCTTTCCTGCCTGTAGTAAATTATCGAGCAGCGTATTTCTTTTTTTCAACAATACATTTCTGTTTTTACCGGGATGAACCAATGCAGGAGCATTGGGCAAAACAGCAAGTGCGGCCATTTCTCCCCAGCTTAATTTATCTGCACTGCGACCATAGTAGCGCCAGGCTGCTGCATCAAGTCCTACAATATTACTACCGAACGGTGCATTGCTTGCATACAAAGACAGTATCCCTTTTTTTGAATGAGACAACTCCAGCCGCACAGCCATAATACTTTCTTTTATTTTGTTCCAGATGCTTCTTTCATCGCGGTTTGAAAGCCTGATGACCTGCATGCTGATGGTACTGCCGCCCTGCACCACACCTTTGTTCTTTATGTTTTTAATAACAGCCCTGCCAATTGCAACCGGATCAACACCGGGGTGTTTGAAAAATCTTCTGTCTTCAAAAGTTGTGATGCAATCAATAAATTTTTGCGGTACATTTTTATTGTAAGGGAACCGCCATTGCCCGTCAGCAGCAATGGTAGCGTTTAATAAGTTGCCGTCTTTATCTTCGATAACGTAACAGGTTGGTGCTTTAAATAATTTTGAAGGGAGTGAAAACCAGAACCAGATCAAGAGGATAAAACAAATAAATAACAATACCTTTTTTTTAAAAGGGCGTTTTCTAAAATACTGATACTTTAATTTGATAGGATCAGTTGTTTTCATTTTGTATCTAATATCAATGCTTCTTCGGGCAGGTACAATGGAAGTGATGAATGCCTGAAATCTTTTTTGTTTCTGGTAACGATGCCGTTGACTTCATGAACAGATTCGGCTGCTACGATCTGCATAGCATCTTCAAAATCTTTATGAGCCGATTTGATTGCCAGACGCATAAGATTTTTATTATGCGGTACTATTTCCAGTAGCTCTGTCAGGTCGAAAAATATTTTCCTTACTTCAGTTTCGGGCATTAATTTTTTGAGATAGTAATGGGTATTCCAAAAACTAAGTGCAGCAATGTGGAGTTTAACTTTTTTTTCCTCGCTTGCCTGAAAGAGCAAGGCAGCGTTATAACCAAAGGGTTGCCGTTGAGAGATGAAATCAATTAATATATTGGTATCAATAAAAAAATGTGTCATTTAAATTTGGCTTTTACATTTTTTTCCACCTCTTTTTTCCAGTCGAAATCCTTTGGCAGCTTAACACTTCCCATCAGGCGTTTAACACGGGGAGAGAATTTATTGTTTTTGGAATCACTGCTTTCTGTAACTGTGTTTAAATAATTTTCTATAAGTTTTGAAAGGCTTTGCCCGGTTTGGGCAGAATATTTTTTTGCTTTCTTTATTGTTTCTTCTTCTACCAGTATTGTTAATTTAGTGGTCATATACGTAGCATTTTTGTAAATATACGTGGATTTAATAAAACATAATTAAAGCTCAATAAAGATTTAAAGTTGAACGGAGCGTCGCCAATGAAGTTCAATCAAGGGGCAAATGTCTGTCAAAAAAAACACTTGCAGTTAAGGCAAAGCCTTAACTGCAAGTGTAAAAATTATTGATTCACAACTTCCACCCACTTTCCATTTACCCCGGCAGTAATACTGTTATCATACATGGCTTCGCAATATGTACCCGGTAAAAAGAAACGGCCGAGATAGGATGCATTCAACTGTATATAATAAGTGTAGGTTTGGCTGCTGCCGATATTGAAATAAGTGTACACCCGGTCATCACGAATATCCTGGTAGGTTGATGAAGAAGATTTGAAAGCGCCTTCACCATCAAACATACGGGCATTTAAAATTTCCCAGCCGCTGGGGAATATTTGGTTCAAAGCCATTTGCGAATAGGACCCACGCCTGCCGGGATTGGTAATGGTAACCTTTGCCATGAAATCGCTGCCCTGCGTGAGTTTGCTGATATCAATGGCAGCGCCATTTTGATTTAGATAACTCACATTCATAACTAAAACGGCAGGGTTGTTTGTTACTTTGATATTGTCGCCTGCAAGCGGTTGACCCTGTATAATTAAACGAACATACAAAGTATTATTGCCTTTATTGTTGATGACCACATTGCTGCTTCCTTTTGCAAATAAAATGGGCAATTGTTTAATGTAGGTGGCAGCGTTGATGTCAACATTTTTTCCATCAACAGTACCTGTTGCAATAATTTTTGCACCTGAAGGATTTTTGCCGCAATACTTTGCAATGGCAATTAAACTGTAAGCCGTTGTTTGTGTGCTGTACCAATAATCCTGCGACAGTTTTGCAGCAATGGTTCTCAACAGTTCTTCTGCCTTTGCTTTTTTCTTAAGCAATGTTAACGTTTCCAAAACCATGGCTTCGTCCCTGGTATCTGAGCCGTAAGTATAGCCCCAACTTTCTCTTGGAGGGAAAGACGTACTCAGTCCGCCGATAAGATCCAATGCTGTATTCTCTTGCCCAGCCAAAGCGTAAGTTGCAGCAAGGCGCCATTTTGCTTCGGCAGATAAATATTTGAATTCTTTTAAACGGTTCATGGCACCGAGTTCCGGCGCTTTCGCTAATGCAAGCCCATAGAGCCTGTAAGCCTGCATAAGATCGCCGCCATAAAAATTAGTGGTAGATGGTGCCCAGCTATTTGCTTTACCGCGTTGATAATTTTTCCAGTTCTGCAACATGTAATCACTCACCAGGTAACCATTGTTTTGTGCTTCCACTAAAAAATGACCTGCATAATTGGTTCCCCACTCATCGCTTTCACTTGCTCCGGGCCAATAACCAAAGCCACCGTCTGACCGCTGAAAATTTTGCAACCTGGCGATACCCGATTTTACATTTCTATCAACCTGTGCTTTTTTAAGATCATCCAGATCGGTCAATTGATTTAATACCAATTGCGGAAATACTGCGGAGGTAGTTTGCTCCACACAACCATGCGGATATTCAATTAAATAATTCAAACGTTTTTGCAGGTTCATTGGGGGCACGCTCGAAATTTCCAGCACAGCCGTACTGCTTGCAGCTACACCAACAGGATTGGCAATTGTTTTCCATTGCTGCCCTGCGGATAATGTCATTTCTGTCACCTGCGTAACTGGCGGATTTGGATTGCGGATATCAAGCTCCACTTCATAATCAGCTTTTTCGCTACCAGAACTTGCCAGCAATTTTACTTTGCCAATGCCCACGTTTGGTTTTACACGTACATCAAAATAAACCATCTGTTCGCCGTTCTCTGTAAAATTAACCTGCTGTGCATTTCCTCCCACAACTTCCAGAAAAGGGTTTGCCTGCAATGCCACATTTACCTTTCTGATATTGTTCTCCATCGCAAAAACAGTAACCGGTAATTTAATTGTTTCGCCGGGGCCCAGCACACGGGGCATGGTAGCCAGCATCATCAAGGGCTTTTTAACTGCCACTGTGTTTTCTGTTGCGCCATAACTGCCTTCGTGAGCCGCAACAACCATTGCTCTTACCGAACCTATGTATGAGGGTAGTGTGAAAGATTGCTTTTGCGTTTGACCTTTACCTAAATGAAATGGCCCGATATATTTTACAACCGGTTTAAAACGGTTGGCGGTTTTCTGTTTACCCGGCCCGGCTTCATTATCACCACCAATGGTTAAGATCCTTTCCAGGTCTCCACCCCAGGCGCCTATAACGTAATCAAACAGATCGAAACTTTTTACACCAAGTGCTTCTCTGGCATAAAATGCATCGTGCGGGTTGGGAGTTTTAAATCTTGTTAAGTCTAATAATCCTTCGTCAACAATGGCAACACAGTAGGTCATTTCTTTGCCGTTCTGTTCACTAACAGAAAATGAAACATTTGTTTCAGGCCTGATACTGCTGGCAATATTCAACACAGGATTCAACACGGTATTTTTATCCTCCACAAAAATGGGAACAGAGCCGTACATACGTATCGGCAGATCATTAATGGTTTGCGAATGTGGTTGCAGCAAACTGACTGTAGCATATACATTGGGCGCCATACCAGCGTCGGCTTTAAATTTTACTTCAGTCTGGCCCTGCTTTGTTTCCTGCCAGAAAGATTTTAAAACTTTGCTGCCGTTTTCAATGCTTACCAACATGCGGCCACCTTTACTGCTTGGTATTTTTAAAGATACTTCATCGCCCACATTGTATTTTTCTTTATCTGATTTAAAAGATAACATGGAAGCGGCAGTCTGGTCTTCTTCGCCTGCACGGGTTTGCCAGTATGCATCTTCCACATAAAAAGTTGAACCGGTTGTATGGCCGCTCTTTAAATCTTTTACCAGAATCAAATAACGTCCCCACTCATTTTCAGAAGTACCGAAGGTCCAGTTACCACGGCCATTATTTAGCTTTACAGTTTCTGTTTTCAACAGCTTGTTGTATTCATCCTGCGTAAAATTGCTCAGGTTGTCACCGTTATTATCCCACCACCAACGCCATTGAATGCGGTAAAACTGTACTTCCACCTCACCGCTGCCTGCCAGTAAATTTCCTTTGCCATCTACATCTACAATTTGTACGGTATGATTTTTTCCTGCCATTAAATAATCAAATGGCTTTTCGCCATCGGGTAATTTAATGCCTGCATAACTTGCGTAAGGACTGTAAGGCATCGTTACATTATCAATGCTAAAACTTCCGCCCGGTTCAAAAACTTTCACCATCATATTGGCACTTAACATGCCGGGTGCGCTTTCATCAATTGCAAAATTCGTTTTTAATGCAGCGTTGCCCTGTTCATCCAAAGTACCCTCGTAAATGGTTTTGCTTTGCGTTGCATAATTAAATGTGGGGTTATCAAATTCAAAGCCGGCAAATTTGGGGAAGGAAGTGCCTCTTGAAGAAAGTGACGCATCAATTTTTGCTTTTAAATTTTTACCCAATGCACCAAATAACCATTTTGCATTGATGCTACCGGTTTCGGTATTGCCTTTGCCAAGGACGGGATCTTTACCAAAGTTGAGATCTATTTTAAGCCGATTGGGCATAATCGTCTCCACCTTTATCCGTTTTTCAAATACCGCACCACCCACTTTTACTTTTGCCAACCAGTTACCGGTTGGCGAAGCGGCATCGGTATTGGTTTTAAAAAGATAGAATCCATCTTCAGCATCGGTTTGAACACTGTGTGTATATAACTGCCCCTGAGGTGTGAACAGACTAAACTCAACCGGGTGGTCTTTGGGCAGTCTTCCTGCTTTGTCTTCTACAATAAAATTCAGGTACATGGTATCGCCGGGCCGCCATACACCACGTTCGCCAAAAATAAATCCTTTAATGCCATCCTTCACTTCTTCACCACTTACATCAAAGCGGCTTAATGCCAATGAACTTCCATCATCTAATTTTAAATATCCTCTTTCATTTCCTTTGCGGGCTATCAACAAAAATGGTTTTCGTTTCAGGTCAATATTTGCAAAACCATCATTGCCGCTCTGGCCTTTGCTGATGATGGTTCGCTGGTAATCCATGATCTCAATATTAACACCGCACATGGGTTCGGTTGTAAGAATATTACTAATGGCTACCATCAGGCTGTTATCGTTGCCACGCTTGGCTGTAAGGCCGATATTGCTGGCAAGAATATTCCTGCTTGCCCAACGGTCTTTGTTATAATAAGATTTACTGCCGGGGTCATCCCTGCGTTCCCAACTGTAACCAAAAGGGTAGTAGCTGTCGTATCTTTCCCAGAAAGCATCGTCTTCATCCACGCCATTGTTATTTCCTCCTTCGCCATAATCCCTGTAATCTTCTTCATCGCCTGCTTCTACTTTAACCGTAGCAGTATCGGTTGACTGGTACAAAGAATATTCGGGTCTGAAACCGATGGTTACTTTATAAATAGCGCCCTGCTCAGTTTTTAAATACTTATCAATGTCTAAAGAGAAGTGTTGTTTTTTGTGCAGGTCTAAAGTTTTATCATCATCGAGTCTTAATGTTTTTTGAACGACTGGTTTTGCAACTCTTCTTAATTCATTATTTCCACCTAAATCATTTTCCTGTAAAAACTGCGGTACATTATTTTCAAAAATTTTAATAATGCTGATATCAACTGCGTTTAAATTGATTGATTCGAAAGGCAGCACCAGTCTGCCGCTATTAGGCAAGATATTTCCCTTGCCATGTATTTTTACAAATGGCATCCGGTTCTGGAAATTGATGTTTGATGCAAAGCCTTTATCCAGCACATCGCCCCAGGTATTTTTTATACCTGCATTTACGTTCACGGTGTAATTGCCATCCAGTTTTCCATTACCAAACACTTTTACTTCGCTGCCGTTGATGGTGTATGAAATATCCGATTGTCCGCTAATAGTTATGAACCCTGTCAGATCCTGTCCCACAGCAATCATATCGCTGAACTGTACCGATGCATATTGCTGTGCATCGTTTATAGCAACCACATTTAAAACCTTAAAATCGCCTGCGGCAGGCACTGCTAAAGATTCGTTGCCTTTTACATCCATACTCATAGGCTTTCCATCCCAACTTAGTTCCACATTGCTTACCGATTTTGCCCGGTCAATATTTTCAATAGTGTAGCGATGTGTTTTTACAGCATCGTTATGCTGCCAGCTTATTTTAAGTGCATTATTATTTTGAGAAGCTGTCAATAATTTTTCTACCTGTTTCCCATCTTCAATATCGGCAGTCTCCAGTTCACCGCTCAGGCTCATTTTATTTTTAACACCACTGCTTCGCAAACCATCACTGCCTACTTTAAAAGAAGGCTTTACAGTTTTCATGCTGAATTTAAATTCAGAAAACTTGCCGGGAGTTTTGGTTACTTTTCCTAGGTCGAAATTTACCTGGTACATCTGGTCGGGTTTTAACCAACTATCAGGTTTAAACTCAATGGTACGGGCATCAATCCAGAATACTTTTCCTTTTACAGAAGGAAAGATGCTGAACAAAGACTCCTTCACTGCTTCGCCAACAGCATGTGTGGTGTGGGCATCGGCAGCCAGCTTAATGCGGATTGCAGAAGTTTTGGAAATGGTACCTGTTGTGTAAGCATCAATGTATTTACTGAAAGCAGGATCTACATCAATCCATTTATCTTTTTTACTGCAGGAGAAAAGGCTAATGCTTACAATAAGGCATAGCAATGCTTGTAACAAAGTTGCGTTGAACTTTTTGTTACGGGGTTCACGGTCGTGTTCCATAAAATTTGTAGTTGGTTGTTTGAAGTTGGTTAACACTAGTGGAATCACCAATATCGGCATTTTTTATTTGCTATGTAAATGTGGAGAGAAAAAATGACATCTCCAATAGCCGGAGAAATTAATTTTAGTTAAAAGATTTGTAAAGCTGTTAGCCCTGTATTTGCTAACCGCTAAAAGCTAATGGCTAAAAGCTAACAGCTTGTTTACTCAATTGATCTTTGTTACTGTAACATTATAAGTGCCGTTAGTGAGGGATGATGTGGTTTCCTGTGTGTAGCCTTCGGCAGAAGTTGCAACGATCTTTACTTTAATTTCCAGGTTGTATGGGAAGTTTATTTTATTCTCGTTCCTCATTACTTTATCAAGTTTCAGGGTGTAAGAGCAGTTATCTTGCCAGGAAATTTTAAAACGCACCACTGCTTTTAGAACTTCGCTGGTTTCAGTCTGGTACATGCTGTTCCTGTCGGCAATGGTAACCACGCCTGCACGGCTATCGGCAATGCGGAATTTGCCTTCACGGAATTTGGTGCAGTCGGGGGTTTGGCTGAAGGCGGTGAAACTGCAAGTAAGAAATAGTAAAACGAGAATTTTCTTGTTCAAAATTTAAGTTTATTATCTGAATCGTTTGTCAGGGTGTTTGTAACAACAATGTACTGAATAAACAATTATGTTAGCTTCTTCAACTTCATATACCACCAAATAAGGAAAGGTTTTGAGTTTTACATCTCTTATTATTTTTTGTTCATCAGTAAAACCATAATATTTTGGATGCTTACTAATTTCATTAAATCTTACGAGTAGTTCGGCTAAAAAACGATCTCCTAAACCGGATTGGATTTTTTCATAATTATCATAAGCTTCCTTGGTGTCATCTGCGGCAGCCTTCAAGATAATTAGCTGGTAAGCCATCATAATTTGTTTTGGAGAACATAGTTTACGAAATCCTCTGCAACAAATGTTACAGCTTCGTTGTTTTTGTATTCGCTCCTTCGGGTATAAATTGCAGCAAGTTCATCTTTGCTATATTCAAAATCAGGGCTGATGCTGTCTTTCAGAATGGTATAAATAGCTTCAAGCTTTTTATCATCGGCTGTATCTATATATTCGTGGAGCGTTTCTTTTATTTGTAATGCTTCCATGTTTTTTAATTTACCCAAATTTACTTTATTATTCTCAAATTTAAATCACTTGGTTCCTCAGCAAATCCTCAAACTCATCCCTTCTTCTTATCAATTTAGCTTCACCATCTTTAACTAATACCTCCGCTGGTTTAAGCCTTGAGTTAAAGTTACTGCTCATTTCAAAACCATAAGCACCGGCATTGTAAAATACAAGCAGGTCGCCTTCTCTTACTTCACGCAGTTTTCTGTCCCAGGCAAATGTATCCGTTTCGCATATGTAGCCGGTAACTGCATATTTTTTTTCCTTGTCGGCAGGGTTGCTGATGTTTTCAATTTTATGGTAAGCATCGTAAAACATGGGGCGTATTAGGTGGTTGAGCCCACTGTTAATGCCCACAAAGGTTGTGGTTGGGTTTTCTTTTATAACATTTACTTCTGTTATCAGATAACCTGCGCCACTTACCAAAAATTTCCCAGGTTCAAACCAAACCTGCAGATGTTTACCATCAGGATTGGGGTGATTGCTGAAAGCCTCATTTACTTTTTGAGCAAGTAGGGGCATATCCGTTTCACCATCGCCATCTTTGTAAGGCACTTTAAAACCACCACCCAGGTCAATAGAGTCCAGTTCCTTAAATGAAGGGATGATATCGAATAACACTTCAATTCCCTTCACAAAAATATCTACATCTTTTATATCGCTGCCGGTGTGTATGTGCAGGTTTTGTATGTGCAGGTTGTATTGCGAAACCAGTGCCAGTATTTTGTCGAGTTGATCAACCGGTATTCCAAACTTGCTTTTATCATGACCTGTAGAAACTTTCAAATTGCCACCTCCCATGATATTGGGCCGGAGCCTGATACCTACTGGGTATGAGTGGCCAAATTTTGCTCCAAATTTTTCCAGGTTACTCAGACTGTCAATGTTGATATGTACTCCAAGGTTTTTTGCCTCTTCTATTTCACTAAAATGAATACCATTGCTTGTGTATAGTACTTCTTTAGGTTCAAAACCAGCGAGCAAAGCAAATCTTACTTCATTAACAGAGCTGCAATCAACATTACAGCCAATGCTTTTAATGTGTTTTAAAATATTGATGTTGGTTAGGGCTTTGCAGGCATAAAAAAAACGGGTATCGGTTTGTGCAAAAGCATTGGTAAGCTTTTGATATTGGGCAGTTATATCTGCTGCATCGTAAACATAAAGCGGCGTACCAAACTCTGCTGCAAGGATATTTAATTGTTGATGTGATAGTGACATGTTGCGAAAATAAGAAACGAATCGCTGATTATAATGATTGAAATGATCTCGCAGATTTTTTGTGCATTTATTTTCTTAAGCTGTAAAACAAAACTGCCAAAATCTGTTATTGGATTTTGGCAGTTATTACTTAAAAAATGTTGATTGTTTTACATGGCATCATCGGCCGTAGGGCCATAAATAGCCGGAACTTTATTACCTGTTGAGCGCAGGTAAACTACCATTTCGCCCCGATGATGATACAAGTGATTGAATAAAAAACTACGGGCAACCTGAACCCTGGGCATTACCGGAAAAACCGGTTCATCGCTGCCTGCAACCATTTTCCAATCTGTAAACATGCTCTCATCTGTTGCTGTTTCCAATGCCGTACGTGCTGCTTTAAGGTTTTCTTCAAATTTGGCAACTATGTTGGAAGCTTTGCTTATATCTCCTTTATCGTATTTGTAGGTGGCCATATCAAATACATCCTGGTGCAGGGTTGGCTGGTACCAGTTATACACTTCGGCAATGTGTGAGGCCAGTTGACCGGTTGTCCAGTTTTTTTCCGATGGTTTGTAATCAAGTGCGCTATCGGGGATAGCGCTGAGTAATTTACGGGTGTTTTCGGCTTCGTGTTCAAACTCGGCCTGCAATGATTTTACTAACATATTTTTTGATTTAGATGGAGAAAGAAAGGGAGAATAAATCTACTCAGTTTTTTCAACAAAAAAGAATTATTTGTGCAAATAACAAAAAGATAAAGTTGGGAATTCAAGACTGATAAATCACCTTAAGCCACTTGTAAACCCACTGCATGGATTTTGAGATTCCTACAGAGTAACAGAAACACGGAACTGGGAAATGTATTTCTTCTGTGCTTCGGTGCCTCAGTGGTAAACTCATTTCCCCGCAGGGGAAACCAAAGTTTATGCAACAATCTCCTGTATCTCAGTAGGCTCCAGGTTTGCATTACGCATGGCTATTCCTCTTACGGCATTTGCAACAAAATCCATAAAGGCTTTTTTAGTAATGGCATCATCGCCTACCATGGCTGGTATGCCAATATCGCCGCCTTCACGAATGCTTTCAACAATCGGTATCTGTCCCAGGAAGGGAATATCAAATTCTTCAGCAAGATTCTTACCACCGTCTTTTCCAAAAATGTAGTATTTGTTATCTGGCAGTTCTGCCGGGGTAAAATAACTCATGTTCTCTACCAAACCAATTACCGGCACTTTTAATTGTGCCTGCCCAAACATGGCAATACCTTTTTTAGCATCGGCCAGTGCAACAGTTTGTGGTGTGGTAACTACAATTACACCAGTTACCGGTACAGTTTGCACAATGGTTAAATGAATATCGCCGGTGCCGGGTGGCATATCAATTACCAAATAATCCAGTTCGCCCCAATCAACTTCACTTACAAACTGGCGAATGGCGCTGCTCACCATCGGTCCACGCCAAACCACGGCCTGCTTTTCATCAATAAGCAAACCAATGCTCATCATTTTAATACCAAATTTTTCAATGGGTACAATCATTCCTTTTCCATCTACCTCTCTCATAAGCGGCCTTTCGCCTCTTACTCCAAACATAATATGCTGGCTTGGTCCGTAAATATCGGCGTCCATCAATCCAACTTTTGCACCCCCTTGTGCCAGGGCAAGTGCGAGGTTGCTTGATACCGTGCTCTTACCAACGCCGCCTTTCCCGCTAACCACGGCAATAATATTTTTTACGCCGCTTAAAATAGTTTTACCATCCTTGCGGTTGCTGCTGGTATTGCTGGTAAAGTTTACTTTAACGATGGCTTCTTTATTTACCAACAGTTTCACCGCATTTATACAGGCGTTCATGATCATGTCCTTCAGCGGACAGGCAGGCGTTGTAAGCACTACCGTAAATGAAACATGATTACCATCAATGGCAATATCTTTAACCATATTTAAGGTAACCAGATCTTTTCCAAGGTCAGGTTCCTGCACATTGGATAATGCCTTTAAAATATCCTCGTTCGTCATCGTTCAATTATTTGTTAAAAAACCATACAAGCTGCAAATTTAAACATTGATGCCCTTACTTTGTTTATTAATTAAGGAATGTTGTTATTTTTAAGATAAGCATTTGTAATTTGTGGCATCATCGTTGTAAATATGATTTTGTCTCTTTTTTGCTTTGTAATAAAAAAAAGATATCACTTGCACACCATACCAATTTTGAACTTTTTTGATGAAGAAATTTATACCATACTTTTTTATTGCCGCTCTCTGTTTACCTGTTGCCGCCAAAGCTCAGTTTGAAACATTTAAAGATTCCGTTGTACAACTGTATGGTATTGTAATGACTGCCGACAGCCTGAAAGGTCTTGAATCGGTGAGTGTGGTCATCAAAGGCCAAAACCGGGGAACCATTACCAACAACAAAGGGATTTTTAGTATTGTGGTTTTAAAGGGTGATGAAGTTGTGTTCACCAGCATTGGCTACAAACCTAAAACTGTCTCTATTCCTGCAAACCTTGAAGGTAACCAACACAGCATTATCCAGTTAATGGTGAATGATACGGTTTATTTACCCGCAACCATAATAAAAGCAAGGCCAAGCCGGGTGCAGTTTGAGCGGGACTTTCTGAACGCAGAAATGCCCGACGATTATATCACCGTTGCCCGAAAAAATAATAGCGAAGCTACCCGTCGCCTTTTGGTTGCCAATCTTCCAACAGACGGAAGAGAGAATAGCAGTAACTACTTAAGACAAACGGCCAATAAAGCTTATTATACAGGCCAGATTCCTCCCATGAACATCTTTAACCCATTTGCCTGGGCCGAATTTATTAAGGCCTGGAAAAGGGGAGACTATAAGAGTAAGAAGTAAAAACAAACACCTCCTAACCCCCTGAAGGGGAATTAAAACGCACAGTATTCCCATGATTTAGTTTCTTTGTTATCAGAAAGAGGTAACACTTATGACAAACGCTTCGGTCAATTCCCCCTTCAGGGGGTCAGGGGTTAACATTTTCCTCATTGGTTTTATGGGCAGTGGTAAAACATATTGGGGTAAAATATGGGCGCAGCAAATGGGCATGGATTTTTATGACCTGGATGAGATGATTGAACAGAAAGAAAAAAGATTCATCGCTGCCATTTTTGAAAAAGAAGGGGAGGGATATTTCAGAAAGATAGAAACGGATACCTTACATCAGTTCTTGAAAATTGAAAATGCTGTAATTGCCTGTGGCGGCGGAACTGCCTGTTTTAACGGTAATTTACTGTGGATGAATGAACATGGAACAACGATTTATCTTTCAGCATCAGCACCAAATATTTTAACGAGGGTTAAAGAAGAAAAAGATAAGCGCCCGCTAATAAATAAATTGAATGAAGCAGAACTTTTATTTTTTATTGAAAAAAAATTAAAAGAACGTGAATCATTCTATAACCAGGCAAAAATAATTTTACCGGTTGCCGAATTGAATGATGATAGCCTTTCAACACTAAACACTAAACCCAAAATAAAAAATGCATAAAGGCTTTTTAAAAACTGCAGCACTTTTGGGTGCTTTGTCTGTAATACTGGGCGCATTTGCAGCACATGGGCTAAAAAAAATCTTTAGTCCCGATAACCTGCAGGTGTTTGAAACTGCGGTGCGGTATCAATTTTACCATGTATTTGCCTTATTGGCTGCTGGAGTTTTGTACGCAGCATTTCCAGGTAAATTGCTGGCATGGGCGGGTAAACTATTTATTACCGGTATCATACTTTTCTCCGGTTCATTGTATTTATTGTGCTATGTAAAATACAATGAAATGCCCTTAAACTGGATCGGAGCTATTACTCCTTTTGGTGGCGTGGCCCTTATTGCAGGCTGGCTGATGCTGTTTTTTGCGGTGTTAAAGCGAAATTAAAACTGAACTACTTTACGATGCATCGTAATTAATGTGCCTTCCTTATTTTCAATTGTAAAATCACCGTGGATATCGGCCATTCGTTTTTTCATATTTTTTAAACCATTTCCAAATTTTCGTAATTTTTCCATATCAATGCCCGTTCCATTATCTTGTATGTAAAGGGTTAAACCGTCCTCAACCCTTACCAATGTTATACCTACTTCTGTTGCTTTTGAATGCTTAAGTATGTTGTTTAATGCCTCTTTTACCACCAGGAAAACGTTTCTTCTTATTTCGCCAACAACCTGGATATTTGGGAGTTTTTCCGGAATATTTATTTTGCAGTTGATACCTGTATCTTCAAAGTATTCCAGGGCATAACTACGTATGTATGCAATCATGTTTCCCAGCGAGTCGTTACTGCTGCTCATACTCCAGATAATTGCATTCATTTTATTCAGCAGGTCGTTTGCCGAAGCAGATATCTTTTCAATTTCCGGAATTGGGTTGTCAACAAGTTTGGCTTTCGCCAATTCACTGTACAGGCTGATGGTGGTCATACCTGCGCCCAGGTCGTCGTGCATGTCCGCACTGATGCGGTTGCGCACTTCCTGCTGTGCTTTAATTACTGCCAACTGGGTTTCAAAATCCTTCTTCTCGGCATCCAGTTTCAGCGCTTCCTGTATCTTAATTTCTTTGATCAGTTCTGTTCTGTTTTTATAAGTTAAACCTAAAAGGAAAAGGCTGAGTTCCAGTACGATGCCGATATCATAATAAAACAGCGAGTGATGGTAGATTTGCGTTGGTTTTATTTTTAAAAACAATATGATAAAGGAAATGGAAGAAAACAATACCAGCATGCCGTTACCCGCTGCCAGGTAATTAAACAGCCTGTCTTTTCGTTTTAAGGCTAGGTATATAAATGCGACACCAAGAAAAAGAAACAGGATCTTCACCATATTTTGAAGATAAAACTGCGGCAAAAAAGTATCTGTAAAAAAATTAAGCACTGTATAAATTCCCAACAGCAGCAGAATAAAATGGATGCCATACTTCAGTATACGATCCAGCAAGGCGTAGTTATTTTTTGTATCAAGAAATTTCCTGGCAAAAGATATATAAAAAATGGTGCCTGTAACTAAAAGAAAAAAATCAAAGTAAGAATAATAGAAATTGTTAAATGGAGTAGACAACCTGACTGCAGTAGAGTTAAAGAAAATCAACATGAACATGCACACAGAATACGCTGCGTTGTATAAAAACTCCTGCTTGTGGCTGGTAATAAAATTGGCGATCATAAAAAGTATCATCATAAATAACACGCCACTTAATATCAGCCCGAATACATCTATATCTGATTTGTGCCTGGTTATAACAAGATTATATTCTTCCAGATAACCGGCATTAATTAAAACCGGGCCTATACTGCCCAGCTCAGTTTTCAGTGGTTTAATCTCCAGTAAAAAATAACATGATTTACCGGCTTCCAGCGCAATTTTTTTGTAATTGGAGAAATTGGCAGAATCCTGTATGCTAACAGCTTGCTGCTCTAATTTGTAAATATTGTATTTGGTAAAATAGATGCCGGGGTTCAGGTAAACAGCTACATCCTGTGCGGTGTTATTCTTAAGCAGTATTTTCAGGTAAAGGGTAGAACTGATCATTTCTGGCCTCACTCTTATTTTAGGGTAGATGGTCATAAATCTTTGAAAAGGTTTATGAATTATTTCCGAAACCGGTAAGTGATTGCCGCTGTCGAAATAAAACTGTGTTTTATCAAGCAGATTTATTTCATTTTTAATGTCTGCAAGAAATACCGTGTCTGGTATGGCTATTGACTGGCCTTTACAAAAGCCTCCGATACAGAAAAAAAGCAGCAGTGTGGTAAGCTGTTTCAATAGGCAGTAGTTTTTCCAAACCTACGCAAATTCTGCCAAAGCTAAAATTTCAAATGTAATTTTTTGCTTGTATTTGAAGTAATGGTTTTCTCTATCTTTGTTACTCATGGCGAATAAACTGAAAACTGCAAAAACAAAAGCTCCGGATCCTGATCAATTAAAACAGGAAAAAGATGAAACGGTAGAAGTGAAGCAATTGCTTAAGGATGAGCGTACGCATAAGATTGCCGGCAGTATTTTACTGTTGCTTGCCTTTATTTTTTTTACAGCTTTTACTTCTTACTTATTTACCTGGGGCGAAGACCAGGATAAGTTCAGCTACCGCATGTTGCTTGCCAATGATATTAAAGTGCAGAACCTGTTAGGCACCTTCGGGGCATTTATTTCAGAGATATTTGTGCGCCATGGTTTTGGCATTACCTCGTATCTTTTGTGTACCACATTTTTTGTGTTTGGCATCAACCTGTTTTTTGGCAAAAAAGTATTTTCAGTTTCCCGCAACATAAAATACCTGATTATTGGCCTTCCGGTTCTCAGCGTTGCTACAGCGGCTCTTTTCCAAAGTAACCCATTTCCGTGGGGAGGTGCTGCCGGCGATATGATGAGAGATTGGATGTATAAAACCATTGGAGAGATTGGTACCATTGCGGTGCTGGCGGTAGCGGTATTATCCTATATTATCTGGCGCTTTAATCCGGTATTTAAATTACCTGCAAAAAAATCTATTGCCGTTGCTGATGAAGAAGTAGTACCGTTTGAAGAAGAAATAGCTGAAGCATCAGGGGCTGACGAGACAAAATCGGCCAAAGGGAACCCGGTGAAAAGTGTAGGACCCATGCTGAACGTTCCGGTGCTGGAAAACGAAGCACTTAATCATGAACTGAACATTGTTGAAAGGGAAGAATCGGAAAGCGCTCCCGTAATTATTCCGCCAGTTGAGGAAGGAAAAATAATTGCGCCAGTTCCAGAGCCGATTGTAGTAATTGTAAAACCTGCAGAACCGCAAACTGATTTGCCGTTAGAGATTAAATCGGTGCCCGAAAGCGAAATAGAAGAAGATAAGCCAACTGCTGCAAAAGTTGCTGCCAGCAAGCCTTACGACCCAATACTGGATTTGCGGGATTATAAATATCCTACACTGGACCTACTGGCAAATCATGGCAGCGATAAAATTGTGCAGGATGCAGATGAACTGGAGAATAATAAAAACCAGATCATCAATACACTTAAAAATTACGATATACAGATACAGAAAATTTATGCCACGGTTGGCCCAACGGTTACGTTGTACGAGATCATTCCTGCTGCCGGTGTGCGTATTTCAAGAATCAAAAACCTGGAAGATGATATTGCACTGAGCCTTGCTGCGCTTGGCATACGTATCATTGCACCTATTCCTGGCAAAGGCACTATCGGTATAGAAGTGCCAAATGCAAAAAAGAATATTGTAAGTATGAAGTCCTTGCTGGCTTCTGAAAAATTCCAGAACAATAGTTTTTCATTGCCCATTGCCATTGGTAAAAAAATTGATAACGAAAATTTCATTGTTGATCTTGCCAGTATGCCTCACCTGTTAATGGCGGGTGCAACCGGTCAGGGTAAATCGGTTGGGTTGAATGCGATTTTAGTTTCTCTGCTTTATAAAAAACATCCATCTCAGTTAAAATTTGTTTTGGTAGATCCCAAGAAAGTTGAGTTGAGTATTTACAAAACAATCGAAAATCATTTCCTGGCAAAACTGCCGGGCGAAGAGGATGCCATTATTACCGATACAAAGAAAGTAGTACACACATTAAATGCCCTTTGTATTGAAATGGATAACCGGTACGATCTGTTGAAAGAAGCAGGTTGCCGTAATATAAAAGAGTACAACGAAAAATTTGTTTCCCGTAAATTGAATCCTGAAAAGGGACACCAGTTTTTACCATTTATAGTTTTGGTTGTAGATGAATTTGCCGACCTTATTATGACTGCCGGTAAAGAAGTAGAAATGCCGATAGCCCGCCTGGCACAGCTTGCAAGGGCAGTAGGTATTCACCTTATCATTGCAACGCAGAGGCCATCGGTAAATATCATTACCGGTACTATCAAGGCCAATTTCCCGGCCCGTATTGCTTTTAAAGTAAGTAGTAAAATTGACAGCCGCACGATTTTAGATGCCGGCGGTGCCGAACAATTAATTGGT
>JBBRCM010000031.1:0-30728 GCA_038204855.1 Chitinophagales bacterium
GATAGGAATGAAAGCATGATTGGATAATAAGAGCCGTATGAAGGGAGACCTTCACGTACGGTTCTGTGAGCGGCTTAAGCTGAAATGCTTTTGCCTACTCGACTGTCTTCACGAACCACTCCTCCATAATTTACGCTAAAATAAAAGCTTAATAAAGATAATCCTGTACAAGAGTGCGACGCCAATGAAGCTAAATTAAAAAACAAATGCCGGGTACAAAAAAATGTCTTTCAAAAAAATTCATCATAGGTGTCTGGCCGCTGTGTAGAGTTCTATATTTAAAAAACTTTCAGCATACAATATAGTCTTTAAGTTTAAGAGTAATTGTAGTGGCCCGACACCTAATTACTTCGCTTCTCATACCCCGGCTGCTTCGGTGCATTATATCCTTTCAGTAAACCGTTTTTTATTTCGGTAATGGCACGTTCCAGTTGCGGGTCAATGCCTTTGCTCATTTGGCCAAGGTCTTCATCAACTATAATATCGGGGTCAACACCATGGCCTTCTTTAAACCAGGTTCCATCGGGGTTGTACATGCGAAAGGTTGGCGCTGTAATATTACCGCCATCCATTAATAATGGCATGCCGCTGATGCCTATCAATCCGCCCCATGTTCTTTTACCAATCAATGGGCCCAGCCCTTTCTTTTTAAAATAATCAGGAAAGGCATCGCCACCGGAGCCGCTCCACCCGTTGATGAGCATTACCTTGGCACCAAAATGTGCGTAGGGAGGCCAGGGCCATGTAGCACCGTCACGGGTAGCCCAGTAGGCAAGGGGCGTACGGTTAAGCATTTCAATAAAACGATCGGGTATTTGTCCGCCGCTGTTAAAGCGTTCATCTATTATCAGTGCTTTTTTATCCCATTGTGCATTAAACTGGCGGGTGAGTTCTTCCTGCCCGTCACGCCCGGTGCTGGGCACATAAATGTAACCTGCCTCGCCATTGGTTGCTTCTGCAACACGCTTGCGGTTGCCTTCAACCCAGGCAAGGTAACGCAATTGATATTCGTTATCCATGGTTTGCACAATGGCTGTTTTGGCACCTGCAAAAGATGGTGTTGCATTGTAAGTAAGCTCTACTGTTTTTTTATCAAGTCCCTGGAAGAAAGCATAAGGTTCCTGGCCGGTAGATAAAGGCATACCATTTACAGCAAGTATGTAACTACCTTCTTTTATATCAATGCCCGGCTGGTCTAACGCCGAACGTGTAGCCGCATCCCATGAAGCCCCACGGATAATGGTTTTTATTTTATAAAAATTTCCGTCGGCCTGCCAGTCAACACCGAGGTAGCCCACATTTTTTGTGTTGGTTTTTTCTACATCGCCGCCACCATGGTACGTGTGTGAGGCATTCAGTTCGCCAATCATTTCGCCAATGATGAAATCAACTTCTTCACGGGTAATAGCACCTTCCAGCATTTTTGAATAGCGTTCTTTTACGGTGTTCCAGTTAACGCCGTGCATACCGGGATCGTAAAAATAATCACGTTCCAGGCGCCATGCATCGGTAAAGAGTTCTTTCCATTCAGCCATTGGGTCAACCATCATTTCCATTTCATTCAGGCGGAGTGTCTTTTCGAACTTCTGATTCTCTTCGGGCTTTACAACGGCATACGCAGCACCACGCTGCAGCAGCAGTTTATTGGTATTGGCGCAGAGCCAGTAACTATTGATATCGTCTGCAATATTTTTTTCTTCCCGTTTATCAATATCAAAATATTTAAGTGCTGTCTTTGCATCCTGGCCGCTGCCGAGGTTGGGAAATTTCTGGTAAATAATTTTTCCTTTTACAGAAGCCAGGTTACCATAATTAGCAGCAGTAAGTGGTAACAATACAAGCCTTGCCTGCATACCATCAAAGTCAATATCAACCGCTGTAGAAGCCGGTTTTTTTGCTGTGGTATCTTTCTTTTTCTCAGCGGCCATTTCATCGGCCTTAACAGCAACCGTATCATTTTTTGGAAACAAAATGGATGGCGTGGTTTTCTTTAAAGTGAGTACTGCAATCTGTGAACTATTGCCGTAAATAAAAGAGTTGTCAATATCGCTGTAATAAGGAGTAAAATTCTGATTGGTAGTTAAGTAAATATATTTTCCTTCGGTATCAAACACAGGATTATCGCAGCTATAAAAACCATCGGTTACCTGCGTATTTTTTTTATTCTGTGTATCATAAATAAATACAGCGGTGTGATAATTAACCAGGTCGCGGCCATAAGTAACCCAGCGGCTGTCGGGCGACCAGCTTACGCTAAAATTTTCGCAGCCGCCGTGCATAAAGCGCAGGGCCTGGTCCATTTCTGTTATGCTGCCATTGGTTACATCGAACATTTTTATTTTCATGGCCTGATCAATAAAAACTATTTTTTTACTGTTGGGGCTCCAGAATAATTTATACCCGAAACCACCTCCAATATTGGTAACTTTTTTGGGTGCATCATCTTTACCCGGCTTGGCTAACCATAATTCATTTTCGCCGGATTGATCGCTCCAGTAAGCAATGGTATTTCCATCTGGCGACCAGGCAGGGTATCGTTCGTTTGCATTGGTAGAACGGGTGATATTTTTTACAAAGCCATTTTCGGCGGGTAAAGAAAATACATCTCCTCTTGCTTCCAGCAAAACCCGGTTACCATCGGGGCTGATGTCGGCATGCTGTATATATTTATCTACTGTAACTGATCTTGGTTTTAAAGCTGCTTTATCAGTCACCACATTTACGGCAACTGTTTTTGCCTGTTGTGATGCAAAGGAATAGAGATATAATTTTCCGCCCTGTTCAAATACAATATCATCAGGCCCGGCAGAAGGGAAATGAATATCCTGGTCTTTAAAATTGGTGAGTTGTTCGTATTTTTTACTGCTTACATTATATCTCCACAGGTTCATGCGTTGTTCGGTTCCCCGGTCAGATAAAAAATAAATATAGTCGCCCTGCCACATCGGAAATTCATTACCGGCTGTTTCACTGAGCGAAATATTTTGTGAGCTGTTGTTTGCAAAATTGTAGAGATGAATGCTGGCACTCATTCCACCACGGTATCTTTTCCAGTTGCGGAAAGCCTGCGAAACAAAAACTACGGCCATCTGTTTTCCATCGGGAGAATAAGAACCAAACTCAGCATAAGGGAAGGGTAATTTTTCTGCAGGGCCGCCTGTTGCAGCAATGGTATAAAACTGGTTGAACCGGTTTCTGCCGCTTTCACGGCCCGAGGCAAATAAAATGCGTTTGCCATCTGGTGTCCAATCCACGACACGATCGGGCATGCCATGCGACGTTAAACGCACAGGCACACCGCCGTTTACGGGGATAGTATAAGTATCTGAATTACCATCGTAGTTGCCACTGAAAGCAACTGTTCTTCCATCGGGCGAAAATTTTGGAAAGGTTTCAACACCGGGCGGAGAGCTTAATTTTTCGGCTGTGCCGCCTGTTTTAGGCATTATCCAGATATCGTTACCATAGGTAAAAGCGATTTGTGTTTTTGATACATCCGGATAGCGGAAAAGGCCGGCATCAATTTGTGCGGTTGCAGAAAAGCAATATAAAAGTGCAATGCAGGAGAAGGAGATTAATTTCTTCATAATGTTAGTTTTAAAATATAGAATGAAAGGTATAATAGGAAGAGTAAGATAAATTAAAACAGCAGATTTTTCATGTAAAAGGCAACTATTATTATTTATGTTGGAGCCAACCAGTATTAAGTATTGCTGACCTGTCTTTGGAATAGGGTGGTATTTGTAATGGAGCAAAGCATCCCCGGTCAAACATAACTGAAACGATGAACCTTCATCGGAAAATTTATAAAGTAACAGTTGTATTTTATTGCCCCAACAAATTTTTCTTTGCGGCTTCAAATGCTTCTTTTGTAATGATCTCATCCAGGTAGAGGTTTTCCAATCTTTTCATTTCGGCCTGTATATCTTTTTTTAGCACACCCCTGAATTCATCTGGCACAACCAGTTCGCTGGGTATGCCCCTGATATTTTCGATGGCATGATCAAAAGCCATGTGTATCTGTATTTCCCGGCCCTCTTTATTATTTATGATGAGTGAGCCGATAATATTAATATACGCATTCCCTAATGCTGAAAAAGTAAGATCTTTAATTTCCTCTACCCTCAATTGTTTTTCTTCAACCGAAGCGGGGTTTGTTGGTGTTAAGAAACTTATATGACTGAACCTGCCATGATTGCCCATCGCTACACCAAATTGCAAGAGCTGGCCTAAATAAATTTTGAAACCGCTGGATGTGTACAAGGTATCGTTTGCAAAAGCAGGTTTATGCATGGCCATGGCTTGTGCCACAGTGATCCGGAATTCTTCCGGCAATATCAATTCGTGATAGGTGCCGGGTAAGCGGCTGCCAATAGCCAGGTCGAAAGCGAGGGTAAAAGCTACCAACCCTTTTGAACCATCCCTGTAAACTATAGCGGCTTTTACATTGATATTTGCACTGCCTGTAGGAGAATGACCATAACCAGATAATTCTTTAACGGTTACGGTATTGTTTTCCAGTGATGTGGCAAGTGTGCTAACGTTGCTTATATACCGGAACCCTGTGAAGTCGTTAGCTCTTTTTCCAATGTGCAGGGTTTGTCCTTCGTAGATTTTATAACCGCAGGACGTATATAAAGTGTCGTTTTGGAAACGATGAATTTTTTCCTGTGCTGTTGATAGCAGCGGGAAAAACAATATGGGTAATATAAATTTCATTGGGGAAAGATTTAGTATTGATTATTTTGACATTAAGGTATCAGTGAGGACGAGATGATTGTTAGGGAATGTTAGCATGATTTACTTTTTTGAATATTAAAATTACGGGAATCTCTTTGTTTGTTTTGCAATTGCTGTCCCGATGATTTGTTTATATGGCTTAAAGCTGATGGCCTTGATGGGCCGGATGACCATACTTTATGAAGAAGAGACTAAAGTCTCTAAAACAAAACATCCTCGTCAGAGACGAGGACGAGAAAAGCATCATCCTTACTCATGTCGTATGTTGAAAATGGATAGGGTATCATAATGGTTAGTTTGGCTAAAGCCGATTATGTTTTGTTTTCTAATCTACTGGCTGAAGCCAGAGGCAATTCAAAAGCTTTATCAATTCAACAGGAGAGCAATTTATTAGCCAAGGTAATTCATAAGTTAGAGTAATTAGTTATTGGCCGATTATGTTTTGTTTTCTAATCCACTGGCTGAAGCCAGAGGCAATCCAAAAGCTTTATCAATTCAACAGGAGAGCAATTTATTAGCCAAGGTAATTCATAAGTTAGAGTAATTAGTTATTGGCTGGCTTGAATATTTATTCAATTAAATGCAATATGCTCCTGCTTTTGAATTGCCTCCAGCTTTAGCTGGAGTAAATAGTTGAGGCCTTTCGGGCTTTAGCCAAACTAATCTGCAAATTTTTGAAATCCAAATTTGCTAATGAACTCATCATACTCCTGCTGAAATGTTTTGTGTTTGTGATGATCTTCCTGATTTTTTATATACTCTCTTACTTTATCTAAAACAGATTCAGAAACTGAAACAGCAAAATATTCATCCTGCCATTCAAATTTTTGTTTGGTTAAGGTTTCTTTATTAATCCAGAATGAGGATTCGCCTTTTATCAGCTGCATTACTTTTTCAATGGTTTGATCAGTACCAAGCGAAATAAGGCAATGGCAATGATCTGTATGACCGTTTATAAAGTCGATAAAAATTCCTTTCTTTCTTGCATTATCTCTTATATGCTGCCAAACCTTTTGTCTTAACTCTAATGAGTCGAGGGATTGTACCCTGCTTTTGGTACTCCATACAAAATGAATATATACTTTTACAAAGGGCATGGTTAATTTCGCTAAAGCCGGTTATGTTTTGTTTTCTAATCCACTGGCTGAAGCCAGTGGCAACTTAGTCTGAACGGGGATTTGGGTAGATTTTTTGGATTAAAAGGATTTGCTTTAATAATCCAATAAATCTCTTTAATCTTTCAAAATCCCCGTTCACACAATTTTATTTCACATACGGCGTACCTGCCGCATTCTTCACGTATTTATCTAGCCACTGATCCTGCTCCCAAAGCATGTGCAAGATATTTTCTTTTGCTGCATAACCGTGGGCTTCAAAAGGCAGTTGCACAAAACGTACGGTGCCGCCGTGGCCTTTTATAGCATTGTACAGGCGTTCGCTTTGTATGGGGAAGGTGCCGGGATTGTTATCAGCTTCGCCATGTATCATCAACAACGGTGTTTTAATTTTATCAGCAAAACTAAAGGGGCTCATGGCATTATACACTTCGGGTGCCTGCCAGTAAGTGCGCTCTTCATTTTGAAAACCAAAAGGAGTGAGGGTGCGATTGTAAGCGCCACTGCGTGCAATACCAGCTTTAAATAAATTGGTATGTGCCACCAGATTCGCCGTCTTGAATGCACCATAACTGTGTCCGCCAACTGCCACACGGTTGCGGTCGCCAACACCCATTTCTGCAACTTTATTTATAGCGGCTTCGGCACTCCAGGTAAGCTGGTCAACAAAATTATCGTTGGGTTGTTTATCGCCTTCGCCTACAATGGGGAACTCTGTATTATCCATAATTGCATAACCCTGCGTTGCCCAAAATACAACAGAGCCATAACCAACTCTTGTAAAAGTATATTTGCTGCCACGTAACTGTGCAGCATCGCTTGCACTTTTAAATTCCCGTGGATAAGCCCACATCATTACCGGCAGCGGACCGTCTTTTGCTTTATCATATCCTTTGGGAAGATACAGATCGGCAGCAAGATCAACACCATCTTTGCGTTTGTACATAATTTTTTGTTTGGTAATGCCACGCAGCCCTGGTTGTGGATCGGGGAATGCGGTGATGGCTTTTGCTGAATTATTTTTAAGGTCACGCAAATAATAATTGGGTTGTTCGGCCTGGCTTTGTTTGTTGGTAACAATGGTCATTTTATCGTAATCCAAAACGGTGGTTACAGTTTCGTAATACGGTTCTTCGCAACGCCAGAGTTGTTTGGTTTCTTTGGTATTGATGTCGAATGTATTTAAAAATGGCAGATCGCCTTTTGATGAAGCACCCATGCCACGCATTACCAATTGAGACCCGTTGAGCAATTTAATGGTATTGCGGTCGTATTTATTTTTTTCGGTGAGGGGTGTGCCGGGGTCGTTGTAAGCATCGTCGGTGCTACGGTCTATCAACACTTCCATTTTACTATCTGCAGTAAGCCTGCTCATTTTCTGGCGGTGTTTTCCTCTTGAACCTTCGGTAATAAAGAAAGAACCATTTACAATATCGTTTACATTGAACATGCGCTCAGCAGTTTTTACCAACTCCCTGGGACCACCGATAAATGGTGCTGCCAGTATGTATGCCGCATCATGATAATCCATTTTCTTTTTTATCATGCCACTGTCCAAGGGCTCTATCCATTGCAGGGTTGCGGGAGAATTATCCAGCCAGTTATACCCACGTGGAGCATTCAATACATTGTCGTTTCCACGGGGTTCCAGTTCGCTGCTGGGCAATTTGGCAATGGTTTTTACCAGGGTGCCATTCATGTCAGTTATCATCATGGTGCTGTTAAAACCATAAGCGGTAACTAAGTAAGAGAATGGTTTATCAATCCTTTCCACAAGTAAATATTTTTTATCGGGCGATATTTTTATGTTGCTGTAAATAGCCGGTACACCAATTTTTGTTTCGCTTCCGTTTGTATTTTTTACCAGTTGGGTTGTTGCATAAAATTCAAACTGTGTTTCATCAAAAGGAGATTTTATCAAATCCTGGAAAATAGGGCTGGCAGCAACCTTACCTAAATTTTGTTGTACAACCGGTCCCTTAGGTGCCAATGGTTTTTTAGGAGCCATGGTTAATGGTCTGTTCACGGCTGTATATAATAAATTGTTATTATCAATCCAGTCAAATGCGGCACCTAACACCAAATTGACTGCTGCTTTATTTACTTTGGTTGCTTTATGTGTTTTTATATCTATCACATAAATATCAACAGCATTATTGGTAGTGTTGGTGAAAGCGGCTTTATCCTCATTGGGGCTCCATTGCAGGTTGCCTGCTTTTAAATTTGCAGGTAAACCGGCAACAGCAACTTCTTTTCCGGTTGCCAGTTCTTTAATAATAATACCGGTGGTATAAGCACTTCTGCTGGGACCAAAATTGTTTGGGTTGATTCTTAAACCTGCAATACGAAGTTCGGGTTGCGCCAGGTCTTCCACAGATGGCATGCTGCTGCGTTCGAGTATCAGCATGTATTGCCCTTTACTATCGAAGCTTACGCCGGGTGTTGGCTTTGCCATAACCAGATCGTAAATTTCTTTGGGCGGCGTTTGGTATTCAATAGCATCCTGGGCAAACAGGCTGGTAGTGCATAGTACCAATGCAATTACGAGGATTTTTTTCATGGTGACTTTTTTATAATGTTATCAGTTTTAAAAATGCATAAAATAAGAAAGCTGTTATTAGAAATTTAATTTACAGAAATTAAATCTAAATAACAGCTTTTTTGATAAACGGTTTTTCCGGATGAATTACTTCACAAAAAAATACCGTAACATAATTTCGTGTGCAGCATAGCCGGTTTCAAAAGCACTTACCGGTTTATTGTAAGCATCAAAAGCATAATTGATGGAGAACCTGTGCAATATCTTTAAGCCTGCAAAAAGTGTGTAAGATTGTTTGTAATGATAGCTGCCTCCAATATGAAACATGTCTTTGTGGTAAAGCATCAACCCCGCTTCAAAATCAACAGGGGCTTCTGGCTGGTATCTAACTTCAGCGTGGGGTTGTAGAATATTTACATCATCAACTTTAATATCATAACTGGCTGTTGCATTGTATTGTCTGTATAATCTTCCTTCGGGGTTGGCGCTTGTTTTTACCAAATTTAATTTAGGTTGAATAAGTTGCTTGGCAGAAATACCCACATTCAGTGTATTTGAGCGGTAATAAATGCCGGCATTGGCATCGCCTTTTAAAGTAGTGCCTGATGAAGCCAGCAGCGGATCGTTTTGAAGCGCATCCGCAATTTTACTTTTATCTATTTTAAACTGGATGATTTGCCCGCCAATACCAATCATTAACCGCTTGTTGTTATTGTTATCAAACTTTATACTGTAAGACAGGTTCAGTTCGCCACCAGTACGGCTTGTAGGGCCTGTTTTATCTGAGTAAACTACAATGCCCAAACCGGTTTTCATTTTAGAAAAATAGGTATCGCCGAATATAACAGCGGTGGTTGGACCACCCTCAATACCCTGCCATTGGCTGCGGTAAGCTGCACCAAATGTAGCGTAGCCATTGGCGCCAACCGCAGCCGGATTGGTAATAAAACTGTGCTGCATATAATTACTTATTTTATAAAGTTGCTGTGCATTTGCAGTAATACTGCACAACGCTGCAATGCAAAGCAGTAAGCTGGTTTTTATTTTCATTGATTGCATGAGTTGAATATTTTGTTGTTGCTGAATTATTATCTTAAAATTGTAACGTTGCCTTTCTTTAGTATTACATCGCCGTTTAGCAATTCGTAATTAATAACGTAATAGTAAGTAGCATCTGGAAGCGGTTTTCCTTTATAGGTACCATCCCAATCGTTTTTGTAATCGGGCGATTCAAATACTTTTCCACCGTAACGGTTATAAACTTCTACAGTAGCTTTCTTCAGGCAATTGCCATTTGTAATAAACCACGTATCATTAAAACCATCTTTATTTGGTGTAAAGGCATTTAAAGGTTTTATGCAATATGGTAAAACAGTAATAGTAACATTTGATGAATTACTGCAGCCCTGTGTATTTGTGATCTTTAAATTGTAGGTTGTTGTTTGTGCTGGTGTGGCAGCCGGGGTTAAAATATTGGTTGCGCTCAGGCCAGTTGCTGGTGTCCATAAATAAGTTCCTGCACTTCCGCTACCCTGCAGTGTAACAGATGATCCGGCAAGAATACTTGCGGCAGGCCCTGCACTAACAGTTACAGCGGGATTAACAGTTACCGTAAATGTTTTTACAATAATGCAGGTGCTGGTTTTTGCAGTCACTGTGTATGTTGTAGTTGCGGTTGGCGATAAAACAGGGTTGGCAATGGCAGGGTTACTTACACCCCCTGTTGGCGACCAGGTAAACGTGGTTCCGTTGCTTACCGTATTTGCATTAAAAGATGCACCATTGCAGATTGTAGTATCTGCATGCACGGCAAGTGTAATTGTTGACCCAACAGTTACTGTAAAAGTTTTTGAAATTGTACAGGCACCGGTTGTACCTGTTACAGTATAAGGCGTGGTTACTGCGGGGGATAAAACAGGGTTTGCAATGGCAGGATTGCTTACACCCGCTATTGGCGTCCAGGAATAATTTGTTGCATTGCTTAAGGTATTTGCATTGAATGATGAGCCCGGGCAAATGGTTGTGTCTGCATGGGCCGTCATGGTTAAATTATTGGTAAGGCCGATGGTTACCGGCACAACAGTTATACATCCTGATTCTTCCCGGATACTTGCCTGGTAGGTACCAGCTGGTAAATTGGTGGCAGTAAGACCGTTTTGTATGGGTGTAGTATTCCAGGTAACAGTTACCGGCAGCGCAAACCCGGTGAGTGATAAAGTTACACTGCCATTGGTTGTGCAGGTGGCGTTGGTAACAGTGGAAGTAGCAACTGCAGGATTGGTAATACCCGATACAGCAAAGAAAACTGAATTAGGATAAGGTGCATTTGTACCGGCTGTAGTAACATTGGTAAAATTAATTTTCGTTAAAAGTTTTTGTTTGTCGGCGCAACTGATCGGCACATCAATATAATATAATCTGGGGTTTGAGGGATATGCATCCGCACCGGAAGCAGGTGTAGCCCTGGTGCAACGGCCAAACCCGGATAAAACCAGGTTGGTTGTATTATTGAACCAATCGCCCAAAACATAGTTGGTGAGGGCACTGGTAGTAGAGGCATCACTGAATGTGAGCTTTACATTTACCAGGCTTGATCCTTCTGTTGTAAAACACAATACCCTTACAGATGAATATTTTGCTGGTGTTGCCAGTGTAAGATCACCTGTTTGTGTGCGTTGCAACAGCAAGGCATTATTACCTGTGTATGGCGCCAGTTGGTAAGTGCCGAAAGCACCGGTAATGGTTCCGTTATCGGCAATACCGCCGCCACCAAAGCCATTGGCAGTTTTAAAAGCAACACTGTACATAACTTTATTAGATACTGTAACACCATCCAGCGATACAGTTGTATTGGTTAAGGAACTGGTGCCCGATTCTGCAATTACATCATGGTTAAAGCCAGTTACCGCAATAGGTAAAAAGGGTTGACTAAAAATATTTCCATGAAAAAGAAATAACAAAAGGATACAGACAATCCTTTTCAGTTTTGGCAATCTGAATTTTTTCAGCATGTTAGTTTTGGTTTTAAATTCTCAATACAAAAAGTTTATTTATTTACAGAAAAAGAAATTTTCTGTAAATAAATATTTGATATAACAAAGCAGAATCGAGGTTTTACAATGAAGATTTGGATTTATAAACGTGGTCAGCAATTAGTATGATTAAGATAAAGAATAATAATAAAGCACTAGTAATAAATTAATTACTTATTCCCACCCTTTGTTTTACAAAGTCATTCTTTTCCAGTTCTTTCAGCATGAACATGGCCAGGTCTCCTGCATTTATTTTGTAATTATTTTCTTCGGGTGGATAATCGGCCTTGGTAACATAAATGCCGGTTGGGCCTGCGTTGATTATGTTAGGCGGACAAACAAATGTCCAGTCGAGGCTACTTTCATTTAAAAGTTCGTAAGCTTTTTTGTGTTCTAATCCGACCGCTTTGTATTCAGCGGGGTAATCGTCTTTATCAACCAGTAAGCTGTTTTCATCTGCGTTTAAAACTCCCAACCCACCAATAGCAATAATTCTTTTTACACTTGCTTTCTGCATCTGTTTAATAATATTTTTCATACCCAGTGTACGGGTTTTATCGGTGCCATCCATGCTGCCGCCAATGGCCGAAATGACAGCATCACAACCTTTAATAGCATTAAATACTTCTCCTTCATCAAACAGTGCTCCCTGCACAAGTTCGAGGTTTTCTGTTTCCAGGTAATCAGTAGTAAATACATTTCTGCCGAAGGCTTTAACATGATGTTTCTTAAAAAGCGCCTGTTGCACCAGTTGCTTACCTACCATGCCGGTTGCGCCAAATATTATAAGTTTCATTTTTAAAGTTTTAATGAAGTTAATTCAATTACCCCGCAGTACATCTGCAAATTCTACGCCCTTTTTATCAAATACCGATTTGGCAAAGGGGCAAAGCGGTAATATTTTAATATGATTTATACGTGCATATTCAACAGCAGTATGCACCAGTTGGTAGCCAACATTTTTACCTCTAAATTCATCTGAAACTTGGGTGTGGTCAATAATCATGAGGTCGGTATCTGTCATGGAATATTTCATTTCTGCCAAAATAATTCCACTTTCTTCTACATAGAAAGAACCTTTACTGCCATCTTGTTTTTGTTGTATCAGCATTTTGTAAAATTTTACTGAATTTACGAAATAAGTTTTTTTGTTACCGATTTTGCACACATATTTGCAAAACAAATGAAAATAAACAAGATAAATAATAACGGTTGGTGGTGGAGCATAGTCAAATGACGTGCCTCATTGCTATTATATAAGATAGTTTAACCCGGCACATTTGCCGGGTTTTTTAATTGTCTGAACGGGGATTTGGGGGGATTGTTGGGATTAGAAGGATTTTTAATTTTTAAATTATAACTGTTATGCCACAGTTTAAGTATGAAGAAATAACTAAGAAGATAATTGGAGCTGCGATGCAAGTACATTCAGTTTTATGGAATGGGTTTCAGGAAGTGATTTATCAGAGAGCATTAGAAATTGAAATGCCGAAATGGGAATTGGGTTTTGTAAGAGAATTTTCGATGCCGATATTTTATGATGGACAACAAATAGGGGAGAGAAGGGTTGATTTTTTTGTAGAAGGATTGATCATTGCTGAATTGAAAGCGAGGGAGATTTTGGAATCAACACACTATGCTCAGGCCAGAAATTATCTGGAAGCTTACAATCTTGAAGTAGGATTGTTGTTGAATTTTGGCGGCATTTCTCTGGAATATAAGCGACTTAAAAATCCAAAATTCAATCCAAATTTAACATCCAAAAAATCCATTTAATCCACCCAAATCCCCGTTCAGACAATGAAGAAGATTGAATTACAAACCACATTTAAAAAAATGCTTGCTGATGTATATACACCGGTGGGCATCTACCTGCGGCTGCGGGACCGTTTCAGAGATACGGTATTACTGGAGAGTACTGATTTTCATGCAGGAGAAAACAGTTATTCTTTTATTGGCATTAATGCCATTGCAGGTATTGAGATAAGCAATCCATCTGCTATTGAATTTAAGTTACCCGGACAAACAGCAGAACAGATAAAGTTAGATAAAACAGCAGATGTACCGCAATTACTTTGGGATTTTATGCGGCGTTTTGAAATTAAAGAAGCTGCAATAAAGCCGGTGAATGTGGCGCAGGGTTTATTTGGGTACACAAGTTTTGATGCAGTGCAGTTTTTTGAAAACCTCACCCTAAATCCCTCTCCAAAGGAGAGAGACTTGAGCAGCATTCCGTTAATGCGCTACCGGCTTTATCAATACGTTATTGCTATCAATCATTTTAAAGATGAATTGTTTATTTGTGAAAATCATTTTAGCGGAATTGAAAGCGAAGTGGATGTTATTGAAAGTTTGATAAAGAGTAAAGATGTACCGGGTTTTCCTTTTAAAAGTGTTGGAGAAGAAAGTTCAAATATTACGGATGAAGCTTACATAGAGATGGTAAAGAAAGGTGTGGCGAGTTGTCACCGGGGAGATGTGTTTCAGATTGTTTTGAGCAGAAGATTTGAACAGCAGTTTACCGGAGATGAATTCAATGTATATCGTGCTTTAAGAAGCATTAACCCAAGTCCATATTTATTTTATTTTGATTATGGCGATTATAAACTGATGGGTTCATCACCGGAAAGTCAATTGATCGTTGAAAAAGGTAAAGCGATTGTACACCCAATTGCAGGCACATTTAAAAGAACCGGCGATGATGAAGAGGACAAAGCTTTGGCCATTAAACTGGAAAATGATGAAAAAGAAAATGCCGAGCATGTAATGTTGGTGGACCTGGCCAGAAATGATCTTAGCCGCATGTGCAGTGAAGTGGAAGTAACACAATATAAAAAGATAAATTATTACAGTCATGTTATTCATCTCGTGAGCGAAGTAACGGGTAAGGTTGGCCCAGAAACAAATCCTTTTAAACTGCTGGCAACTACTTTTCCTGCCGGTACATTAAGTGGCGCACCCAAGATAAGAGCCATGCAATTAATTAATGAATATGAAACCACAGCCCGCAGTTATTATGGAGGAGCAATCGGGTTTATTGGCTTTGATGGTACGGTAAATCATGCCATCATGATACGTACTTTTTTAACAAGAAATAATACATTGATTTACCAGGCAGGAGCCGGTATAGTTGCGGTAAGTGATCCAGAAAGTGAATTGCAGGAAGTGAATAATAAATTAAATGCTTTGAAACAAGCCATTTTGTTGGCGCAAAATATTGGGTGATGAAAATATTGGTTTTTGATAATTATGATTCGTTCACATACAATCTTGTTCATCTTGTTGAAAAAATTACAGGAGAAAAAGTTGATGTGCACAGAAATGACCAGATTGCTTTGGCAGATGTTGCAGTTTATGACAAAATTATTTTGTCACCTGGCCCCGGTATTCCTGAAGAAGCAGGTTTGCTATTACCACTGATAAAAGAATATGCTGCAACCAAATCGATACTGGGCGTGTGTTTGGGACACCAGGCCATTGCTGAGGCTTTTGGTGGCAAGCTGACAAATTTAAGTACTGTTTTTCACGGGGTGGCTACGCCGATAAAAATCAATGCTGAAAAATCAAAAATATTGGCTGGGTTGCCGGAGACAATAGAAGTTGGGCGTTACCATAGCTGGATTGTTAGTGATGAAAATTTGCCTGATGAACTGGAAGTAACTGCAAGAGATGAAAATGGTTTCATCATGGGTTTACAACATAAAATATTAGATGTGCAGGGAGTGCAGTTTCACCCGGAGAGCGTGTTGACACCGGATGGTGAGATAATTTTACGTAACTGGTTAAAGGACTGACATGAAAAAAATTCTAAATTATTTATTCGAACATAAAAGCCTTTCAAGAGAACAGGCTAAAGAAGTATTGCATAATATTTCCAACAATGTGTACAGCGATGCAGAGATTGCGGCTTTCATTACCGTGTATTTAATGCGAAGTATTACCATTGAAGAGTTGCAGGGCTTCCGGGATACATTGATGGAGCTTTGTGTGCCGGTTGATTTAAAAGGCAATGATGTGATTGATATTGTGGGTACCGGTGGTGATGGAAAAAATACATTTAATATTTCAACCCTCAGTTGCTTTATTGTGGCAGGCACAGGTACAAAAGTTGCCAAGCATGGTAACTACGGAGCTTCTTCCATCAGCGGCAGCAGCAATGTAATGGAGCAGTTGGGATATACTTTTAAAAAAGATAATGACCTGCTGAATCAAGAATTAGACGAAGCCAATATTTGCTTTTTGCATGCACCATTATTTCATCCTGCATTAAAAGTTGTTGGGCCGATAAGAAAAAATCTGGGCGTCCGCACTTTCTTTAACATGCTTGGACCAATGGTAAATCCGGCAACGCCCAAATACCAATTGGTAGGCGTTTATAATCTGGAAATGGCAAGAATTTATAATTATCTGTTGCAGCAGGGTAGCAGTGCATTTACCATTATTCACAGCCTGGATGGTTATGATGAAATTTCTTTAACAGGAGATATAAAAGTAATTACTAACGCTGGTGAAAAAATATATAGTGCAGAAGATTTAGGAAAGCGTACAGTGAACGCAATGGATATTCATGGCGGCAATTCTGTTGAAGAAGCTGCAAAAATATTTTTAAGCATTTTAAAAGGAGAAGGAAGCTGGGCACAGAATGCAGTGGTGCTTGCCAATTCGGCCATGGCTTTGCAATGCACTGGTAAGTATGCAACTTATGATGAGTGCTATCAAATGGCAGTGGAGAGTTTGGAAAGTGGAAGAGCTTATCAATCTTTACAAAAATTAATTGCATAGCCATGAATAATATCTTAGATGAAATCATTGCAAAACGGAAACAAACGGTTTCGCAATTAAAACAAATCATTCCCATAGAGGGATGGGAGATGCTGCCAAATTTTTCTAAAAAAACAATATCCTTAAAGAGGATTCTGGAAGAAGGAAGCACAACCGGTATTATTGCCGAATTTAAAAGAGCTTCCCCATCAAAAGGTGTTATTAATGACAAAGCAGATATACTAGATGTTACCGGCGATTATGAACTTTACGGCGCAGCCGCTTTATCTGTTTTAACCGAACCGTTTTTTTTTAAAGGTGATAATGATGACCTGTTGAATACTGCGATGATTGCCGGCATCCCGGTTTTGAGAAAGGATTTTATTTTCGATAAATACCAGTTAACTGAATCGAAGGCATTGGGTGCTGATGTTATTTTATTGATAGCTGCCTGTTTAAAACCAAAGGAAGTGCAAGACCTGGCTATATTTGCAAAGCAATTAAAACTGGAAGTTCTTTTGGAAATTCATCGGGAAGAAGAACTGGAACACATTTGTGATGAAATAGATTTTGTTGGTGTAAACAACCGGGATTTAAAAACATTTACTGTTGATATTAACCGTTCAATTGAATTAAGCAAGAAAATTCCGCATGATAAAATAAAAATTGCTGAAAGCGGTATTGATAAACCGGAAACAATTAAAATTTTTAAAGAAGCGGGGTTTAAAGGATTTTTAATGGGTGAAAAATTTATGAAAGAGGAAGATCCCGGCAAAGCATTCAGGCAATTTGCCGAAAACCTACAAGCTTAATTTATGAATAGCTGCGGCCTTTAGGCCGTAGATAAAAAATAAAATTTAAACCGGGCTTTAGCCCAAAACAAAACCAAATAATTATGAACACCAAAGTATGTGGTATTACCCAATTAAAACAATTGCAGCAATTAGATGGCCTTGATATTGACTTTGCAGGATTAATATTTTACAAAGATTCGCCACGCTATGTGGGCGACAAAATTGCTGCAGCAGATCTTAAAAATTCTGATTTTGATTTGAAGAAAGTCGGCGTATTTGTAAATGCAGATTACGATGAAATTATGCAGGTAGTTGAAGATTATGGACTGGATGTGGTGCAACTCCACGGCGATGAAAGCCCGGATCTGTGTGAAGAGCTTTCAGAAGAAGTGGAAGTGATCAAAGCATTTAAAGTAAAAGACAGTAAGGTTTCCATTGATGAAATGGTTGCTGATTACGATGAAGTATGTGATTACTATTTGTTTGATACAGCTTCATCAGAATTAGAGGGGGGCACTGGCAAACAATTCGACTGGAAAGTGCTGAGCAAAGCAAAAATTGAAAAGCCATTCTTTCTAAGCGGAGGTATTGGTGTGGATGATATCGCCAAAGTAAAAGCATTTAAACATCCAGATTATTATGCAGTGGATATTAACAGCAAGGTAGAGAAAGAACCAGGAGTGAAAGATATGGGGTTGGTGTTGCAATTCAGGCAGGGGTTGAAAACCCCCTCCGCCCCCTAAAGGGAGAACTTTGGAGCATAAGTTTTTTAACAGCTTTTGAAATATTTAAGAAGTAATGATCTGAACATTGTTCAGTAAAGAAATGTTGTACAAGAGTGCGACGCCAATGAAGATGAACAAAGAAATATTGCTGGGCACAAAAACACAATTTGGCAAAGCCAAATAAAAATAACCCTTCGATAAACTCAGGGTGACAAAAAAAATGAACTACACAGTAAACGAACATGGTTATTACGGCAACTTCGGCGGGGCTTTCATCCCCGAAATGCTATACCCCAATGTGAAAGAACTACAGGAAAACTATTTGAAAATAATTTACGAAGAAAGTTTTCAAAAAGAATACCTGCAATTGCTGAAAGATTATGTGGGCAGGCCAACACCACTTTTTTATGCGGAGCGGCTCAGCAAAAAATACAGTAGTAATATTTATTTAAAGCGGGAAGATCTTTGCCATACAGGTGCCCACAAAATAAACAATACCGTCGGCCAAATTTTGCTGGCACTTAAACTTGGTAAAAAAAGAATTATTGCGGAAACTGGCGCAGGCCAGCATGGCGTGGCAACAGCAACGGTATGTGCGTTAAAAGGGCTTGAGTGTATTGTGTATATGGGCGAAAAAGATATTGAACGCCAGGCGCCCAATGTGGCCCGTATGAAAATGCTGGGCGCTACCGTAGTGCCTGCTTTAAGCGGCAGCAAGACTTTAAAAGATGCAACCAATGAAGCTATACGTGACTGGATAAACAATCCGGTTGATACACATTATATAATTGGTTCGGTGGTGGGGCCGCATCCTTACCCTGATATGGTGGCAAGGTTTCAAAGCATTATCAGCGAAGAAATAAAAAAGCAGTTGCTTGAAAAAACAGGCACTGAGTTACCAACACATGTTATTGCCTGCGTTGGCGGCGGCAGCAATGCTGCCGGTGCTTTTTATAATTTTCTGGATGATGAAAATGTAAAGTTGGTTGCAGTAGAAGCAGCCGGTTGCGGCCTAAATAGTGGCATGAGTGCTGCCACAACACAATTGGGTAAACCAGGTATTTTGCATGGTAGCAAAAGTCTGCTCATGCAAACCGAAGACGGCCAGGTGGTAGAGCCACACAGTATTTCAGCAGGATTGGATTATCCGGGCATTGGTCCCTTGCACGCCAATTTATTTGAAAGTGGCCGGGGTATTTTTATGAGTGCAACCGATGAGGAAGCTTTGGAATCTGCCTTTGAATTGAGTAAGATGGAAGGTATTATACCAGCGCTGGAAACTGCACATGCTTTATTTGTTTTAAATAAAATTGATTTTAAAAAAGACGATGTAGTAGTTGTTTGTTTAAGCGGAAGAGGCGATAAGGATTTGGACACGTACATGAAATATTTATGAACAGAATAAATAAACTCTTTGCAGAAAAGTATACCGGCGTGCTGAACATGTATTGTACGGCAGGTTATCCAAAGCTTAATTCAACTGTTGAGGTGTTGGCAGCTTTGCAAATAAGTGGGGCAGATATCATTGAGCTGGGCATTCCCTACAGCGATCCAATTGCCGACGGGCCCGTTATTCAGCAAAGTAATATGCAGGCGTTGGAAAACGGCATGAATATCCATTTACTTTTTCAGCAACTTAAAAATTTAAGAGCAACCCTGCAAACGCCTTTGATTTTGATGGGTTATATGAATCCAGTTCTGCAATTTGGTATAGAAAAATTTTGTGAAGCCGCTGCAGAAGTTGGCGTGGATGGAATCATTTTACCAGATTTACCGATGTACGAATTTGAAACCCAATATCAGCAGTACTTTAAAAAGTACAACCTCAACTTTATCTTTTTAGTCACCCCCGAAACCAGTGCTGAAAGAATTAAACAGATTGATAAGCTCAGTAACGGATTTGTTTATGCAGTTTCCTCTTCCTCTACAACCGGAAGCTCACAAAATACCACAGATGCAAAATCCCAGGAAGCTTATTTCATTAAATTACAGCAAATGAATTTAACCAATCCCGTGTTGGTTGGTTTTGGCATAAAAGACAAGAACAGCTTTGACGCAGCCTGTAAATATACGAATGGGGCCATTATCGGCTCGGCTTATATTAACGCTTTAAAAGATACAACCGACATCTCCGCCACTACTAACGATTTCATAAATAGGATAAAAGGCTAATCCTGAGTGCCAAAAACTCAGTAAATTGCACTATAATAAATTTTAATGATGAAAAGAATTTTCCCGTTCCTGTTTTTACTAACAGCTTCTATCTCGATATCTGAATTAAGTTTTGCACAAGGCGGCTCTGCAAAGGCAAAACCTAAAGCAAAGGCCAAGACTGCTGCAAAAGTACCTGCAAAAGCAACTCCAATAACAAAATCTGATGCCACTGAATTCAATATTAACGGTATCGTTACTGGTTTTACTGAAGGCTCCACGGTCGAGTTTTTAAACGGCCAAACCGGTGCTACAGAACAAAGCACTGTACTTAAAGGCGGAAAATTCAGCTTTAAAGGAAAGATGGAAAAGCCAGATTTTAAGATCATACTTTTCAACAAGCAGCAACCCTATATTACTATATTCCTGGATAACAGTAAGGTAACCATCAACGGTGATAAAGCTACCATTGACAAATCAAAAATTACCGGCTCGGCATCACACACTGCTTTTGAACAGTTTAATAATTCGCTGGAACCATACCAGGCTGTATTTGCCGAAAATGGTGAGTATAATGAAGTAATGCATACAAATGCACTAAAGCTTATTGATGATTTTGTAACCACCCATACTGATTCTTATATTACACCTTTGGCCATAATCAGGTACAACCAAATTGCCGACGATGTACTAAAAACAGAAGCACTTTACAATATCCTTGATCCCAAGATCAAAGCAACATCCATGGGGCAGTATATTGCACAGCAGGTTGCTGAAGGAAAAGTAAATGGAAAGGGAAGTGTGCTCGCTGATTTTTCGCAGCCCGATACTTCTGGTGTGCCGGTAAGCCTATCTTCATTGCGTGGCAAATATGTGCTGGTTGATTTTTGGGCAAGTTGGTGTGGCCCCTGCCGCCAGGAAAACCCGAATGTACTGGCTGCTTACAACAAGTATAAAAGCAAAAATTTCACCGTGCTGGGTGTTTCATTAGATAAAGCCAAACCAGCCTGGATAGAAGCCATTAATATGGACGGACTTACATGGACACATATCAGCGACCTGCAGGGCTGGCAGAATTCTGTTGCACAGCAGTTTCAGATATTTAATATTCCACAAAACTTTTTAATAGGCCCTGATGGTAAAGTGGTTGCTAAAAACCTGCGTGGCCCTGCGCTTGAAAGAAAACTGGCGAAATTGCTTAATTAGCTTTTGATTTATGTTTTGTATTCTTTTGTACCCGGCTTTTGAATTTTAATTTAGCTTCATTGGCGTCGCACTCTTGTACTGCATATCAATATTGAACTTTTATCTAAGCGTAGATTTAGACGGCTGTTTAGGATTAAGCATTTCATGCTTTCATTCTCTACTCAACAGAATCATATCCTCAACTTTAATCTTTTCAATAATTTCTGAAAACCTGTCATGAAAAAATTGAATCAGCTCCTTTTTCGAAGTATTACCAAGTTTTACGAAAATAAGTTTGTAGGGCTCTTTTTTTACAATAAAGCTGTCAAAAAAATCACTGTCTTTGGTAATTACTATTCTTTGTTCGGCAACCGATATTTGATTAATTATTTTATCCGTAGTGTCGTTACCTGATTCCAGGTCTAGTGTATGAATACAGTCGTATCCATTTGCAGTAAAAAGGTTTTTAAGCGAAGGGGGCAACTGTGCATCTAATAAAAACTTCATGCTGCTTTTATTTCGGCATATTTATGTTTCATGTTTAATACCGCATATTGAAGACAAGCTTGTATATCTTCTTTTTCAAGATCAGGAAATTCCTTGAGTAAGTCCTCGGTGCTGTCGCCACCTGCAAGGTATTCAAGCATACCTTCTACAGTATATCGTTTATTACGGATAGTTGGCTTACCATGAGCAATTTCGGGGTTAATCGTTATCCGGTCTAATAATGAGGTTGCCATATAAATAATTTGAAAATAAAGTTACAATTTAATTTTTACTTCAACTGTCGCTTGTACAATTGTACCGCATTCTCCAATCCCAAATAAATAGCATCGCATATCAAAGCGTGCCCTATGGAAACTTCCAGTAAACCCGGAATATTTTCAGCGAAATATTTTAAGTTCTGTAGATCAAGATCGTGGCCGGCATTAATACCCAGGCCAAGTTCATTGGCTTTATTTGCAGCAACTATGTATGGCGTAATTCCTGATTCCTTATTACCAATTCCAAATTCCTTTGCAAAGCTTTCTGTGTACAATTCAATCCTGTCAGCACCCACTGCTTTCGCACCCTCAACCATTTCCACAACGGGATCAACAAAAATTGAAACCCGTATGCCAGCATTTTTGAAAATGGCGATCATCTCTTTTAAATAGTCAGCATGTTCAATCGTGTTCCATCCATGGTTGGAAGTGAGTTGGCCAAGCGCATCTGGCACCAGTGTTACCTGTGTTGGTTTATTGGCAAGTACAAGGTCTACAAAACTTTCTTCGGTGCAGTTGCCTTCAATATTAAATTCAGTTGTTATTACTTTTTTTAGTTCATACACATCTGCATAACGTATATGCCTTTCATCCGGCCTTGGGTGTACCGTTATGCCATCGGCCCCGTAACGCTCAATATCTTTTGCCGCTTTTACCAAATCAGGATTGTTACCGCCACGGCTGTTGCGGAGGGTGGCCAGTTTATTGATGTTGACTGAAAGTTTTGTCACGTTCTTTTATTTGATTGGTACTACTCTTATTAAATTTACGCCATGTGCTGGAATTTTTGCTGAAAACATGGTGCTGAAATTTCCTATATCTTTTTGCCGCCACAGATCCCGCACTTTAAAACCGCCACTAAGCCGCAGGTTGTTCCAGTAAAAGCGTACCACATCATCTTTATCCGTTAAATTAAATATGCCAATCGCCCTGGAACCATCTTCCAGTTCTTTCATCCAAACCTGGTATGTATCGGTTTTTAATAGCTGTTGTGCCTGCTTTCCCAGCGGGTCCTGGTTAACGGCGAGTACTTCATCGTTGGTGAGTAAATTCAATGTAAAATCATCCAGCTTGCTCAGGTCGCAGCCAATCAGCAGTGGCGCACTCAACAGGCACCAAAGGCTTACATGGGTGTATTGCTCATCCGGCGTTAAGCGTGTCTGGTGCAGGTTATCGCCCCAGCCAACTTTGCCCACGATCAGCATATCAGGGTCATTCCATCTGCCCGGTTGCGCAAATTCGTATTGACTGGTTTGTTTAAAACCAATACCGGATAAACTTGCCCAGTTATCGGTGATATCGCCTGTGGTTCGCCAGCAATTACCATTTACCTGCGCACCCCATTTCCAAACGTCCTTCATTCCATATTGGCAAAGGCTGTAAACAATATCGCGGTTTTGGCTTTGCAAAGCGGCTTGCATAATTGCATAGGGCTTTTTATAAGCAGTAAGGCTCGTATCTTTTTCCAAAAGATATATCGAATCGTAACTGCACCAGTCGTATTTTAAATAATCAACTCCCCAACCGGTATAAGTTTTTGCGTCTTGCAACTCATGCTGGTAGCTGCCCAAAAAATTGCCACAGGTTCTGGTGCCGGGCGATGAGTAGATACCAAATTTTAATCCCTTACTGTGAAGCCAGTCGCCTGTCTTCTTCATGTCTGGAAATTTTTTATTGGTAACAATTTCTCCGTTTGCTTTTCTTACCTCCGCTTCCCAGCCGTCATCAATATTCATATAGGTCCATCCATGATCAACCAAACCCTTATCAATCATGGCCTGTGCCGATGCTTTTACTTTTTCATCATTTACACTTAAACCCCAGCAGTTCCAACTGTTCCAGCCCATGGGTGGCGTTAATGCAAGCAGGTCGCCGCACCTCACAATAAATGCTCGTCTGTCAACACCCACGCCGTTCTTAACAACAAAATTCATTTTGAATTCACCTTTATTTTTAAGAGAACCGGTAATTATCCCTGTTGCGGCATTTACCTGTAATCCTTCAGGCAGATCTTCTACACTGTATTGCAAAGGCTTTTTGCCCGTTGCAGGAATTTTAAAAAGAAAGGGGCTATTGGGTCTTACCCCAAATATTTTTGCGCCATTTATTTTTGGCGATGCAGCAGCTTTAGGAGTTAAGATATAAGGTATTATCTCTGTGAGTTCTGTTGTTTTATGTGTGTTGCTTTCTTCAAACGCATAAAGTATATTATTTCGTTCTGCTGCCCCAAACGAAAACGAAAGTTTTAAACTGCTGTTTGGTAAAATGGTTACGGGCATTGACTGCTTTTCAGTTTTTTCATTTTCAACATCTATGATGCTGTAGTGCAATGTGCCGGTTATTTTTTGTGGCAAACTGTTTTCCAGCACAATATCTTTTTTTGCTTTCACCGGCGAAATAAACTGAACCGCCTTGCTGTTGTTGATGGTAATGCCGTCTATCAGGTCTATCATGTTTACGTAAGGCACTTCATCAAAGATGCCGCCACCGCCGCCGCCATCATATACTCTTACGGACAAGATATTTTCGCCGGCCCAGTTTATAAAACTACTTTTTGCTGACAGGTGGTATTCCTGCTTTTTGTTCCAGGTGGTTTTATATCCTTCTTTATCGCCGGGGAACGAACCTGAGTGGCCAATTTTTGTTCCGTTCCAGAATACCTCGCAAACATCATCCACCTTTGCCAAAAAAATACGGAGCGAATCTTTCCAAAGCGAATTTGTTCTAATGCCCGGCGGAATGATCACATGAAAACGGTACCAGGCATATCCATCATAATTATCATAGCCCTGGGTTTCCCAAATAACATTCGATTTTATATTGGCCCATTTACTGTCATCTGTTACCGGGTAGCTATAGGTAACATCATCGCCGGTAATAAATTTTGCTGCAGGCAGATCAATTTTCTGCGCATTCAATTTCGTTACACTAAGAATGAAACAGGCAAACAATAATTTTCTCATGCGAACTTGATTTTGGCAAATTTAGTAATTCTTAACCCGGTTTGCGTTACAAAAATGGCTCGGGAAACTGTTTCTCTAATTTATGGAGCTTTATGTTTTATAATTTGGGAGTGAAGCCCAATTATTGATTAATGCGAAGGAAATAACAGAATAATAAAACCCACTATTTGGTGGGTTTTATTATTCTGTAAAGCTGACAACTATGAGAAGTTATTATCTGCCATTCTATCATTACGCTAATCATTCAAACCTTTTCCTGTAAGAATTTGTGGGATAGATTTTTCGATTCTCGACTCCCGTGTTGTGGATTGTTTTGCTGTAGAAAAATGAAGCAGGTATCCTCTTTGGCGACCGGGCGTTAATGCATAGAATGCTTTTTTAAGTGCTGAATTTTTATCAATCTTCTTTTTAAATTCTTCGGGCATTTCGAATTCTTTTGTTTTTTTCAGCGTTACTTTAAGGCCGGCTTTTTCCACTTCTATAGCTTCATAAATATAGGCTTTCAGTATTTTTTCATTTTTACCTACTTCCTTAATATTGGTGAACCTTGCCTGCCGTGCAGCCTGTACATTTTCTGTCTGCTGTATCAAAATACCATTGGCATCATTTAATAAAGCGCCTTTAAAAAACAATACTGCACAGTATTCTTTAAATACGTGTATCAACACAATATTCTTTTTATCCAACGCATAACAGGGGCAGCCCCATTTTAATTCTTCTGTAAGGCCACAACTGAGCACAATGGTTCTTAATTTTTCTATTTCTTTTTGCCACTTTTCGTTTTTGCTGAAATAAAAATCTGCTTTAGGATTCATCATGTTAAAATTATGTTTTCTGAATTTTTTTTTTCAGTGATTTGTTATTCTTTCATAACCGGCAACTCAATATAAGTTGCATATTGTTTATTGCAATAGATCGTTTGTGTCGCTTTTATAAAATCGGATTCTGTAGCTTCAAAAATATTCGGTACATATTTTTGCGGGTTGCGGTCAATAACCGGGAACCAGGTGCTTTGTACCTGTATAATAATATGATGTCCTTTTTTAAAAGTGTGGTTGATATCGTGAAGGTCTATTACAAACTCTTCGGGTTTACCCGGAGTCAGCGGTCCCGGATCTGAAAAACTTTTTCTGAATCGGCCACGGAATACTTCCATGGCTACAGGTAACTGGTAGCCGCTCATGGTTAAACTGGCCGAATCAACATCCGGATATACATCGATCAACTTTACGATCCAGTCAGCATCGGTACCACTGGTACTGGCAAATAGATGTGCAATTATCTTCCCGGTTACGGTAAGTTCCTCCGTTAATTTATCCATAGAAAAACTGATCACATCAGGCCTTGAATAAACAAAACGCTGATCTTCCACATGCCAGGGTTTCCACCTGCTACCCGTACCATAGGTAGCTTCGATAGGCAGTGTACGATAAGGTACCGGTTTTGCAGGATCGCTGGTATAAGATACAGAACCTGTTGCAGCAGTTGGTTTATTAAATGATGCGGTATTACCAGGCGCTGCATATAGTTTACGCACCAGGGCTTCTTTTGGCGGCCAGGTATGGTAGGTTTTCCATTGGTTTGATCCTGTTTGAAAACAATATGCTTCTTCAAAATTTCCGTCGCCGGTTCCCTTCAACCAATAGTCGAACCATTTTTTTTGCAATGCCTGGAACCAGTAAGATGTTGCACTCCCAAAAGAGATCTTTCCCAAACTATCTCCTCTGCCTCTTGCCCATTGTCCATGATTCCACGGCCCAAGAACGATATGGTTATTATTAACGTTGTCTTTTTTCTCCATGTGCTGGTACATCAGTTGCGGACCATTCAGATCTTCCTGGTCGTAATAGCCACCTACATGCAGTTGAGGAATTTGTGCATTCGCAACATAATTCAATGTTGAATTCTTTTGCCAGAATGCATCGTAATTGGGATGTTTTACAAAATTATCCCAGGTAGGGATTTTATTATGAAAGTATGTTGCATTTACATTTTTCAATGGACCTAATTTCAAATACCAGTCAAACAGGTCAAATTGAGGAAAAGGAAAATCGCTGTCTGTTGTTTTATCAAACTCTATCTCATAGGTATATTCCATGCCATAACTCAAACGGAAAGCGCCATTGTGATGGAAATCATCGCCGAGAAACAGATCGCCCATGCACGCCTGTTCTGAAGATGCTTTTAGTGCCGGGTGAGCATCAACAGCACCAATCAATGCCAGCCAGCCACCATAGGAAATACCAAAGAGTCCCGCTTTACCGTTATTCCCTTTTAGATTTTTCATCAGCCAATCAACTGTATCCCAGGTGTCGGTACTTTCATCAATGCCTCCTTTTTGAGTCGCATGAATTAGTGGCTGATGAATTTCCATTTTCCCTTCGCTTTTATATTTTCCACGGATATCCTGGAACACTAAAAAATAGCCCTCCTTCAACATGATACCCAGGCTTGTTCCGAATGCCTGCACAGCAAAGGTTGTATCATCGGGAGCACTGCTGCCATTTGCTCCATAAGGAGTGCGTTGCAGCAGCACAGGCAGATCATGTTTAGCACCAACCGGCCAAAATATTACGGTATGTAATTTGGTACCGTCCCTCATGGGGATCATAGCCGAAGTTTTTTTATAAAAACCAATGCTGTCTGTTTGTGCAAAACAAATATTAATTAATAAAGTGATTAAAACCAGGCTGGTGAAAATTTTTTTCATGATATACTGATGGTTGAATTTTAAAGATAGTAAGTCCTGCGATGACATTAATTTATTATTCGCAAAAGAGATTAAAGTAAATTCAGGATCTATTATTCAAATCCGTCTTTCACCATTTCCCAAAACTCATCAAGTGCTATTATACGGGGCTTTAAAAAACTGATAATAGACGGCCAGTCAGCTTGATTCAAAACGTTTATATCATCCAGTTGCTGCGATATGCTGCTGATGGTTTTATGATCGGTTTGAACTATTTCATTCCACTGCCAGTTGAATGTACCTGTTGAGGCTAATATTTTTTTGAGTGATAGAAACTGGTTGTAGTACTGTAATCTTTCTTCCTCCTTCGGATGCGAAATTTCAATAGCGATGACAGCTTTTGTATTATCTGCATCCATTTTAAAATGAATATTGCGGATGCCGGTTTTATAATTGATCCAGTTAACAGACAGGCCCGAAGCACCGGGTACCGGTTTCATATATTGCCCGAAGCTTGTCCAGAATTGTGCTTTTAATTTTGATGACTGCTCTTTGGAATACATGGATGCAAGATAAAACCTTCTGCCTTGCAGTTTGGTAGTTTCAGCATATTCGTCATCGGGGTTTCACGTAAAATAAAATATTGATTGGAGTGTAAGTACCTAAAATTCTGCCAGCACAAACATCTAGAGCTGTGAGATAAAGATTGGAAATAGAATTACTATGATTTGAATTTGTCAATTAAATGTGTACTTTGTTTCTCATTCTTTCCCTTGTTGAAAATTATACTTCCGTACTCACAGTCTTTTATTCATTAACATCAAAACTCAACTTGTATGAAAAAAATCATTTCGGTAATTTTTGTTGCTACCATTTTGTTTGCCTGTAACACTGCAGAAAAAAAAGCGGACGGTCCAGCAACGGACACTAAATCAGAAACCGGGAAAGCGCCTGTAGAACTTATTAACGACAGTAACCTTATTAACGGTGTAAAAGCCGCCTTCACCGCTTTTGAAAATAAAGATATTGAAGGCTACACCGCCAACCTGGCTGATAATGTAATGTTCAGGTGGAGTGGTGGTGACAGCCTCGTTGGTAAACAGGCCGTTAAAAATTACTACACCGGCAGGTTTAATATCATTGACAACATCAAGTATTCAAACCATATTTTTCTTCCGATCATGTCTAATGTAAGTCCTAATGGAGGTGTAACGGCTGCAGGTAAATGGATGCTTACCTGGTTTCAGACCAATGTAAAATATAAAAATGGCAAGGCTATTCAATTTTGGGCACACAATGCACAACATTATAATGATGCAGGTAAGATTGATATTTTTGCGCAGTATATTGACAGGCATCCGATCATGGAAGCCAGTAAAGACCTGATGAAGTAAAAGGATCTGATTAAAAAAAATCCCACCTGTTTTTGCAGGTGAGATTTTTTTTCTGAATAATTTTTAATCATTCTGAGCTATCTGTTTCAGCATAATAAAATTTTGCAGATGAACAATAGACCTGAGAGTAAGTAGTATTCTTTCATTGATTTTTTGCGAATGTTATCAGCTTTTCGGTTGCAACGCTGCTTGTTATAAGACAAGGGCCCGCTCACCAGCATAGGCGTTGGATTGCGGATGAGTTTTGGAAGACCGACAGTGGCCAAAAGGTTCTTGCTGTTAATCCTGCAAAACTTTCTCTTTTTTTGCGGCGCTCACTTTCCTTGCTTTCGTTTTACGTGATTTTAGGAAATCACTAAATTCTTTTTCTTCTTTGTCGCTCAAAGGCTTGTTTACAAATACGAAGTCTTTGTCGTCCATTTTTTTAAAATTTATCATAGCTTAAAATCTTTCAAATATTTAGTTGTTAAAATAAATGCCTCTCTTGTATCAATGAACATCCGGTTACCTCCAAAAATTTTTGCTCCCAGGGTTTGTTCGTAATGAGCAATAAGCTGGATTTTGGCAATAAAAGAAACTACACCTTGATAATTAAGTTCAAACGACATTTTACAGCCAAACGCAACAAGGTTTCCTGCAACGCCTCTGTAAAGTTTATTCTTTCCTATGTTGAATTTTGCACTGGAGAGCAGGCCTGCATAACAGCTTTTTATGCAGTTACTTTTTCCCGATTGGAAAATGGCTTTTTAATCTGTACTTTTTTAACTGATGATTTGTTTTTTTGTGCCTTGATATATGCACTGACCGCTATAGACTCCTCTTCTGTTAAAGGGCCATTACCACCAATAAAATCTACATCAAGTTGATTTTTATTTTGTTTCATAGAAGCTGATTTTTAAAATATTTATCAATAAGTTTTAATGCAGCCTGTGTTTCAATAATCATAACACGACCACCAAAGTGAAAAGCCCCTAAAGTTTTAATATAATGTTCAATCAATTGGGTTTTTGAAATGAAGGACACATTCCCCTGATAGCCACGTTGAAATGAAAGCCTGCATGCAAAAGCTACCAGGTTCCCCGGTACTCCTTAATAAACCTTTGCTTTACCTTTATTAAACCCTGCACTTTCTACCAAATGCATATAAACATGATCACTACGAACTTCAACACTTATGAGACCCTGAATAAAACCTGCATTATTTGGTATTGTAAGTTTATAAACTTCTCTTTCAGGTTGCCGCAATTCATACTTCCAGTAAAAAAGCCAGCCATTCTTTTTTGTTACAGCTTTTAAATCGGTTCCGGAAGCCAATGTTATTTCAGTTGTAAAGCTATCACCTGTTATTACATTTTCTATAGAATTAGTGAGCTTATCAATTATAAAGTCTAATGGTATTTTTGGGCGTTTTTTCACCACACTGATTTACGAAAAAACACGCACTTTTATGGGGTTATTTTTGCCTACGGTGAAAAGCATTGTATTATACTAACGCCGCTGTTGTGCGTCTCGCCAACAGCCGAAGGGTCAGCCATTTTGCTGCCGGCGTTTTATGTTAGCTATGGGCATTTATTTGCCGGGCTTCGGTCGTAGGTGTCTGGCCACTATGCACAGCCTGCAATTTTAAAATGCTTTTGTAAAGTAATACCCTTAAAAATTAAGAGTGTTAGTAGTGGCCTGACACCTATGCAGCCTTCGGTCGTTGGCGGGACGCACAACGACGGCCTCCGCGTTTTATATTTTATGAGGGTTATAGAGCGAGAGTTTGAAGTTTAGTAACGCCAATAAAGGAAAGGAAAGGCAGGAAATCACAACTGTTCTGAAGATTTTTTCTGGCCTGCTTTTCTGTCGTTCCTACGGAACTTCAAATGCAACT
>JBBRCM010000032.1:0-30556 GCA_038204855.1 Chitinophagales bacterium
GGCCGCATACTAAAACCGGTGTTAAACATTTCTGGCAAAACAACAATCTCTGTTTTTTCTTCAATGTCGGTAATCTTTTGCTCCAGCATGTGCAGGTTAGCCGCTTTATCTTCCCAAATTAAATTGCTTTGTATGGTAGTAATAGTAAGGGTTGGCATGGGTTTGAGTTATACCCAAATTTACGAAACCGGTTGTACAATACACCCATTATTGACCATTAAAAAACAAAACCGTAGCTTCGCAGTCCACTTCCTTTCACAAGACGGCCTGTTGCAGGCTTTGTGGACATAAAATTTTTCCTGCTGATTCAGAATTTGCAACGTCTTTGCCAGCCCACACAAACATAAATAAACCATTTAATGGCATTTAAACAATTAGATCTTATTGATCCTATCCTAAAAGCATTAAGCACAGAAGGATACACTACCCCAACGCCCATACAGGCACAAAGCATACCGCTTATTTTAGAACAACGGGATTTGCTTGGCTGTGCACAAACCGGTACCGGTAAAACAGCAGCATTCGCTATTCCTATTTTACAGTTGCTGTATAAAAACAAAGCCGAAGAACGTGGCCCACATAAAATAAAAGTGCTGATATTAACGCCCACACGTGAGCTTGCCATACAAATTGATGAAAGCTTTGCAGCCTATGGCAAACATACCGGCCTTACCCATACTGTTATTTTTGGCGGTGTATCTCAATTGCACCAAACCAATATTTTAAGGCGTGGAGTAGATATTTTAGTAGCAACGCCCGGCCGCTTACTGGATTTAATAAGCCAGGGATTTATTGACTTGAAATTTTTAAAAATATTTGTACTGGATGAAGCCGACCGTATGCTGGACATGGGTTTTATACACGATGTAAAACGAATCATCACCAAACTGCCGGCAAAAAGACAAACACTTTTCTTCTCTGCAACCATGCCACCAGAAATTCAAAAGCTGGCCAATGTATTATTAACCAACCCGGCTTATGTTGAGGTTACTCCAGCATCTTCAACCGTTGATGCAATTGATCAAAGTTTATATCATGTAGATAAAGCAAATAAACTAAGCCTGCTTCAGTACCTATTAAAAGATAAAGAAATTGTTACCGCACTTGTGTTTACACGTACCAAGCACGGGGCAGATAAGGTTGTGAAGTTTTTACATAAAAACGAAATAACTGCGGCGGCCATTCATGGTAACAAATCGCAAAACGCCAGGCAACATGCGTTGAGCCATTTTAAAGGCGGAAACCTGCGTGTTTTGGTTGCAACCGATATTGCAGCACGTGGTATTGATATTGATGATTTGAGCCACGTAGTAAATTTTGATTTACCCAATGTGCCCGAAACCTATGTACACCGCATTGGCCGTACAGGAAGGGCTGGCAATACAGGTATCGCCATTTCTTTTTGCGATGCAGAAGAAAGAACCGAGTTAAAAGATATTCAAAAACTGATTGGCTTAAATATTCCGGTAGTCAACAGTCATCCTTATCCATTAAGCAATACAAATTTTTCAGCACCGGCTACACCAGCACAAAAGCCTGGGCAAAAACGTAGCAGGGGCTTTGGTAGTTATGATAAAGGTAAGAGCAGGAATTTTAGTGGCGGCAGGCGGCAATCAAATTAAAATATCCTGCAGCCCTTATTGTTTAGGAAAATAATAATCGTATTTTGTTGCCTAAACTAATTAAATATGAAACATTCTTTTTTAAAGTTTTTAGGCATCCTGGCAATGGGCACCATGCTTTTAAATTCATGTACTAACGAAGCGGCTAAAACAGAAACCGCGGGATTTAGTCTTGACAGTGCAAAAGCGGCCATTGCTGCCAGTAACAAAGTTTTTGGTGGTTGTTTTGCAACCGGCGATTCTACCACGTTTGCAAATTGCTATACCAGCGATGCCTGCATTAACGTAACAAACATGCCAAGGATGTGTGGCACACAGGCAATCACCGCTTTTTTTAATGGTGGCCATAAAATGGGAATTAACAATATTGCCCTTACAACCGAAGAAGTAATGGGCGGCAAAGATGCTGTTGTGGAAGTTGGTAAATATGAAATGTTTGTTGGCGATAAAGTTTCTGCTGAAAAGGGGAAATTTATTGTTGTTTGGAAAGAAGAAAACGGCAAATGGAAAATGCACCGGGATATCTGGAATTCAGATGCTCCTCCACCACCGGCCGCTCCTGCAAAATAATAACTTAATTATTTTATACAACCGCTCTGCAATTACAGGGCGGTTTTTTATTTGAACTTATTTCTACAATTAAAATATTATTTTCAAATACCTTTACTTTTAACGCATGCTTTGCATCTTAATTCATCTGATATGGCTGTTCAAAATTATCTTTCTTATTTACTAAATCCGCTGGAGCTGTTGCGTACAAAAAAAGTATTGCAGGTTAATCCAACGGTTGTTTCACAAAGAGAAGAGCCGGAAGAAACCAGACTGACCGTGTATGATTATAATACAGGCCATCTGGATATTAAAGAACTTAAAGAAATATCAGATTGTTTTCAATATATAAACCCCGAAACGGTTTCCTGGTTAAATGTTGATGGTTTAAGAAAAGATGATGTAGAATCTATCTGCAAACATTTTGGCATACATTATTTGATCAGTGAAGATATTTTAAGCATGGGCCAGCGGCCAAAGATGGATGAAATAGATGGGCTATTGTTTTGCCTGCTGAACATGCTTTATTTTAATGAAGAACATTCGGCAGTAGAAGTGGAGCAGATCAGTATTATTTTGGGTAAAAATTTTGTTATCAGTTTCCAGGAAGATGCGACAAAAGATGTTTTTAATCCGCTTAGAGAGCGGTTGAAAGTCAATACCAGTAAAGTAAGGCAAAATGGCGCAGACTTTCTTTATTATGCGCTGATTGATTTAATTGTTGATAATTATTATGTAGTTATGGAAAAGCTGGGCGAAAAAATAGAGGGGCTGGAGGAAGATATTGTACGAAGCCCCAATACAAAAAGCCTTGCCAAAATAAATATGCTTCGTAAAGAAATGATTATACTTAAAAGGAGTGTAGCACCGGTAAGAGAACTGGTAAATGGTATTTTAAGAAGCGAAAGTGATTTAATAGAAGAAAAAACTGAAAAGTATTTTAAAGATGTGTACGACCATATTGTACAGGCAAACGAATTGGCCGAAAACTACCGGGATATGATGATGAACCTGCACGACCTGTACCTGAGTAATGTGAATTTAAAAATGAATGAAGTAATGAAAGTGATGGCGGTGGTAACCTGTTTGCTGGCTCCCGCAACTGTAATTGGCGGCATTTTCGGAATGAACTTTGAATCCATACCATTGCTTCACAACAAATGGGGTTTTTTAATTTCTGTTACTCTTATGTTATTTATCCCACTGGCAATGATAAGGATGTTCAGGAAGCGTGGGTGGTTTTAGCTCGTGAGGCGTCAATCGTGAGTGGTGAGTGGAGCCTGATATTATACCATCTTTCCTCACGTTTCGCCATTCATTACTCACGCCTTTTTTTAAAAATAGGCACCGTACTGCATGGCTCTCCATACATAATGCTTTTTGCAACCGGCCTCAGTAAACCAGTTATTGCAACATAAGCAGCTTCGGTTATCGGCAATTCGCCACAACCTTTTATTACCACTCTTTTGTCTTCGTAATGGGTAATTTTTATTTGTGCAATGTTATTTAAGAAAATGGTTTTGTGTAAAAAATCTGCATCGCCAAAAATAATTTCTTTGGCAATTGGCTGCAAGTAACTTACCACCAGCATATATGCCCAAACGGGTATCACAGCGTCTGCCGAGCAAGTGAGCGCCACGTTTTTGCCTTTGTATGGCTCAAGGTCTAATTCCTTCATGGCTTCTCTGAAATCTTTTTCTTTCAAAATAAGTCCCATGAACAAATGAGCCTTCATATCAAAAACCACTGTCTCTTCTCTTGGATAAAAGTCTTCCAGGTCTAATGTTATTATCCCGCTTTCAGCAACTTTATTTACGAATACTTCCTCCATTACGCAAAGATACTATTGGCTTTAAAATTTGGGTAATTTAAAAAGTTAAACAACCGAAGCCAATGCTAATTTTTCCTGAAAAGGTAAATTCAGGGCCAGTTTTTTCCTAAAACCAAAGAGCCATCACTTTCAGGTGACGGCTCTTTGTATAATTTATTTCTTTCCTTCTTTAAAAGAATTTGCTCCTATTATCTTTAACGGTTGCTTTTTTACGTAGTCCTTCAAACCAATTTGCTGCAGCCAGGTTACGCATGGCGGCTGTTTGCTGCAATCTGTTTTGAACTTTATCTTCATTGGGGTCAGTTGCTTTTTCTGCAATACTGTTCACTTTAAAAACAAACACCCCGGTTTTACCTGCAAGCGGCGAAGCCACTTTACTAAGATTAGCCTTATTAAATATAGCACCAGTCAATTTAGGATCAACACCAATTGAATCAATCCTTCCTGCTTTAAATGTAAGTGACGAATCACCCCCTGCCGTTTTAATTTCTTTTGCATATTTAGCTGCTGCACTTTCCAGTGTAGGGTTAGCGCCCAATGCAGTAATTATCTGCTCAGCCTTCTTTTCTTCCCTCACGGCATTTTCGGCCAGCGGCCTGGCTGTTTCCAAATCCTGTGTTCCTTCTTTATAAATTTTATCAACAATAGCAACCACAAACTGGTCACCAACTGGCATTGGGTCACTTACATCGCCTTTTTTAGCTTCAAATACCCAACGTACCAGTTGCCTGGCATCCTGCATTTGTCCTATTTGTGCGTCGTTTTCTTTTACTAATGTTGGAACCGATATTTTTTGCAAACCGTTTTTCTGTATATATGCATCCAGCTTTTTAGCATCTTTCTCCGAAGAAAGTTTGATAGCTTCATTGCTGGCATTATTAATAGTTTCTTCGCTGGCAATGATATCTTTTGCCAGGAAGGCAATTTTATATCCAGGGTTCAGGTTTTTTTCGCCGGTTACCTCAATAACATGATATCCAAATCTTGAAAAAACTACATCCTTTGTACCTACAGGTTTACCAAAAGTTCCTGCATTAAATTCCGGTACCATGGGTCCGCTGAAACCAAAATACCCTAAATCGCCACCTTTATCCTTTGTTCCATCAGTACCATACTGTTTGGCCAGAGCTGCAAAATCGGCGCCTCCTTTTACTAAAGCTAAAATACTGTCAGCCATTTTCTTTGCCTGTGCTTCTTCCATTATTGGCTTTCCGGTTTGCGGGTCTTTAACCGGAAAAAGAATATGGCTGGCTCTGGTACTGTCGGGTACAGGCTTTGTTCCTAATACCTTAGCTAACACATAACTGTTGCCATCAACATAAGGTCCGTAAACAGTTCCTTGTGGCGCAGCTAATATAGAGTCGGTTTTCGCTGACTTAATTCTGGATTTTGGCTCGTATGTACTATCGTATGGAATTGCAGATGCGTTTCTTGCTATAAAATTCTTTACGTTTTGTTCTGTTGCAAATTCTGATTTTAGTCCTTCAATAATCGCTTTCGTTTTTGCGCTGTCGGCAGCACTTGGCAACTGGCTAAAACCAACATAGGAAATCATGCGGCCCTCTTCTTGCTTAAACTGGGCTTTATGGTTTTTTATATACCCGTCAATTTCGGCATCGGTTACTTTAATCGTACTATCGCTGATGGTCTGATAAGGAATTTCTATGTAAGAAATATTTGCAAAGCTTTTATTTTCTTTTGCATCTTTCTCTTCCATCCAGGCCGGGTAATATGCACTTGCATTTAGTAATGCAAAATACTTGGTAGAAACGCTGGTTAATTTCTGCGGCTCAATTACCTGCGCATTAATTGCATCCCATTGTTCGCCTTTTGCTTTTTTAATGTTAGCCAACGCCGGGCCCAATTTACTCATGTCTAACTTTCCGGTAGCCGGGTCAACCATCGATCTATCCTGCATTAAAGGGTTCGATTGGTCATCACTCTTTAATATATTATCAAGTTCTTTGGATGTAAATTCAATACCCAGCTTGGCAGCTTCAGTATAAAAAACCTTTTCTGCCACCACCTGGCTCCAAACCTGGTCACGTATCTGTGCAATTCTTGTTGTAGAAGGTTTTTGGCCCGATTGCTGTTCCTCCTGGCTTTCAACCTGTTGTATTTTTTTAGAAAATTCTGCCTGGTCTATATCAGATCCGTTTACTTTACCAATACTGCTTGAGCCGGCTTTTAAGTTATTACCACCCTGCTTGGCATCCATTAAAATAAACCCAATTAAACTAAGCGATATAACTGCAATTACAATTGCAGCTCCTTTATCACGTATTCCCTGAATAATTTGCATATCTTTTAAAAATTAAATTTTGGAGGGCAAAAATAGGGATAAATTGTATATAAAATAGGTTTTTGAAACGCCTGAATACATTATAATGCGGGTTGTGTGCGAAGCAGGTGGTTTAATTATTTGCTGGATTATTTAATTTTTTAACGGGTTTTCCGGCGTTTTGGGAGTTCTTAACATACGTTTGTTAATAAGCCATAAACAGCGTTAACAAACCACCATTTTTAAAAATAGGTAAGTGGTGTAAAATGGTTAAAACTTACATACCACGAAAGAGATAAACTATTTAGTGTTATTAAAGTGTAAATTATACAGGCAATATCAACAGCTATAAAGATGATATGTGTAATTATTTTTTACACCTGGAAAGTTGTTAACTGTTGTGCAAAATTAAAATTAGATATTTTCTAACAGGAGTATGTATATAGATTACAAAGCTATCAATCTAAATACTTAAATGTTAATTACCTGTGGATGAGCGTTAATAAACTAAAGGTTTTAATTTTGCAATAGTTGCTACTTTTAATCTTTACACATATTAACAGCCCTAGTAGTAGTAGATGATTATATAAATAAGTAGTATTAATACATATTATGGTAGATATTAACAGTGCTTTTGCAACAATTGAAAAAACCGGTTTTTTGGATATTGACATAGATCCATCAATTGATTTATTTGCAGAAATTGAAAAATTAAAGAAAGAAAAAAATGCCATAATACTTGCTCACTATTACCAGGAGCCTGATATACAGGATGTGGCCGATTACATTGGTGATAGTTTAGGTTTGGCGCAAGCGGCGGAAAAGACGGAAGCCGATATCATAGTTTTTGCAGGTGTGCATTTTATGGCTGAAACTGCCAAGATATTAAATCCATCAAAAAAAGTTTTGTTACCAGATTTAAATGCAGGTTGTTCTCTGAGTGATTCTGCACCGCCGCCGCTATTTAAATTATTTAAGGATAAGTACCCGGACCATAAAGTTATCACGTACATAAACTGTTCCGCTGGTATAAAAGCTTTAAGTGATATAATCTGTACGTCTTCTAATGCCCAAAAAATAGTAGAGAGCTTACCCGCTGACCAACCTATCATTTTTGCGCCAGATAAGAACCTAGGGGCTTATATCAACAAACAGACGGGTAGAAATATGGTATTATGGAACGGTGCATGCATGGTTCATGAAATATTCAGCCTGGAGAAAATTACAAAATTAAAGATACGCCATCCACATGCTAAGGTTATTGCACATCCCGAATGTGAAGAAGCTGTGTTAAAGATTGCTGATTATATTGGAAGTACTACCGGATTATTAAAGTTTACAAAAACCGACGCTGCTATCAGTTTTATTGTGGCTACGGAAACGGGTATATTGCACCAGATGCAAAAGTCTAGCCCCGATAAGACTTTTATTCCTGCACCACCAAATAATAGTTGTGCATGCAATGATTGTCCGCATATGAAGTTAAACACACTAGAAAAATTGTATTTATGTTTAAAATACGAGGCGCCCGAAATTTTAATGGAAGAAAATCTTCGCCTTGCTGCAAAAAAGCCCATAGATGAAATGCTCAGGATTAGTGCTTTGTATGGACTGTAAGTAATATTTATTTTTTAAGGTAGGCGTTAATTCTGGCTGCTGCGTTCTCCCGTATATTAAAGTAGAATAAATTAATGTCACCAATGTGATAATTTTTTTGTGTGTATAATATTTTTCCGGGAATATCGGGTTTACTGCTCCATAAAATATTGTTGTGAATTTGTGCACTTACAACATGCGGAACAATGTGATTAAATTTTTTAGTAGTCCGCCACGATTCAATTTTGATGACGCAACCGATGTTTCAATCGTCCAGGTTAAAGGATTTACAACTACTGATTTAAAGGTTTCATCTATTATAAACTGTGGTTCTGCTGATTCACTCTTAAAAGTTCGCCACGTTACAAAACACCCGGTTGCAAGTGAGTCTCTGCATGGTAGTAAAGTTGTGAAGTAATCAATGGGTACCGGCAGACCAATTATGTAGGCACATACAAGCTGTTTTTGTAAAGGTTTATTTTCAAAGAATTCCTTTAGCAGTCTGCCTGCGTATTTGGTTCCCTGGCTATGCGATGCAATTATTATAGGGCGGTTATGGTTATAATTTTTAAGGTAAAATTAAAAAGCTGCCTTTACATCTGCGTATGCAATTTCAAAAGCACTGTCTACCTCCGGGGTATGTGTATAAAATGCTTTAAGATGTGCCTGCCTGTATCTGGGTGCAAACACCCTGCACTTTTCGTTAAATACACTTGCCTGGTATAATATGGTTGAATAGTCTGTTTTTGTATTTAATGCTGCATCATCTATTTCGGCATTCCATCTTAAGTCTGCATAATCTGTTAATGTAGTAGGATGTATAAAAAAGACGTCAGCGAGGCTGTCTTTCAGATATTTTTTTTTGAAGATCGGCAGTTATACTATCACTCAAATCTTTTTTCCAGAGATGTGCGGCCCCAGTAATCAGGTTTACTGTAATCCGGGATTTTTTTCATATTTAAATGAGGTTACGGTTTGTTGAACATAGCTTCTTTTTGAGCAGGATGACAATACTAGCAGCCAGCATATTGAGATAAAGAGGGCTACTAAAAAAGATATTTTGTATTTTTTCATAATCAAAACTATTTTCGTAAAAACTAAAGTTATATTTTATGTCGATTCGGTCAGTTGATTTAAGTGAGTTTTTATCGGGCGATGCCGTAAAGAAAAATCAATTTGTTCAAAGTTTAGGTAAAGCCTATGAGGATGTTGGTTTTGTTGCAGTTAAAAATCACGGTATTTCGGATGAGCTGATAGCTGATCTTTATAGATATGTGCAGCAATTTTTTTCTTTGCCGCTTGAACAAAAAAGAAAGTATGAAATAAAAGGCATGGCCGGACAACGTGGTTACACCAGTTTTGGTAAGGAACACGCAAAAGGCAGTGAGGCACCGGATCTAAAGGAATTTTTTCAATATGGACAAATAGCCCGTGATAATTTCCGGGAAGACATTTACCCGGATAATGTTTCGGTAAAAGAGATTGAAAAGTTTGACAGTACGCTCGCAGAAGCATACCGGGCTTTCGAAAAATCTGGAACGGCCTTGCTGCAGGCAATTGCTTTGTACCTTAGTTTAGATGAAAATTACTTTGATAACTTTGTTTACAACGGTAATTCAATCTTAAGATCAATTCATTACCCGCCAATAACAAGGGAACCTGTAAGTGCCATACGTGCAGAGCAGCATGAGGATATTAATTTAATAACATTGTTGGTAGGAGCTTCTGCCGATGGGCTTGAAATCTTATCAAAGCAAAGCGAGTGGGTGCCGGTTACTTCACTACCCGAGCAGATAGTTGTGAATGTTGGGGATATGCTGCAGCGGCTGACCAATAATAAACTTCGCAGCACCACACATCGGGTGGTAAATCCTGCCAGGCAGTTCTGGCATACTTCCCGGTTTTCAATTCCGTTTTTTCTTCACCCCAAAACATCAATGAGTTTACGGAGTCTTGATAATTGTATTGATGAAACACATCCAAAATTATATAATAACATCACTGCCGGCGAATACCTTGATGAGCGTTTGAGAGAAATAGGGTTGAAGGCGTAGCTGTTTTACAGAATTTTTGTTGCCAAGTTTATTAATGTCAAATTTTATATTGAAAAAGCTGGTTAGACATATCCCTTTTTTAAAAGCTGTTTTTTTACACAGTATCAGTGCTTTTGGCGGGCCGCAAGGCCATGTGGGTATGGTTCTTAAAACTTTTGTAGATAGGAGAAAGGATATAACCAAAGAGGAGTTGATGGATTATATTTCTTTTTGCCAGTTGCTGCCAGGAGCATCATCTACTCAAACACTTACACTTATTGGGTATAAACGGGGAGGTATTCAACTGGCCGTCCTCACTTTGATAATCTGGATTTTACCTGCCTGCACATTGATGGGGGCACTTTCATTTTTAGTGGCCGACCTGGGAAGTAACAGTTTAAAGCCGACTTTGTTTCAGTTTATCCAGCCAATGGCTATTGGGTTTTTGGCCTATGCGGCTTTTAAGGCTTATCTTATCAGTGTTAAAAATACGATTACACAAGTAATAATGCTGTTTGCTTTACTGGCTACTTATTTTCTTTTTAAAACTCCCTGGATTATCCCCGGCCTAATTATTTTTGGTGGCATAGCAACCAATTTCAGCAGCAGGCGTATTCCGGAAAAGGAGGTGATAAAGCCAAGGCAAATACGCTGGACCAATATCTGGCTTTTTGTTTTGATTTTTATTGTTGCTGGTTTTTTGAGTGAAACCGCCAGGAAGCAAAACTGGGATCATAAAAAGCCATATAATTTGTTTGAAAACTTCTATCGTTTTGGTTCTTTTGTCTTTGGTGGTGGCGATGTATTAATTCCCCTGATGCTGGACCAATATGTTGTAAGGCCCACCTCAGAACGGATTGCAAAAAATAATCCTGATGTTATTAAAGTTGAACGTGAAGAGCTTTTAACGGGTGCTGGTATTGTTAGGGCAATTCCTGGTCCTGTGTTTTCTATTGCCTCTTTTATGGGTGGTATTGCACTAAAGAAGGGTGGCCACCGGATTCAGTTACTCGGCTGTATTATCGGGTCTATCGCTATTTTTTTACCAAGTGCTTTGTTGGTTCTTTTCTTTTTTCCGGTTTGGCAAAATCTTAAAAAGTTTGTTGTGGTTTATCGTTCTTTAGAAGGGATTAATGCCGCTGTTGTAGGAATTATGATTGCTGCAACCTTGTATTTACTTAAAGATGTTTCAATCATATCCTTAAGCACTGTTAGCTTTATAAACATTGCTGTAATTATAGGTACCTTTTTGATACTACAATATTCTAAATTGCCTGCACCTTTTATTGTATTGGCCTGCCTTTTATTTGGCCTGATTTTTTAATTTCTGTAATAACCCGCAAGTTCAATTTCTTCCTTAACAACATCCGGCACCAAAAACTTGATTGATTTTTTTTTCTTAATTAACTCACGGACAAGAGTAGATGATATATCAAGCAATGGTGCATCCAGTATATGTATCGTAGCGCCATTGTTTTCGCCAATTTCAAAACCGGGTCTTTTGTAAATAAAGATTTTGTGATTTTCTGTAATCACTTTATAGTTTTTCCATTTGTGGAGGTTTTCAAAGCCATCGCTGCCCATTAAAATACAAAATTCGTGTTCGGGGTGCTTTTCTTTCAGGTAAGCAAGCGTATCAACTGTGTAGGATGGTTTGGGTAAATTAAACTCAACATTGCTGGCTCTTAAATTATTTTCACCATCGATGGCCGCTTTAATTAAGTGCAGGCGGTGATATTCGTTAAGTAGCGATGCAGATAACTTAAAAGGGTTTTGAGGAGATACCACAAACCAAACCTGGTTAAGGTCTGTTTCGTTTACTGCGTGGTTTGCTATTACTAGATGACCTACATGAACCGGATTGAAAGATCCAAAGTAAAGTCCGATTTTCATTGCTTCCATTGTATTATAAATTAATTCAGCTTTGATATTACGGTCTCCTCTACCCAAATTTTTTCCGCCTCATCAAGTCTCAGGCTTAAGTGATATCCTGCCACAGTAATTGAAATTGGATCTCCGAGTGGCGCAATCTGATCAATCTTTATTGTTTCCCCGGGAATACAACCCATTTCCATGAGCTTTAAAAAAATATCATCATTTTCAAATTCCGTGATTACAGCCAATTTTCCAACCTTTAGTTCTGATAATCGTTTCTTCATGCAATCGCTTTACAGCTTTTATTTCAGTACAAATGTATCAAATCAATATTGTTATCTAATTTCGAGAATAGAAATAAACCTATGCATAAAGTTCAATTCTATTTTCTTGACAGACGCCCGGCATTGAAAGCTCGTACGGTTTTAAAACTGTTTATTGAAAAGCTGTTTATTTTAGAAAAAAGAAGGTTAGGCAACCTTTCTTATATATTCTGTTCAGATGATCATATTTTGGGCATTAATAGAGATTTCCTAAAACACGATTTTTTTACCGATGTCATCACTTTTGACCTCAGCCAGTTTGAAAATGAAATACAGGGGGAGGTTTATTTGAGCGTTGACCGTATAAAGGACAATTCAAAGCAACTGGGTGTTTCTTTTAAGGAGGAATTGCATAGGGTTATTTTTCACGGAGCATTACATTTGTGCGGTTATAAAGACAAGAATAACAAAGACGAAGCCAAAATGCGACAGAGAGAAAACAAGTATCTTCAAGCATATTTTAACTAGCCTTTGTTTCACGGAAAACAGTTCCATAGGGGAACTGTTCTCCGTGAAACAGTATATTTACTTAAAAAGAATATGCCTGACCTTAATTTGATAGAAACACCAGAATCTTTACTTAAAAAAAGAGAAAAGCGTAAATGGCAAATTGCTTTGCGCCGTTACGTAATAGAAAAAGCTCAAAGTAGTGCGTATGCCAGGTATTTTGGCCTTGACATTAAGTTTTTTAGAGAATGGATAGCTATTCAGTTTAAAGAGGACCTTTCCTGGGAGAATTTTGCCAAAAACTGGCAGTTTGATCATATTGTACCTGTTGCCTATTTTGATTTTGCCAATGAGGAAGACCTGCTTTTGTGCTGGAATTTTATAAATATTCGTGTAGAAAAGATCGAACACAACAAAGCAAGAGGAGACAGGATAGATGCGATGGGGGTAAGAACCTACTTTGAAGACTTGTACAACCGCACAAAATATCCCTTTTGTTTACGAATGCTCGATAAAATAGCAACCATTGAAGTGGCCAATATAGAAAGCAATAAAGAACTGGAGGCTTTTATTATTAAGAATCAGGCATACTTTGATCAGATTTCCCAGTTTCATCAAGCTGATTTTCAGCGACTGAACCAAGGAGCATCTATCAGCAATGTACTTGCCGAAAAGGAAATAGTGAGAAAATTTGGTGGTTGATTAAACTACCTTTGCGACCGATGTTTCAGAATTACGATATAATAGTAGTAGGTGCCGGCCACGCCGGTTGCGAGGCCGCAGCTTCTGCCGCCAACCTGGGCAGCAAGGTTTTGCTGGTAACCATGAATTTACAAACCATTGCCCAAATGAGTTGCAATCCCGCTATGGGCGGCATAGCCAAAGGGCAAATTGTAAGGGAGATAGACGCCATGGGTGGTTATAGTGGCATTGTTACCGATAAAAGCATGATCCAGTTCCGTATGCTGAACCGATCAAAAGGCCCTGCAATGTGGAGCCCAAGGGTACAAAGCGACAGAATGTTATTTGCAGCCACGTGGCGTGAGATGCTTGAAAACACACCCAATGTTGATTTTTACCAGGATACAGTACAATCTCTTATTGTAGAAGATTGTAAAGCGGTTGGTGTAACAACAGGCTTGGGACATGAAATAAGATCTAAAGCAGTTGTTTTAACCAATGGTACTTTTTTGAACGGAGTTATACATATAGGAGAGAAGAATTTTGGAGGAGGAAGAATGGCTGAAAAGTCTTCAACTGGCATAACAGAACAGCTAGTTTCCCTGGGATTTGAAACCGACAGGCTAAAAACCGGTACACCACCTAGGATAGATGGCCGGAGCCTGGACTATTCTAAAATGGAAGAGCAAAAGGGAGATGAGGAAATAGTAGGCTTTAGTTATCTGGACATAGATAGGATAAAACCGGCCGAGCAAAGAAGCTGCTGGATCACCTATACAAACGAGAAAGTACACGAACTTTTAAGGACAGGATTTGAACAAAGCCCAATGTATCAAGGGCGTATACAAGGTATAGGCCCTAGGTATTGCCCAAGTATTGAAGATAAAATAAGCCGGTTTGCCCAAAGAGACAGGCACCAATTATTTGTAGAACCGGAAGGCTTTAATACCATAGAGATATATGTTAATGGTTTTTCTACTTCGTTACCAGAAGATGTTCAGCTTCAGGCACTTAGGTTGGTTCCAGGCTTTGAAAACTGTAAAATGTTCAGGCCAGGATACGCCATTGAATACGATTTCTTTCCGCCAACACAACTTAAATTTAGCCTTGAAACAAAATTAATTGACAATCTGTTTTTTGCCGGGCAAATTAATGGAACAACCGGTTATGAGGAGGCTGCATGCCAGGGCTTGATGGCTGGTATCAATGCTCATCAAAAAACGAGGGAGCTGGAAGCGGTTATTTTAAAAAGAAGCGAAGCCTATATTGGGGTATTGATAGACGACCTGATAAACAAAGGGACAGACGAACCTTACCGTATGTTTACCAGTCGTGCTGAATTCCGGACTTTGCTACGGCAGGATAATGCAGATATTCGCCTTACTGAAAAAAGTTACCGGCTCGGACTGGCTTCGCAGGAGCGGATGAATAAAGTAAAAGCCAAGATTGAAAATGTAAAAAAAGTAAAGGAACTTTTATCTGCTATAAGTCTTGATACTGAAGAAACCGCCGGGTTTTTAGAAAGCGTACAATCATCTACGTTATTAAACAAACAGAAGGCAGTTCAGGTCTTGCTCAGGCCAATGGTTGGACTTAAGGAGATGATCAATCATATTCCCAAACTAAAAGAAGCGCTTGCTGGTTTTGACAACGAAACACTGGAGCAGGCTGAGATACAGGTTAAATACGATACCTATATAGAAAAGGAAAAAGAACTGGTTTCTAAAATGAGCCAACTGGAAGATTTGATAATTCCTGACAATTTTAACTACGAAAAATTGGTTTCACTAAGTAATGAGGCCCGCCAGAAATTTACCAAAATAAAACCGAGAACACTGGGACAGGCGTCACGAATTTCGGGTGTAAACCCAAGTGATGTGCAAATATTGATGGTTTTTATGGGGAGATAAGAAACCGAAAATTTTCTCTGGTAACAGATTTTATTTTAAACCAAGTTTCCTTAATCTGGCCCTTATCGCACCTGCATTTCTGCCAAAATGTTTTATTATTTCAGAATCAGATGTGTTGTTATTAAACATCTGGGTAAGTTCATTATCCAGCTCAGGCGTCCAGGGTTTATAAGCCTCTCCATGTTTTTTTCTAAAAAGTTCTACCGAATAAGTTTTGCCGTTTGTTCCGTTATATTTGGAAGAAGAGCTTACAGGTTTTGCCTGGTAATTAAAAACCGGTTCAGGTTCTTTTGGCTCCTCTTTTTTAATAACGCTTATGCCGGCTAGTTTTGGAAAGCCATTGGGCAATAGTTCTTCGGGAATATGTAGTTTGTTTTTGGTACGGGTAACAGCTACATACAATAAATTTATCTCTTCATTGAGATTGCTTATTTTCTTTTCATCATTTTCAAAATCGCTAAACAGCCGTTTTACTTTGTCTTCAGTAATAAAATCGTTTACTAAATGTACCGAGTCGTACTCCATACCTTTGCAACGATGTACAGTAGAAAAAACGATTTCGGCTTTTTCTTTATCATCATGCTCAACATGTTTCTCTTTTAATGTTTTTATAATGTCGTAAATATCATTCCCATATTTCTTTACAATTTCAACCATCAGGCTTAACTGGGCATCTTCTGTTTTTTCAATATACTCTTCCAGGTCTTTTACCGAAGCCATTGATTTTATTAATGCATCTTTAATCAGATGGCGTTTATTATTATTCAGATTCAACACATCATACAACGAAGCTCCTTCATCTGCATACGTGTAAGAATTTATGTTGCCTTCAAAATAAATATGCTTGATGCTTTTCTTTTCGGTTACGTAATCAATAGCTTTTAAAAGCAGGCCAAGATTGGTGCGACCAATTACCGCTTTGGTTTTTATTTCATCACAAGCGCCATCGCCTTTAATTGGTATCGGGTTTGTTGGCTTAATTATATCTTTCCAAAAAAGAACTTCTGTGGCCAGCTTCGCAATGTTTTCCCCAAACCTGAAACTATGGCTTAAATTAAAAATTTTAAAGTTTGTTTTCTCAAGGGAATTTACAGCAAAGCGCCAGCTATAAATTTGCTGGTGCGTATCGCCAACAATTACTTTTATGGCCGGTTGTTTTAAAAAAATATCCAGCATGGCTGCAGATGCATCCTGACCTTCATCAAATAAGATATAATCAAAAGTCAAAACCGGGTTTTGCAACTGAAACTTTTTAAGGTAAAAATCATGCGTAATTTCAATGTCACCAGCATCCATTTTTGCAAGCAAATACCTGGTGTTTGTTTCTATAAAATGATAAAATGTTTTTACGAAAGTCTTGGCCTTGGCATCGCCAACGGTCTCCAGGTAATTAACATCCTGCACTTTTAGTTTATCGCTGTTGCAAAAAAGCGTTATAAATTTATTGATGCGGTTGGCAATAACATATTCGTGATGTTTTTCCCCATTGCTTTGTAAACCAAGTAACTCCGCCAGCTCGTGCGTTTTGTACCCGAGAGCCCTTACTTTATACTGGTGCCTGAAAACAATATTTTTATAAGCCAGCGAATGGGCCGTTTCAACAGTTACATTGTTTAACCCTTTTTGCTTAAATTTTTTTATTGCTTCCAGCTTAACCGATTTATTAAAAGCGAGGTATAAAATTTTAGATCCGGCAGGCCTTGTTTTGGCATACTCAATAACCGTGGTAGTTTTGCCAGAGCCGGCAACAGCATTTATTTTTATGTCGCCATCGGAGTTTATAATGTCAATCTGTTCGTCAGTCAGTTTCATTTTTTTTATGGTTTTTGAGCCGCCAGCACCATTTTTATTTCGCCATAAGTAAAATCAGCAGGTAAATTATCAATGAGAGTTTTGTGGCTTAATAATCCATGTATGGCTACTGCATTTAAAACCAATTGTTGCTTTTTGGGTGATACCAGGTCGTTAATATCAATTGCTCCTTCCAGAATAAAAGGTATTAAATGACTTTCAATTGAACCAACGGTAAGGTTTCTTTCTGCAGCAATTGAAGCAATGTTTTTCCCCTCTTTAAATAAATTGAAAGAAATGGTTTTAGTATCTGTTTTGGTAACCGCGTTTTTTTCACGCAGCACTTTTTCTTTTGATGCTTTTGTGGGCAATGTTGCCATATTGCTTTTAATATCACTTCGTGTACAAAACTCCTGTACTGCTTCAATAACATCATCACCATACTTATCTACTTTCGCTTTTCCAAAGCCACTGATCTGCAACAGGTCTTTTTTTGTTAAAGGAAGATAGGTTGCAATTTCTTTAAGCGTGGCCTGGTTGGCAACCATGTAAATGGCTACATTTTCTTCGCTCACCATCATATCTCTCCATCGTTTTAAAGTATTGTATAATTCTGTATTGGCAACATCGGTATAAACTTCTGTTTTGCCGCTGGCGTAGCAGGTGAGATTTGTTTTTTGCGACACATATTTTAATTTATGCTGCAAAAAACCAGTTACTGAAAATGGCTGTTTACAATATTGCAAATAAAAATTGCAGTTGTACAAAGCTAAAGCCAGCTCATTTAATTTTTCATTTACGGGTGTGGCGGCTTCCTTGTGTTCTGTGTTTATGGGGTGCGCTTTTAATTCTCTTATATAGGTTTCAAACTTTGGAATAAAATGATTGGCAGCATCAGAAATTCTTTTTTGAAGACCTGCATTATTTTCAATCACCGCTTCTTCTTTCATTAAGTAAGCTATATGGCCAATGAATTTTAAACCCACTTCTTTATCTGCAGTAATTTGTTGCCTGAAATTTTCTACCCAGGTTTTTGATGCTGCATTTAATCTATCCTGGTGCTGCTGTATTTGAAAAGCCAATTGATCAATACCGGAAACAACTTCTGCAAAAGAAAAATTTTCTTCCAATAATTGTTGGGTAAATAATTGTCTTGCACCTGCAAACCGGTCGGGCAATGAGCCTTTGTAAGCAAGCGTTTGCTGCCCTTTAATTACATTGTCGTTGCTGTGTATAGCGGCCGGGGCAATCTTGCTAAGCAAAACAATGCCCGCCAAACTGGTGCAACGGCTGAGTGCCACATACACCTGCCCGCTGCTGAAAGCCGCTCCGGCATCGATCATTACTTTTTCAAAAGTAAGTCCCTGGCTTTTGTGTATGGTTATGGCCCAGGCAAGCCGCAAAGGATATTGTATAAACGTTCCCAATGTTTCCTGCTCCAGTTTTCCATCGGCACGGTTAAGACTGTAGCGGCTGTTTTCCCAGGTTTCTTTTCCCACCTCAATTTCAGTTCCATCGCAATCAACAATAATTTTATCTTTTGTAAGTTCTTTTACTACACCAATTTTGCCATTGTAATATCTTCTTTGAATGAGGTCATTCTTTAAAAACATTACCTGTGCACCCTCTTTTAAACTCAGTTCAAATTCTACCGGGTACATATTTTCAGGAAAATCATCTTCAACCACCGCCTTGTATTTAAAACTTGCAGTATTTAATTTGTATAATTCCTGTTCATTAATTTGGTCGGCTTGTTTGTTGTGAGATGTAAGTGTAATATATTTTTCATCCCTCTCTGGCCTGAAGGTTGGATCATATCTTAAATGGAGGTCTTCAAAATCATCAGCATCCATTTGGTTGTTGCGAACCTTGTTTAAAAGCCTTACAAAACTATCTTCCTTTTGCCGGTAAATTTTATTCAACTCAATTAATAAAGGCAATTGTTCTTTTATAGCAAGACTGTCAAAAAAGAAAGGCGATTCGTAATATTCATTTAAAATACTCCACTCCTGGTTTTGTGCCACCGGCGGTAACTGGTGCAGATCGCCAATGCATAATAATTGCACGCCACCAAAAGGCAAATGATAGTTTCGCCTGGTGTGCCTTAAAATAGTATCAATAGCATCCATCACATCGCAACGAACCATACTTATCTCATCAATTACCAACAATTCCATTTTACGCAGCAATTGTTGGCGCTGTTTATTTTGCCTGATCTTTGCAAGCAATTCTTCTTTATTATTTTTTGTGGGCAAAAAAGGATGAAATGGAAGCTGAAACAAACTATGCAATGTTACGCCGCCTGCATTAATAGCTGCCACACCGGTTGGTGCGGCTACCACAATATTTTTGGTGGAATTATTTTTCAGGTATTTAAGAAAAGTGGTTTTGCCCGTACCGGCTTTACCGGTAAGAAAAATATTTTCGTTTGTTTCGGTAACAAAGCGGTAGGCCAAGTCGAATATTTCGTTGCGTTCTATGGTTGCCACAATATTACTTTTAAAATTTAAGAATTAAGCCCTCGGCTTATTTGTTTTTTGCCACGGATTGCACAGATGGCCACGGATTAATACAAAGGCGAAATTAAGATATCAGTCTTTTATATTCAAGGCTCAATTTGCCAAAGTTAATTATCAATCCGAGGCAGCTACCAGATACTTTTATATAATTTAATGTTTGTGCAATAAAATCATTTGATATACCATCTTTTGTTGTTTTAACTTCAACAATAACGTTATCCATCACAAAAAAATCAGCATAAAATTTATGTGGTAAAATTATTCCTTTGTAGTTGATATCAAATTCTTTTTCTCTTGTAAAATCAATTTCTTTTTTGGCAAATTCAATTTGCATGGCGCCTTTATAAACAACCTCTAGAAAACCATGACCTAAAAAGCTATGCACTTTCATACAGGCTCCAATAATTTTATAGCTGATATCTTCATGTAAAACTGCCATAGAATGATTTTATAAGTATGATAGAAGAATAAGCCACGGATTACACAGAGTAACACGGAAGAAAAAATCAGTGAAAATCTTTGCAATCCGTGGCAAAAAACTAAGCCGTAGGCTTATCTCCCAACATCAGTATCTCATTTACCTCTACTTCGGTAACATTTTTTTTGTTACCATCCTTGTCGGTATAGCTGCGGTTAATGAGTTTGCCCTCAACAGCAACTTCTTTGCCTTTGGTTAAATACTTTTCGGCAATTTCTGCTACTTTACCCCAGGCAACAAGGTTGTGCCAGGTGGTTTCGGTTACTTTTTCGCCGTTGGCGTTGCGGTAGCTTTCGTTGGTCGCTACGCTGAAACGTGCCAGTTTTTTACCGCTTTCGGTTGTTTTTACTTCTGGTGCGTTGCCTAGGTTACCAATCAATTGAACTTTGTTTTTTAATGCGTACATGTCTTTTAGTTTTGTGCCGTGCTGTTATCCTGAGCATGTCGAAGGAAAAGCCGTGCGGTTTTTAATTTATTTCAATCAACCGGTTTTGGTTTCGCCGTTTCCGATTGACAATGCAAAGATGGGGTTGCCAAAAAGCGATAGCCGGAGATTAAACAGGTACTTACCTTTATAACCGTATGTAAACGGTTATATCGGAAGTTTTTTGTACATTTAATATACCAAAACACCCGTCTGTACTATGTTACAACAAAAAGAACCCAAAACCTGCCTTTTTTGCGAAAAGCCAGTAAAAGGCCGTAGCGATAAAAAATTTTGCGATGATTATTGCCGGGCGGCTTACAACAATGATCTTAAAAGTGCCGCAAACAACAATATACGCAACGTAAATAATGCGCTTGGTAAAAACCGCCGCATACTGGAAAGCATGCTGCACGAGGGTGAAGCAACCGCAAAAGCCAACCGCGATAAGCTAATTGAGAAGGGGTTTCAGTTTAAATACCACACACATATATATAATACTAAAACAGACAAGACTTATTTTTACTGTTATGAATACGGATACCTGCCGCTGGAGAATAATTGGTTTTTGATTGTAAAGAGAAACGAAGAATAATTTGCATTTAGCAAAAAGAGTTTAACACAGAAGACGGAGTTGGATATAAGTTCTTTTCTGTGTTTCTGTGCTTCAGTGGCAAATTTGTATTTTTGCAGATTAATTAATGAATTTGAGATTGCTTTTAAATAGAACCGCAGGAATAATTATTTCATTTGCATGTATGTTTTGCTTTTTGCAAAAAGCAACTGCACAATGCGCCACTCCTATTAATATTTTTCCTTACACTGAAGGTTTTGAAACTACCAATGGCAACTGGACAACCGGTGGCAATGCCAGCGATTGGGCATGGGGAACACCAAGCAAAACAGTAATTACCGGTGCTGCAAATGGAAGTACTAATTGCTGGATTGTTGGCGGGCTTACAGGTAACGCGTATAATAACGGAGAAAGATCATGGCTGCAAAGCCCGTGTTTTGATTTTACGACAGTACAACATCCATACATTTCGTTCAGTGTTTTTTGGGAGATGGAACAAAAGTTTGACGGCGCAGGTTTTCAATACTCAACTAACCTGGGAGCAAGCTGGACTAATGTGGGCTCAGTTTCTGAGCCTGCAAATTGCTTAAATACTAACTGGTTTAATTTTTCGCCCATTACCAATATAAACGGACTGGCAACTATAAAAGACGGCTGGTCGGGCAATATACAATCTACCAGTGGTAGCTGCCAGGGCGGAGGCGGCAGCGGCCAATGGGTAAATGCTCAACATACCATGCCCGGCCTGGCGGGTGCAGCTAATGTTATTTTCCGTTTTATTTTTGGCGCAGGTACAGCCTGCAATAATTATGATGGTTTTGCGGTTGACGATATAATGATTGGAGAAGCACCGCCGAGCGACGCAACATTTACTTATAAATGTGGACCTAATAACTCTATTATTTTTGAGTCGAGTGACTGCCCTACAAGCAGAACCTGGGATTTTGGTGACCCTGCATCTGGCGCAGCAAACAATACATCTAACCTCCAAAATCCAACACATATATTTTCTGGTCAAGGTGCTTACTCAGTTACACTAACAGCATCGGGCCCGGATAATGCAACTACAACATCGCCGCCGCAAATAGTAAATATTATTGGTTTTGGCCCCTCGGTAATCGTAAATAATAATTGTGCGACCGACAAAAATGGGTCAATCATGGTAAACGTATTACCACCCGGCGCAGGCCCATTTTTTTATAACTGGAATACAACACCCGCCCAAAACACCCAAACGGTAACCGGCCTTGTTGCAGGTTCTTACACAGTTATCGTTTCAGCAAATAATATTTGTGCCATAACTGCGACCGAAATTGTTACATCCCCAGCCGCATTGGTACATGCCGTAACTATTATACAGCCCGGTTGCGGCCTTACTACCGGTACGGCAACAATTAACGAAAGCGGAGGCACAGGCCCATACACATACGCATGGTCTCCATCGGGTGGTAACGGACCAACCGCCAGTGGATTAACACCCGGCAACTATATCGTTACTGTTACAGACAGTAAAGCCTGCTTTGAAAATATTAATGTTGTTATTGCAACCGCACCCACTCCCGGCATTAGCATAATCAACAAAAAAGATGCAACCTGCTTTGGCGATAAAGATGGTAGCGCAACTGCACTGGCAACCGATGGCACCCCGCCATTTATGTATAGCTGGAACACGATACCCGTGCAAACCGGCGCCACGGCAACAAATCTAGCTGCAGGCATGTACACCGTTACAGCAATCGATAATGGCGGCGGTTGTATTGTATCAACACAGGTACAAATTAATGAACCCCCTAGCGGCAACTGCGGTGATGTTTACTTCCCCAATGCATTTACACCAAACGGCGATGCCACAAACCCCGACTTTGGTGCCTTTGGTAACGTGGCCGCAGTAAGCAATTACCTGCTGCTGGTTTACAACCGATATGGCGAGCTTATTTTTTACACCCGCAATCCCTTAACAAGATGGGATGGTTTTTACAAAGGCAAACAAATAAGCGGCAGCTATGTGTGGGCCGCTAGTTTCACTTTTAAGGGCAATAAAAGAGAAGAGCAGGGATCGGTGATGATAATAAAGTAAGTATTTCTTTAGTATTACTTTCAAATACTCGTAATAAATCTGTGAATTAACCTACCTTTTCTGCGAGGCATTGTTTTTGTACACTATCTATATCTTAACCATAAAAATTATAAAACAATGAAAAAGCTTAATCAATTAATTACAGTAAGCAGCCTATTGGCTGTGTTATTTTTTACAGCCTGCAACAACGGCAAAGAGAACGAAACCACTACCGTTACTGATACTACAACAAAAACTACTGATGTAAAAATGACCGAAGCTGCTGCAGCAATGGCAACCATATCTGGCACACAACCCGATACAACCCTTACCGGCACTGCGGAATTTATGCAACAGAACGGGAAAGTAAAACTGGTATTAAACATCACCTGCGCAAAAATGGCAAATAAAAGTGTTGCTGTTCATTTACACGAAATGGGCGATTGCGGCGATATGGGTAAAATGGCCCATGGCCACTGGAACCCCACCAACCAACAACACGGCAAATGGGGCAGTGCAAGTTTCCATAGCGGTGATATTGGCAATGTAAGTTTAGATGCCAGCGGCAAAGGAACTTTAGAAATGGAAACAGACCTGTGGAGCCTTGGCGGAGACGAAAAGACAAACATTTTAAACAGATCTGTTATTGTACATAATGGTGCAGACGATTTTACTACACAACCAACCGGTAATTCAGGCTCACGTATTGGCTGTGGCGTTATCAGCAAAAAATAATTACGGTTTTTGAAAACTACCAGTACTGGCAGGCAGGTTATTGGCGTAATTTATTTACTGCCCTAATCTGCCAGCCAGTATTTTTTAGTATAGTTCATTTTATTTTTTTGAGATTAAAGACCTGATCCTGAAATCCATGCTCTCTGTCCCTCACATTATCTGCAGGAAACTTGCTGGCCAGCGTATCACAGGCATAACTCAAAAGACCGTAACGCAAAAAAATAAGAAGTAATGGAACCGGCAGGAGTTTGTATTTAAGTATGTTGAAAATTGCTGGTTTGATGATGGAAGGTTGTGTATATTTATGTATTGTATGCTATGAATCAAAGTACAAAATTTTATAAATGAAAAAATTGGTACTGTTTTTTATCGGGATACATTTTACCATACAGACTTATTCTCAAAATCTCGACCTTAAAATTTTAAGAAAGGCGTATAATGCTAATTCTGTCAATACAGCGTTCGAAATCCTAAAAAGCGGAAAAATTTTTACTGACAAAATCTTTCTAACTAGCCATTTAGGAGACAGTACTGTTATTGTATATTTCGGAAAGGATTCATTAACCGCAAGGAGACAATCTGGAAAAATTATTATTCATTGTAGTGTGCTTAAAGATGAGCAACAATTTTTAAACTTGAAACAACAAGCAGCAAGAAGTTTCAAACAAATCGAAACTGCCAAAGCTGAAAGTATGGGGGTATTAAGAAATCATTTTGTGTATGGGGAATCTAAGCCTTTAAAAAAAGGAGACCTACAAATTATTCTAACAAAATGTTTTGATAAAGAAAGGAAATTAACTTACTACCAGTTTAATTTATTTCCATCAGGCTACTAAGCCACCAACTCCGCACCACTGTTTTTATGTAATAAATTAAAAGTCTCCATTTCGGGCATTGCATCTTCCGTATAATCCGGCATATCATCCACCTCCAGTTCTATCCTTCTAGTAATATCGCTTAAAGAGGAAAGGCGCTCCATGGTATAAGGTATCGTATCTAACCCCGAAGCAAATTTTAAAATATAACTATAAATACCAAACAGGCTGCCGGCCAAAATGGTTGTGCTGTGCAGATTTTTTGATGCAATTAATGAAACCGCAATTACCAGCAATACCATTATCTCCATAAAACCAAAGTTCCAGGCTTCTTTATCAGAAATGCGTATCTGCCATTTACGTAAATTATTATAGTGATGGCGAATGACATGGTTATTACCGGTGCTGATGATATCTACCTGTTTTTCCAGCTCATCATTTTTAAATTTATTAAGCCGCAGCATTTTTTTACCGTACAACATGCTGATGATGATAACCGGAACCATAATAGCCAGGCAAATACCAACAATCAGTTTATCATAAAAGAATAAGATGATGAGCGAACCAAGAATATTATAAGCTGCTTCAATTACATAAACCAAATCGTGTTCTAAAAAATCTACAAACTCACGGGCCAGGGTGCTGTGTGCGGTGAGTTTAGATACATCTGTTTTTAAATACCGGCGGCTTAAAAATTTAGTTACTAAAGATGTATAGATAGATGAATAAGTCCGGGTATCGTACATGTGGCGAATAGTACCAATTACCAGGTAAGCAAGGTGAACAAGGGTAAGTACAATCAGGCCATCGTAACTTCCTTTTATTAAATCGTTGATGGCTTCGCCAAAAAAATAAAAGCGCAACAATCCACCCAGCATCTCTAAAGAAAATAAGCTGTAAGTAAATATCAATTGATACTTGTGCTTCATCATCAGGTTGCGTAATATTTGAAACTTCGACATAGTTCTGTTCTTTTGATTCTGAAATCATCGTTAAAAAAAAGCCCCGTAAAGGAGAGAATTGTAATGCTTGTGCTACGTAGCTTCCTCCATTATTAAAATTCCGGAGGATAAATAAGCGAAGTAGCTGTGGTTAGTAAGACCGGGGAAATGCCGGTGAGTTTAATTGCTGCGTTTACTTTCTCTTTCAGTTACCGAATTATGGGTAATTCCGGTAACCCGTCCGCAACAATTGGCTGCACCGCAACGGCAATTAAAGGGCTCCATATGTTCATCCAAAAAGCTTGCGTAGTTGAGGGTTAGTTCTTCGCCTTGCTCAATATTGCGCAAAGCCACTACATTTAAGCCTTCATAAGCGGTGTTCGGATCGCAACTGTGATTTTGTGGTGCCCAGTTCGCCGGGTTATTATCCCAGAGCAAAAATACCTCTTTACTGAGCGGATAAGCGTATTTTCTAAAAGTTTCTTTTTCCTTAACATCCCAGTAACGCTCTACATAATTGCGGGTTACAATGCGCTGGGCCATCTCTTCTCCCTTAAAAACCAACGCTTTAGCAGGTAAATTTTGGGTTGCATAAATGCCATAACCGGCAATGGCATTGCCTTTCATGATGTACTTTTTTTGCATGCGTTGATGCCGGTCAATACCCTCATCAACAATTTTTTTAAGAAAACCGGCCTGGCCAACACCATCTGCTTTTAAAATATAATCGGCCGACCCCTCGTAACCATCTGTATAAAAAACGGAGCAGGTAAAATTTATTTCCAGGAAGAAAATCTCGCTCTGGGCGTTCACCCTAAAGTCGAGCCGGGCATAACCGGCGCCGCCAAAACCCTGGAATATTTGCAAAGCCGCATCTTTTAATTCGGCTTCCAAAACAGGATCGTTGCAGGGAATATTTGCTTCGGGATGCAGCTCAGATGTTTTTAAAGCATAGGTTTTAAATTCAAAACCTTCGGGGAAAATGTATTCAATTGGTTTAAAAACCGTGTAGGTTTTTTCATCATCGGCATTGGCAACCAGCATTACGGTAAATTCTCTTCCCTGAATATATTCTTCAACCAGTAATGGGCCGTATTCTTCTAATATGTCACTGCATTTTTGTTTTAGTTCTTCTTTGTTATGTACCAAAGAATGTTGATCAATACCCAGGCTATCGCCAGCTTTATCGGGCTTAACAAACAATGGGTATTGCAAATGAGCGCTGGCAACATCAATACTGTCAAGCGTTTCAATTAATGCAAATGCAGGCGTTTTAATACCGGCAACATAAGCCACATATTTCATCAGGTCTTTCGGAGGATCGTATAACAAAGATGTTGGCCCGGTAAAAGGCAGATTCAGCAGTTCCATAAAATAAATAACATCAATAGATGGAACGCTCCATTCTAAGTAACCTTCGCAATGGTTTACAAAAACGTCGTAGTTCTTTTTTTTAAGTTCTTTCAATTGTTTGTAAGTAGATAATTTATTCAGCAGCACATGATCAAAACTTGCATCAGGCATTAAATGGCTGATGTCTCTTGGCGGATCATAATTTTGATAATCAACATCGGATGTGGAATAGTCGGGCTGAAGCACACAAATTTTCATAGGAGTAGAGTGTTAAGCAATACGCCTTTTTAATTGGCTTGCAGATAGACGGGAGAAGGCATCATTAATAATTTCCGCTACCAAGTCGGTAAAACTAACGCCGCTGAACCTCAATATTGCACCTATTGACGTATAATTTTCATCTTCACTTAAGCCGCATTGCGCATTTACTTCCAGCACATATAATTTACCCGTTTCTTTATCCATTCTTATATCTGCACGGGTGTAGCCGCAACCTTTGCAGGCAACAAATGCATCCCAGCTTATCTTTTTTATTTCATCAATCAGCGAAGCTGCTGGTAAAGCATATTCATAAAAATTGGCTTCGTTGGGCATGGGTGTTTCATCTTCGTAAATTTCCCAAAGCCTGTCGAAGGATAAAAATTTTTCCTGATCAGGTAACGATTCATGAAATACCCTTTCAACCGGTGTATATATTTTAGCTTCTTTAGGATTGTTGTACGAGCCGGATATCATTACCGTAAACTCGGGGCCGGTAATGAAAGATTCTGCTATCAATCCATCTGCAGCAAGGTCCCAGCCGCGGTATCCTTCAAACATTTTATTTACTTGCTCCTGTAATTCAGTTTGATTGTGAACTACATTTTTTATTCCAACACCCATGCTGCCACCTGAGATGGAAGGCTTAACAATTACGGGAGTGCCGAGCGATTCAAAAATATTTTCAACATCATCTTTATCATGAATGGCTTTCCATTTAGCCGAAGGAACACGGGCTTTATCAAAAGCCTTTTTCATCGGTATTTTTGATGTGGTGATGCGATAGAAGTATTCGTCGGCCCCTGTATAAATCAACCCCTTCTCCTCTAATAATTTTACAACAGATATTCCGGGCGTTCCATTAATCTCGTCTCCATCGCACAAATTAAAAACCACGGGTGTTTTATGGGCGAAGTCTTTTTCCTTTGCAATCAGCTCTATAATGGCCGGGTAATTTTTTATTGTAACCGGTTGCCATTGCCACTCAATGCCCAATTCTGCAAAAGTTTTTTTGTACTCGGCAAAGCTTTGACTAAAATCGTAGTAATAATCAATATTGGCATCGTTGGTTTCTAACAGCGGTGCCAGTACCCAAACTTTAATTTGATGATTAGAATAAGAAGATAATAATGGTTTTAAAGCAGCCATAGTATAAAAAGGGCGGCTACAGGGATAATTTTTGCCTTACCTGCTGCCTGATGAAATCGGTTAGTTTATATTTTGAAAGCGTTTCAACAGAAAGGTGCGAAGCGCCGTTTATTAACTGTAAACATGCTGCACTGCCGCAGTTGCAAACAAAGGGCTGGGACATTTCCCATTCGGTAGATGGATAGAAAAAAGTAAACTCATCGCCAGGCTGTAATGGTTGCAGGCAAACCAGCTCCATACTGGTGGTATTAAAGAACACCGTAGGCGAACAACTGTGATTTATGTATTGCAAAAATTCGGGGCTTAGTGTAATATGCCTGTCAGCACCGGTTTGCACGGTTAAATAGGTTGCGTAAGACTGTGTAACGTTTGCTCTGAAAGAACAGATTACATCGCCGGGCACAAACTTTTTTGTGGCAATTAAACACTTTTGATTTGTTTCGTTATTCAACAACACATTTGCAAAAATATGGTTGCTGATAACCTGGGCGGAAGGGTTGGTAATTGAAGTTGTTATCATGTGCTGTTGGATGGGTATAACCCGGAAAAGTTTAAAATAATTTATTTATTTTTTCTCAGCCTTATTTTATTAAGTAAATGTATAAAAGCATTGATTAATAAAAAAGATAAAAGGCTTTTATTATTGAATGGTGGATTAATAGCGATATTGTGTGTATAACCATCTGTTGTACTTTTTTTAAAAGCGTTTGATTTTATGTCAGAAGAACCCAATCAACCCAACCCGGAACTGTTGCTGCAATTGGTAAAAATGAAAATGCCTTTTGGTAAATATAAAGACAGGGTTTTGTGCGATCTGCCGGTATCATACCTGGAATGGTTTCAGCGCAAGGGGTTTCCAAAAGGTAAACTGGGCATGTTGCTGGAAACCTTATACGAGATAAAGATAAACGGACTGGAAAATTTGCTGCAACCTTTAAAGCAATAGCACCGTCATATTTTAACACAAAAAACTTGATAAAAGAATTTGCATGTAGTAATTTAATCAAGTTCTTTTTTCAACTTAAATCACATTTTATGAGTTTAATGCATCAAATGAACGAGTGGAGTAACAAACACCATCCCAAATGGTTGGTAGTATTAAGAGTTGTGCTAGGTTTGTGCCTCTTTTTTAAAGGCTTTGGGTTTATACAAAACAGCGTTGAGCTTACCAGTTTTTTTTCTGCAACATCTTATTTCGGTAAAGCAACCTGGATAAACACAGTGATACCATGGATTCATTTACTGGGAGGCAGCATGATCATTGTGGGACTCTTCACAAGGATGTGGACACTTGTACAAATTCCCATTCTTTTAGGAGCAATATTTTTTGTAAATGCAAAAACTGGCGCTTTTTCGGTAGAATCGGATGTTATGTTCCCTATCATTATTTTAGCGCTGCTTGTTTTCTTTTTTATTGAGGGAGGAGGCCCTATATCGCTTGATAACTATTTCAAAAATTACAGGGCAATCAACCGGGAGAATTAATTCATACATGCCAGTTCACTGAATATGTAAGGATTTATAGACCATTGATCGGTTATCAACTGGTCAATGTCTCCAAACCTGAGGTCGAGCATATTGCCAGATTGGTTGATTTCCCAAAGGGTAAGGTTTTTTTTATTAGGTGTTGTTTCCATGATTTCTGGTATCATTTCCTTAAGCATACCATTCCAGCATAACAAAATTAGCTGCTCCTTTTGCGAAAGTTGTTTATCATTTTTATTAGCATTCAAATCAACCCAGTTCCTTTTAAAAAAGCTGCTGTTGCTCATTAATAATATTTCCTGGTTGGTAGAATTATTTTTCATTTTGCTGAGCTTTAAGTTGTTCAATACTTAGATGTTGATTTACGGGAAATGTAATAAGAATAATTTTTAATTTCTTGTTAATAACACAAATTGAAGGAGGGAAAACTTAAATGGGAGCAGGGAAGCTCTGTTTGGATAATAGATATACTGCGGTGTTGACAGGCCACACCTCAACCAGGCAGGTATAAAATACAAAACCCCAACATTTCTGCCAGGGTTTCTGTGGTGTGGCAAGGGTTGGTCTCTTCTTTTAAGACAGATATGGACATATTCGGACAATGGCTGGATTTATATTATTTGGGTGAGGCGTTTGAGGTGTGAGTAAAGGTCATTCTTATTGGATAAACTGGCAAGCAGCAAGAATGAAAAGGTAGTATATAGTAGAATGTGTAAACAGTTTTAGGGTCTCCCCCATCCCCTGCACCGTAGTGGAGCGTAGCGAAACGGAGGTGCAGGGGATGGGGGGCGATTTTTCACTAACTTTAAAACCTACATATTATGCAATCA
>JBBRCM010000033.1:0-29022 GCA_038204855.1 Chitinophagales bacterium
CCGCCACCAACATCAATATACATGTAGCTATGATCTTTATCTAATGTTTCGGCAATATGGTTTTCAAAAACAAGACCGGCTTCCATATCTCCGCTGATCACTTCAATGGCTATGTCGGTTTCTAATTTTACTTTACGGATAATGTCTTGGGCATTTTTTGCATCACGCATGGCACTGGTTGCACATGCCTTTACATGATTTACCTCGTAAGCATTCATTAAATGCTTAAATGCCTTCATGGTTTGTATAAGCATTCCGGTTTTTGGTTTGGATATGAGACCGGTCTCAAATACTTCGAAACCCAGCCGCAATGGTACCCTGAAGAGATTGAGTTTATTAAAAACAGGGTTATTTTTTTCGTCTGTAGTAACTTCTGTTATTAAAAGCCTTGCTGCGTTACTTCCTATATCTATGGCTGCTAGTTTCAATATTGTTAATCCGTTAATTGGTTAATTGGTTAATCCGTTGTTTGGCGAGAGTCTTTATTTTTTAAGGCAAATTTACGGATTAACTATTTAACGGATTAACCAATTAACCTTGAAAGGATTAACATTAAAGGGATTTGCGATACAGATAATTATACGTCTCTACCTGGCTGCGTATTTTTTTTGTGTTGCGGGGGTTTACATATTGGTTGCTGAGGTCGTTATCCAGTATTCTGGCTTTGATATTGTCTTTCAGTTGTATCTGTATAATGTCCTTAATTTCCTGTTGAATATTTTTTTCAAAAATAGGACAGGCAACTTCTACCCGGTGATCAATATTGCGTACCATCCAGTCGGCAGATGAAATAAAAGTCTTTTCTTTTCCGCCATTGTGAAAGATCATGATACGGGAATGCTCCAGGTACTCATCAACAATGCTGATGGCCTGCACGGGGTGTCTGAATTTTTTATTTTCTGTAAGTAAACAACATATTCCCCTGATGATCATTTTAATTTCTACGCCTGCTTTTGCAGCTTCGTATAATTTATCAATGAGTATTTCATCACTGAGCGAATTTAATTTAAGTATAATAGCTGCAGGCTTTTTTAACCGGGCCATTTTTATTTCCTTATCAACCAACAGCATTATTTGACTTCTCATTCCTACAGGGCTTACCATTAATGTTTTACAGCTTTTTAATAAAGCAATCCTGGTTTTAGGCTGCTCCAGGTAATTGAATATACGATTTACATCGGCCATAATATTTCTGTCAGATGTAAGGAGGCAGGCATCGCTGTAAACTTTTGCAGTTTTTTCGTTTAGGTTGCCGGTGGTTACAAAACCATAATGAATGGTACGGTTGTGTACCCGTTTTTTTATTAAGCACATTTTGGCATGTACTTTTGTATTGGGCACACCCAGCAATACTTTTACGCCGTTTTCTTCCAGTTCAGTTTTCCACTCCAGGTTGGCCTCTTCATCAAACCTTGCACGCAACTCAAGCACAGCGGTTACATGTTTGCCATTGCGCACGGCATTGGTTAATGCATTGATAATTTTTGATCGGTCGGCCAACCGGTAGCAGGTGATTTTTATGCTCGTTACTTCCGGATCGATGGCAGCTTCACGTAACAGATCAATAATGCTGTCGAAGGAATGATAGGGAAAATTCAGCAGCACGTCCTTCTTTAAAACAATATTCGTGACACTTGTTACATTTTTTAAGTCCGGGTGTATGAAAGGTTTTTTTCGCTGACTTTTTTTATCGAAAACCGATTCAGGGAAATTCATAAAGTCCACAAAATTGTGAATGCGCCCGCCGGGAATAAGATTATCTTTCTGCAACAAACCAAGCCGCCTTACTAAATAGGTGAGCAGCGAAGGATCGATTGCTTTATCAAAAACAAAACGCACCGGTTTTCCTTTTTTACGATTCTTTAAACCTTTTTCTATTTTTTGAATGAGGGATGTAGAGATGTCATTGTCCAGGTCAATTTCGGCATCACGGGTTACTTTTATGATATGGGCCGAGAAAGTATCGTACCCAAAAAATGAAAAAATATTAGGTAAACAAAAGCGGATGATATCTTCCAGTAGAATGATCTGCTTATCTGCATTTTTCGATGGTAATATTATGAACCTGGGCAGCCTGCGGGTTGGTACCGACAACAGCGCATATTTTTGCGGAATTGATTTATCTTTTTTTGAAAGTTTGCAGGCGAGGTATATCGACCGGTCATTCAATACCGGAAAATTCTGGATACTTTCAATCATCAGCGGTATTACGTTGCTTCGTATTTCTTCATTAAAATAATCAAGTATAAATGCCTGCTGTACTTTATTTAACTGTGTTTCATTTACCAGGTAAATTCTTTCTTTTTTAAGCTCCCGCAGAATTTCGTTCCAGATGCGTTCAAATTCTTTTTGCTGTTTAATTACAATTTCCTGTATCTCTTCAATAATTGCATCGGGGCTAAGTTCCAGGTGCATTTTTGATTTTTTTCCAAATTCAATCATACGTTTAAGAGCGGCCACACGTACCCGGAAAAACTCATCGAGGTTATTTGAAAATATACCGAGGAAACGGATGCGTTCCCGTAGGGGAACAGTTTCATCTGCCGCTTCCTGCAGCACACGGTCGTTGAAGGATAACCAGCTTATATCCCTGAATATGATTTTTCTTTTTTGCAAGCAAAAGAATTTTTGAAAATTATTTTGACGAATTTAAGGGCTTGATTTTAAAAGCAGTATTAAATTTCTGTAAAAAAAGTAACACTAACTATTACCTACTTTCATTTTTTCGATAATGCCAGTAGTAGAAAATCCTTCCAGTATGGGTACAATCTTTACTTCGCCGCCATGGGCAAGCACTTCTTTTGCTCCCGCAATTTGCTCAACGGTATAATCGCCACCTTTAACCAGCACATCGGGTAAGATGGCAGTAATTAAATTCAGCGGTGTATCTTCTTCAAATAAAATAACAGCATCAACCATTACCAGCGATGCCATCAATAACATGCGTGAATTTTCGCTGTTAACCGGTCGGCTTTCTCCTTTTAATCTTTTAACCGATGCATTTGAATTGATACCCACAATTAAAATATGTCCCTGCAGTGCAGCTTCGCTCAAAGAAGCAATATGGCCCTCGTGTAAAATATCAAATACACCATTGGTGAAAACAATTTTTTTATTGAGTAAACGCCAGCGTTTAACCTGGGGTAAAATGGTTTCTATTGTGAAGATCTTATCCGGTATAGCCTGTATTGATTTCATTTTTTCTTTTATTAATGTAAGGAAGCAGCAAAAGGCAGATAAAACCCACAATTAAGATAATGGAGGTGGATACCCCCCAGATCAGCCATCCGAATGCTATTCCATAGTCACCGTTAATACCGTATAAAATTAACGTTTGCATGATGAAAATCGGAAACAGGCCAATGCCGTTAGGTGTAAGTATCATGGAAAAAGTGGCTAAAACCAACACGCTGCAGGCTGCTCTTAAATCCAGTGCAGCAGTATGTTCCATAGCCTTAAAGCCAACGTATATCTCCAAAAGATACATGGCCCATATAAACACGGTGTGTGCAATAAACTGGTTTCGTTTTTTTAAACTTCTGATGGCTATAAAACCCTGGCCAATCCCTTTTAAAAAATTATTTGTTGCAAGAATGGCTTTATTGCCGGGGTATTTATTTACAAGTATTTTTAAAAGAAAATAAACCATCCAGATAATTCCACAAATGATTAACGCTTTTCCCCAAAGCGGTATTCCCGAGTTTTCTCCAAAGGATGCAATTTTATCTTTTATAAAGCCGCCTATCTTATTTACCTGTATCAGTACGGTGATGCCGATAAAGATCACAAAACAAAGCACATCAAAAGTGCGTTCAATTAAAATAGAACCAACCAGTTTATCAACTTTGATATGCTCGTACTTTGATAAAAAAGTACATTTTAAAATTTCGCCCAAACGGGGAATGGCAGCGTTGGCGAGGTAACCTACCATGGTTACGGCAAATACATTCTTGATTTTTGGATAATAGTCCAGTGGTTCTAAAAGTAGTTTCCAGCGGTATGAGCGGCTTAAATGGCTAAGCAGGCTCATGAAAATAATAGGAATAATGAGCCAGTAATTAGCACTTCTTAAAGCAAGCGTAAACTGAGTCTTCTGTTCTGCGGTCATGCCTTTAAGCTGCCACCATACTAAAAATATACCACCGCCCAAAAAAACTATGTATTGTAATATGGATATCAGGCGCTTGTTCATAATCGGTTACAAATTACGAAGGGAATATTTGTAATGATAGAAATCTGAAATTAATTTTTTTGCAGGGCTAAGTAGATAGCAACAAATTGTCAATTAAACGCACGTCGCCTAAAAATGCCGCCGCAACCGCAACCAATTTCCTGCTGCCATCCCAGTGCTCAATAATTTCAAGATTTCCTGCGTCAGCAATTTCAATATAATCTACTTTAAAACCGGCATTGGTTAGTTTATCAACGGCGATTTTTTTTAGTTCTGCTAAATCAGCGGGCTTAATATTGTTTTTCAGGTAAGTTAATGTTTCAAATATTGTAAGTGCCTGTTGTTTCTCTTTATCAGTCAATCTCATGTTCCGGCTGCTCATGGCGAGTCCGCTGGTTTCTCTAAGGGTGGGGCAGATGTGAATATTCGTTTTTATATTTTCAAGCCCGACTAATTTTTTAATAACCATGCATTGCTGGTAATCTTTTTGGCCCAGGTATAATTGTTCGGCAGGAATAATAGTAACCAAGCGGTGAACCACCAGGCAAACGCCTTGAAAATGGCCTGGCCGGTATTTACCTTCCAGCACAGTTTCTAAATAACCCAAGTTGTAGGTTTGCACATTTTGTGTACCGTTGGGATACATTTCTGAGACCGACGGTAAAAACAGCACATCGCAACCTGCTTTTTCCAATGCGTCGATATCTTTTTCAATAGTTGATGGATAATTATCAAAATCTTTGGAGTCGTTAAACTGGGTGGGGTTTACAAAAATGCTGCATACTGTTACGGTGCATGCTAATGTTGAAGCACTTATTAAAGTGATATGCCCCTGGTGCAGGGCACCCATTGTGGGAACAAAACCAATGCTGTTACCCAATTTGCTGCTTCGCCGCAGGTAGTTATTAATGTCAGCAGCCTTCTTATATAGTATCATATTTGGTAGCAATTACACCTCAAGTGCCTGTTGAATCTGATTTTGCCGAAAAAATATCGTACTTTTGCAGCCGTTTCTAAAATGTTATAGCAACAAACCAAGTGTAAATGAGTACAAAGAAAAGAATTTTATTTATTGCAAATGAAATGTCGCCTTATCTGGAACTTACTGATTTTGCGGAGATTGTGAATAAGCTTGCGGTAAAATCGAACGACAGTGGCATGGAAGTACGTTGCATTATGCCCCGGTTTGGTGTAATAAATGAGAGAAGGCATCGCCTGCATGAGGTTGTCCGGCTCTCGGGAATCAATGTAACTATTGATAATGATGATTATCCGCTGATCATAAAAGTGGCATCGCTGCCTAATGCCCGGCTGCAAATATATTTTTTAGATAACGATGATTATTTTAAACGTAAATCAATTTTTACCGATGAAAAGGAAAATTGGTTTGATGATAATGGATTGAGGACCGTATTATTTTGCAAAGGCGCTTTGGAAACTGTTAAAAAGTTTGGCTGGCCCCCCGATATTATCCATTGCAGTGGCTGGATGACCGGGTTGATACCGATGTTTATAAAAAATGCTTACAAAAAAGAGCCTGTATTCAGCAACAGCAAAATTATTTATACCATTGGGCAAAATACTTTTAAAGAAAAGCTGGAAAAAGATTTCTTACAAATGGCTACCATTAATGACCATGTTACCAAAAAAGAACTGGAACCATTTAAGGACATGAATAACACAGCTATGTTTAATGGCGGTGCAACCTATGCTGATGCAATTACATTTGGTGCCGAAAAAGTAGACAAAAAACTGGTTGAACAATTCGCAAAGGTTAAAGGTAAAAAAGTACTGAAGTATGATGCAGCAAGTGATTTAACAGACTATTTGCAATTGTATTCCGAACTTGCCAAGTAGAAATCTAACCGCATTTCATAAAATTATTATTGTGCAAAAACGTATTCTGCCCTTAGCTATTACCGCTATAACATTTATTTCATTCATTGGCTGGAGCTGTACCAAACTGGATACTACTGATATCGGCGGCGATCAGTTGCCGGCTGTAGACAATGTTCACACATTTGATACATTGTTATCTATCAACTCTTCACAAGGATATTTTAACGACAGCACTACTTCTGTTAGCCGAGGAGAAGATCATGCATTGGGTTCGATATTTAATGATCCCATATTTGGCCGTACCACTGCGAATATATTTATGCAGTTGAAGCCTTCTTTTTACCCTTATTATTTTGGCAATGCAGGTGATACCCTCGTTGCATTGGATTCGATTGTACTCTGTTTGAAATACACAGGGTTTTGGGGCGACAGCATGACACCGGTTCACCTGGAAGTAAAAGAAGTGCAGGATGGACAATTCAAGGATTCGTTTGCAAGGCCTAACCGGCTTTACTATCAGCCGGTTTATTCGGGATCATCAATCGGGTCCGCTAATATTGACTCCCGCAGACTGGCTGATACTGTAAAATATACAAACGGGAAAAATTATAGTGTAAATCTGATCAGAATAAAGATTACCGATCCAATTTGGATTAACCGATTGTTCGGACGTGATAGTACAGCAGCTAATTCTGGTAACAATGCATTCTACAAAGATTCGATATACAGGCTTTTTTATAACGGGCTTGCAGTAGTAGCCAACGGTGGCGGAAACGGACTTTTGTATGTGAATATTGCAGACACAGCTACCAAACTTGAAATTCATTTTAAGAAAAGAAAAAGCGGCGTTACAGATACGGTTTATTCTGCTTTGAAGGTAAACTCTTCTTACCGCGACAACAACCCACCATCCAGCACCGGAAATTATGTAAGCCGTAACCGCAGTGGCTTTCCGGCTTCTATTGCTAACATCAATGAACATTACGTGCAAACGGCACCTGGTACTTTTGTAAACATCAACGTCCCAGGTTTAGCCACTTTCCCCAATAGCATCATTCACAGGGCCGAAATTATTATTGAACAGGTGCCTGATAATAATTCACTCACCGATTCCACATTTTCAGCGCCCAATTTTTTATACCTGGACCTGAAGGACACTGGAACAGCCAATAAATATAAACCGGTTTATTACGATTTAAACAGCCGTACCAGTTACGATCCCGATAATTTAACTGCATATTATTTTCCTACCGGTGGGCAGATTGATTATATTTATTTTGGCGGTTTTAAACGTAAGAAGACCGATGCCAGCGGAACATTTAATTATTATACCTTCAATATATCCAGGTACATCCAGCATATGGTAACTGAGCACAGGCCCAATTATGGTTTCAGACTTTATGCTCCTTTTGATATTTCTTATCCTCAATATTCCGACGAATTAATTCCATTTAGTAATAATATTGCCTATGGCAGGGTAAAAATTGGCAGTGCCACCAATGCCAATCACCCGTTAAAACTGAGAATCATTTATTCGAAATTGTAATAAAACTTATAAAATTTCCGGGAAAGCCCTCTTTATAAATAAGAGGGCTTTGTTCATTAAACTATACAACCTTATCTTTGCCATCTTAAAAAAAAAATATGCCATATTTATTTACATCAGAATCCGTAAGTGAAGGACATCCTGATAAAGTTGCCGATCAGATCAGCGATGCGCTGATAGATAATTTTTTAGCTTTTGACCCAAGCAGCAAAGTGGCCTGCGAAACCCTTGTAACTACCGGACAGGTGGTATTAGCCGGCGAGGTTAAAAGTAAGGCCTATCTTGATGTGCAGGAAATTGCCCGTGGTGTTATCCGCAAAATAGGTTACACCAAAAGTGAGTACATGTTTGAAGCCAATTCTTGTGGTATTCTTTCTGCAATTCACGAACAGAGCGGCGATATTAACCAGGGAGTAGACCGTAAGAAAAAAGAAGAACAGGGTGCCGGTGACCAGGGTATGATGTTTGGTTACGCTACCAGCGAAACTGATAATTATATGCCATTGGCTTTAGACCTTGCCCATTTTATCTTAATAGAAATGGCCGCAGTGCGCAGGGAAAACAAAGAGATAAAATATCTTCGTCCTGATGCAAAAAGCCAGGTTACTCTAGAATATGATGATAATAACCGCCCAGTAAGAATTGAAGCAATTGTAGTTTCAACGCAGCACGATGATTTTGCAAGTGACGATAAAATGCTTGCGAAAATTAAAAAAGATATTATCAATATTGTTATACCAAGGGTAAAAGCAAAATATCCAAAATACAATCATCTTTTCAATAATAAAATAAAGTACCACATTAACCCAACCGGTAAATTTGTTATTGGCGGCCCTCATGGCGATACAGGCTTAACAGGCCGTAAAATTATTGTAGATACCTATGGCGGTAAAGGTGCACATGGTGGTGGCGCTTTCAGCGGTAAAGATCCAAGTAAGGTTGACCGTAGTGCTGCTTATGCAACAAGGCATATAGCCAAAAATTTAGTAGCTGCGGGTTTGTGCGATGAAGTATTGGTGCAGGTTTCATACGCAATTGGCGTTGCACAGCCAACCAGCATCAATGTAGTAACTTATGGTACTGCCAAAGTAAATTTAACTGATGGCGAAATTGCAGATAAGGTAATGAAAATGCCTTGTTTTGATATGCGCCCTTATTTTATTGAGCAACGTTTAAAACTGCGTAACCCCATGTACAGCGAAACTGCTGCCTATGGCCATATGGGACGCAAAAATGAAACCGTTGAAAAAATATTTACATCGCCTGATGGTAAGGTAGTTAAGAAGAAAGTTGAATTATTTACCTGGGAGAAATTAGATGCAGTGAAGGATGTAAAGAAAGTATTTGGGTTGAAATAAACAGCCCCCTAAATCCTCCCAAAGGGGACTTGTGAAGACCATAAGTTTGTAGAAGCTTATGGTTTTTTATTACAAGAGATTTCAAATCTTGTTAATCCTTTTAATCCTTCCCAATCCCCGTTCAGACAGGAATTAAACTTAAATTTGCCAAGTGAAAAATTTTAGACAACAACAGCATCGCCCCAAAAAAAATACGCTGGTAGTTGGCCGTAAGGCGGTTACCGAAGCTATGTTAACCGGTAAACAACTGGAACGTATTTATCTGCAAACCACCGTACATGGAGAAGGCATTGATGAAATAAAGAAACTGGCCGAAAAAACACAGACACCCATTAATAAAGTGCCGGTTGAAAAACTTAACAACTTTAATGTAAGCAATCACGAAGGCTGTGTGGCGTTGATTGCCAAAGTACAATACCAGGACCTGCAGGATGTGATTTCATTTGTAGTGGAAAAAGGAGAAGTGCCTTTGTTTTTAATATTGGATGGCATTACCGATATCAGGAACATAGGCGGTATTGCCCGTAGCGCATTTTGTTTTGGTGTTAATGCCATTATCATTCCCGATAAAGGCGTTGGCGCACTAAATGAAGATGCTGTATTAACTTCTGCAGGTGCATTGGAAGAGATTGCGGTCTGCCGTGTTAACAGCCTGATGAAAACAGTTGATGACCTGCACATGAACGGCATTAAAGTTTTTGCCAGCGAAATGAAAGCTGCTAAGAAATCATTCGAACTAAACCTTGCCGAACCTTGTGCTATTGTGATGGGAGGTGAAGAGAAAGGAGTTTATCCTGCGTTGCTAAAAATATGTGATGAACAATTTCAGATACCCATGACCGGCGATTTTGATTCGCTGAATGTATCGGTAGCAACGGGTATTGTTTTGTATGAGGTAATGAAGCAACGGATGTAATTTTACTTACTACCTTTTTTAAAACGAGTCCTGTATGCAAAAGAAGCTTTTACATAAAAATTATCGTTCACATCAGCATCATATTTTGAAACTTGTTTTATCCCGGTTCTGATTTTTCGGAATAATGAATGGCCGGTTTCAATATTCAGTACAAAATTTTTATTAAAATAAGTGTCAAGATATAAACCTAACTGGTTTTCATCAATGCGCCAATACCCGTTTGTATTTCCGTAGGCGTTGGTTATAGCCCTGAAATTTGCGCCGTAATAAAAATGCTCACTTATTTTATGTTCGTAAGTAAGGTTACCGGGCAAAACACCAAACAGCATATTTCGGTTATTAATTTGCCAATCTAAACCAATGAGAGGTACAACAAACACTCCAAATAAATCATTGTTTACATAGATACCCAGTTTCCAGGTAAGGTTCTCATTTCTTTTATTACTCACAATGAAAGGCCCACCAACCTGCATTTTTGTTTTTTTATTGATGCTGCTGTCATTCATACGTACAATACCCGTAAGTAAAACAGCCCATTTAGTGTTGGGAATTGTTTTGGAAAGCGTAACTGGTGGTGCAACGCTGTAATAATTCTGCCGTTTGGTATTGTTGATTTTTGATGACCAGTTTTCGAAGAAGGGGCTGAAGATGACCGCATCTTTCTTATTGTTAAATTGTAGCGGCAGGTTAGTTTCAAAACTTAAATAGTGGAGCTTTACATCATTTTGTTTTGGTTTAGTAAACCTTTGTTCGGGCTGTTGGTATATTTCAACTTTGCAATATCCAGGTAAGGTTGTGCTGATAGACGCCCCGAAAAAAATAGAACGCCTGTTATAATTCCTGCAATAAAGAAATAGCATCTTATTGCATTTGTTTTCTGTGTTAGTTTGCTTACCTTCTCCTTTTTCATTTGTCTTATTTTTGTTCTTTACTGAGTGCTGTGTTGGAAATCGTCATTAAAGATATTATTTCGTGCGATGCCAAGAAGCAGCTGCCTTAGAATGTTCATTAATGTACCCTTTTACTATACCTGAATCTAAAATTATTATTGCCTTGTATTGCAACTTCACACCTTTTGTGTATTGACAAAAACTGAAAAGAGGTAAGCATACCAACATCAATAAGATTTTCACTTTTTTGCTGATTGGTATAAAATAGGCTGAAATTCAGATCACCGGTTACCGATGCCGATTTTAAATGTAATATCAACAATATCTTTGCTTACGCCAGGAGGCACTCCAAAACCGGTCTTCTGGCTGCTCAACTGCATGGAAATAAGTACAGACAGTGCTTACAGGCGTATCAGGGGAGAAAAATCACTAAGTTTTGAAGAGATAGGGAAGCTAAGCACCAGCTTTAAAATATCCATTGATCAGTTTCTTCAATTAAGACCAACGGTTTTATTTTTACAGGAAAACTGGGTTATTCGCCTGATGATTTTGTGGAGCAGTACCTGAACAATGTAAAACTTCAGTTTGAATTCATGCTTGGTTTCGATGATTTGCATGTCTATTTTCTTCCAAACGATATTCCGCCTTTTGCGTACTTACAGTTTCCGCAGCTTGCGGCTTTCACATTTTTTTATTATCAGAAGAGTCTTTTGCATTTTGATGAAATGAACGACCGGAAATTCTCGGTTCGGGATGTTGATGACATACAGGCTAAACTTGGAAAAAAGGTACAAGCCAGTTTCAACCAGATTCCTACCACTGAAATATGGAGTATTGATACAATCAACAGTATTCTAAGGCATATCGCTTTTTACCGAGATACAAATGTATTTGAATCAAAAGAAGATATTGATTGCCTGTACGAAAACCTCGAGTCGCTCATCAATCATATAGAAAAACAAGCTGAACTCGGATTAAAATTCAATCACGATGAATTACCGGATAAAAGATTAGCTTCCTTCCGCATGTTTCACAATGACCTGATAAGCGGCGATAACAGCGCATTGGCAGAAATGGGCAATAATAAAATCGCTTATATCAACCATAATCTTATCAACTTTATGTTTACCAGGGATGAAAACTTTGCAAATCATACAAGGGATACATTTCAAAATGCCATTCAAAAATCTACCCAGATAAGCCTCGTAGGCGAAAAAGCCCGGGCTAACTTTTTTGATCGCCTGCGTAAAAAAATCACTTCACAAAGGGAAACTGTTACTCATTATTGATTGTTAACTTTGCATCACAAATTGAAAGTTGATGAGTTCACAGATAAAATTAATTGAATGCCCCCGTGATGCTATGCAGGGCTGGCCGCATTTTATACCAACACAAAAAAAAATTGAATACATCAATGCTTTACTGAAAGTTGGTTTTGATACAATTGATTTCGGCAGTTTTGTTTCGCCAAAGGCCATTCCGCAAATGGCTGATACAGGTAAAGTAATTGGTAATTTGGAATTGGGAGGCAGCAGCTCAAAACTACTGGCTATTATCGCTAATGAAAGAGGAGCCACCGATGCGGTTGTGTATGATGAAATTTCTTACCTGGGTTTTCCTTTTTCAGTTTCGGAAACTTTTCAGAAACGGAATACAAATTCAACAATTGCAGAATCACTGAGCAGGGTAGAAGAGATACAAAATCTTTGCATAAAAAATAAGAAAGAGCTGGTTGTTTATATTTCCATGGGTTTTGGAAATCCGTATGGCGATGTTTATAATGAAACCATTGTTTTTGAATCGGTAAATAAACTCGTGGCGATGGATATAAAAATAATTTCGCTGGCCGATACGGTTGGCCTGGCAACAAAAGAGCTGGTTTATGGAATTACAAAATACCTGGTTGATTCGTTACCGGAAACGGAGATCGGTGTTCATCTTCACTCAACAGCAACAAACTGGAAAGAAAAAATTGATGCGGCGTTGCTTGCAGGCTGCAAACGTTTTGATGGTGCTTTAAAAGGTATTGGAGGCTGCCCAATGGCCGATGATGAATTAGTAGGCAATATGGATACCGAGTTGATGATCCCGTATTTTGAAGAAAAGGATCTGCTTAATAATTTAAACAAAGATGTTTTGCAAAGCTGTAGTATGCTGGCATCTGAAATATTCGTGTAATTCGTGTAATCTGTTTAATTCGTGTAATCTGTTTAATTCGTGTTATGGACTTTCATTTAGAATTTACTCCCAAACCTTTTGATGTAAAGATCAATCATCAGCAACATTTATTGCTGATAGGCTCCTGCTTTACTGAACAAATAGGTACAAAACTTATTAATCATAAATTTTCGGTGCTTGATAATCCCAATGGCATTTTATTTAACCCGGTAAGCATCTGTAAATCCATTTCATCATACATCAATAACAAACAATACAGCGAAGCTGATCTGTTTTATCAAAATGAAAGATGGAACAGTTGGGGGCATCACAGCCGGTTTTCAAAACCTGATGCAGTTGAATGTTTAAAGGGAATAAATCAATCTCAATCCAAAGCAAATACTTTTTTAAAAGATGCAGACTGGTTATTGATAACACTTGGTTCGGCCTTTGTTTACGAGCTGGAAAATAAAGAAGTGGTTGCCAACTGCCATAAAGTACCAACCGATAAATTTGTTAAACAACTTTTGCCTGTAGAAGAAGTATTTACAGGTTTGCAGCAAATGGTTGAAATAACAAAAGCTTTTAACCCAGATATTAACGTCATTTTCACCATTAGTCCTGTGCGGCATTTGCGTGACGGCTTCGTAGAAAATAACCGCAGCAAGGCGAGGTTGATACAAGCTGTGCACCAGCTTACAGAAAACAATACTGACTGTTTTTATTTTCCAGCCTACGAACTTATTATTGACGACCTGCGTGACTACCGTTTTTTTGCCGAAGATATGGTGCACCCCAACTATGCCGCCACAAACTACGTGTGGGAAAAATTTATCGCAACCTGCATTGATGAATCATCCCAACAATTAATGAAAGAGCTTGCAGTAATTGTTGCAGCAAAAAATCATAAGCCTTTTAACCCTACATCTGAGCAACATAAAAAATTCCTGCAAACCAATCTGGAGAAAGTAAAAAAAATGCAACAGCAATTTCCTTATCTAAATCTCACCGAAGAAGAAAATTTTTTTAATTCTTGATCTCCAGGTTCCCCCTTCAGGGGGCGGAGGGTTTTTTAATGTATCCTATCTCCCCTTACTTCCATCTCCTTCATCAATTCCTTTTCATACTTCAGCCATTCGGCCCAGCGGTCTCTAACTATTTTCTTGTCTATATAATGCTCGGCAAGGGTAATAAACAAAGTATAATGCCCGGCTTCGCTTTCCATAAACCTGCGGTAAAAATTGCGCATGTAAGCATCATCTAAACCCTCACTCAGTCTTTTAAAACGTTCGCAGCTACGTGCCTCAATCAGGGCCATTATCAGCATCTGCTCTAAAAAACGTTCCTGCGGGCTGCCATCTTTTTTCTGAAACTGTAAAAGGGAATTTACATAAACATCCTTTCGTTGCTTACCTAATTTCAGATTACGCTTTTTCAATTCGGCAATCACCATGCGGAAATGTCCCCATTCTTCGGTAACAATCGGGGCAAGCTCTTCTACCAGTAATTCTTTCTCGGGGTTTTTTGTAATTAAAGAAATGCATGTAGTTGCTGCTTTCTGTTCGCAGTAGGCATGGTCCGTTAAAATTTCATCCAGTTGCAGTTCGGCTAAATTAACCCAACGTGGGTCGCTGGGCAATTGTAATCCTAAAATGTTTTTTATATTGGCAGATAAATGATCCATACCTACAAAAATAAAACAGCCTGGCTGTAAAAACCAAACTGTTTTAAATAATCTGAATTTTTTATTTTACTTATTGTTTTGTAACCGAAAAAAGTCCAACACCGGTTGTGTTTGGCGACAGGCCAATGGTACCAACCATTATATTTGAACCGGCAGAAAATTTACCCGATAAGGTGTATTGAGCAGTGGAGGAAATGTAAATATAAGTGACCTTCACACTATCCTGTACAATTTGCCAGGTGCCTGTTGCAACATCAATGGCTGTGCTGTTATTCCCAGTAATATCAATGGTTCCGTTTGCTTTAAAATTCAGGGTAAAAACATAAGTAGGGTTTCCTGCAGTAGTTCCATATTGACCCGTTCCCTTCCAAGTCCCTGTTGGTGTTGCATTTGTTGGAGTGGGAGTGCTATCACTTTTACTGCAAGAAGATAAAAAAAATACCATCGCAAATGCAGGTATCAATAAAAATAAATTCCTTTTCATAGTTGTTGTTTTAAATGGTTGTAAAGTTTAAATCTCATCAACTTATAAACAAACACCATACCACAGGCCTAAAATGTGATTATTTTGTAAGTCCTTTATTGTTAAAAGGTGAATACCAGCTTCTTTATTTTGCTTATAAAGCATGGTATTAAAGCAGAATTTTGTATTTTACCGCAAATAGCACTCACACATGAGAATTCTTCCTTTCGTAGCATCTGCATTAATTACTTCGGGCCTTGTAGTTGTATTAAACAGCAAACTTGTTTTGCCTGGGCCCTTGGGCGCATTATTAAGTCCGCAGCACGGCGTATGGCAAAATGCAGAGCAGGCATCAGAAAACTTCAATGCCAACCTTTCATTTCCGCAACTGAGTGGTAAGGTAGATGTTTACCTTGACGACCGCCTGGTACCGCACATTTTTGCCGAGCAGGAAAACGATGCCTATTTCGTACAAGGTTTTCTGCATGCAAAATTCAGGCTCTGGCAAATGGAGCTGCAGACTTTTGCAGCAGGTGGCAGGGCGAGCGAAATACTGGGAGAAAAAGGTTTAGAGCATGATCGTGAATTCAGACGGCTGGGTATGGTATATGCCGCCGAAATTGCAGAAAAAGAAATGGAAAAAGATGCTGCAATAAAATCAGAGTGCGATGCTTATACCACGGGTGTTAATGCATACATTGAAACATTAACAGAAAGCTCGTTGCCAATGGAATATAAACTCATTGGGTACAAACCTGAAAAATGGACCAACCTTAAAAGTATGTTGTTTTTAAAATACATGAGTTACGATCTGGCATCCCATGATGATGATTTTGAAATGACAAATGCAAAAAGTTATTTTAGTACCGATGATTTTGCAAAATTGTTTCCATCCATCCAGGATTCGTTAGATCCCATCATCCCCAATGGAACAATTTTTGAAAAGCAAAAAGTATTTCCGGTTTCGCCTGCCAACGTTGATTCAGTATATTTAAATAATCACGACCTGGCTGTTAACGAATATGCAAAACCCGACCGGGATAACGGAAGCAATAACTGGGCGGTAAGCGGCAGTAAAACAAAAAACGGTGCTCCCATTTTATGTAACGATCCGCATCTGGGTTTAAATCTTCCTTCGCTTTGGTACGAAGTGCAGATATCTACACCAACCTTTAACGCCTATGGGGTAAGTTTTCCGGGAGCGCCGGGAGTAATTATTGGTTATAACGATAGCTGTGCTTTTGGTTTTACAAATGGAGGTCGCGATGTAAGGGATTATTATGAAATAAAATTTAAGGATGATAGCCGCAAGGAATATCTTTTTAACGGAGATTATCATGCAACCAAATTCAGAATAGATACTATCAAAATAAAAAGCAAACCTGATTTTATTGATTCAGTTGCTTATGTACAATTGGGTAATGACTGGTGCCCTGTTATGTATGATAAATCTTTTTCGGGAGGCAGAAATACGAACAATAAATATTATGCTGTAAGATGGAAAGCGCATGACGCAAGCAATGAGCTGAAGATTTTTAACATGCTGAACCATGCAAAAAATTATGCAGATTATTCTGTTGCTGTAACCAACCTGCATACACCCGGCCAAAACTGTGTGTTTGCCTGCAAGAGCGGCGATATAGCTATCCGTACGCAAGGCGAGTGGCCTGCTAAATGGAAGGGGCAGGGCGATTTTGTAATGCCGGGAACAGACAGTAGTTATTTGTGGCAGGGCATGATTCCGCAGGATGAAGTGCCATACCAGTACAACCCTGAAAGAGGTTTTGTAAGCAGTGCTAATCAAAAACCGGTTGATGATAATACTTATCCGTATTATTTAGGAAGAGATTACCCGATGTACAGGGGATTTGAAATTAACCGGAGATTGAATGCCATGAACGCTATTACACCCCAGGATATGATGGCGCTGCAAACCGATAATTATAATGCGCCTGCTGCCATGCTGATGCCATTATTTATAAAAAATATGCATGAAGCACCATTAAACAGCGATGAAAAAAAATATCTTTCTATTTTAAAGAACTGGAATTTGCGAAATGATGTTGGCTCAAAGGGTGCAACAGTTTTTGAAGAACTCTGGGCAAATTTTCAAACAATCGTTTTCGAAGATGAATATGCAAAAGCCCCAAAAGTTGTAATGCACCCATTTGAAAGTTCATTGTTAGAAGGAATTTTAAAAGATTCGGCGTATAAGTTTCTGGATAATATTAATACGCCGCAAAAAGAAACCCTGGCAGATGAACTTACTTCCACGTTAAAGAAAATAACACCCGGTCTGGTGAAGGCAGAAGCCGACGGTAAATTAGATTGGGATAAATTTAAAGCCACACATGTTGATCATTTGGCAAAACTGGCACCCTTTAGTAGAATGAATTTACCCATAGGTGGTGGCACACATAATATTAATGCCGCAAAAGAAAAGCACGGCCCAAGCTGGCGTATGGTAGTAAGCCTTACTGCTAAAACAGAAGCTTACGGTGTATATCCCGGCGGACAAAGCGGCAACCCCGGCAGTAAATACTACGATAATTTTGTTGACCAATGGGCAGCCGGAAAATATTATTCGCTTTGGATGATGACTAAGGAAGAAGTGGGGGATAAGCGGGTGTTGGCAAAAATGAGCTTCAGTAAGTGATGGGATATAAGCAATAGGCAATAAGCAAAAACTAAACTTCTAAACATCTAGTAATGAAATTTTTTATCTCTCTTATACTTACCATTTTACTAAGTTTTGCAATGTGCCTGTTTTTACCCTGGTGGAGCATTGCCATTGCTGCATTTGCTGTGGCGGCTTTAATACCACAAAAGCCATTTAAAGCATTTATTACAGGTTTTATTGCACTCTTTTTATTATGGGGTGGTTTAAGTTTCTGGATGAGTAATAACAATGATCATGTACTGGCACATAAAGTATCGCAGCTTATTTTAAAAATGGATAACCCGGTTGCATTGGTTTTGGCCACTGCCTTAATAGGCGCACTGGTAGCAAGTTTTGCGGCTTTGGCTGGCAGTTATCTGCGTAAAACCAAGGTTTAATTAACGCGTTATATAATTTTAGAGTTTATGTAACAAAATCGGCATTAATTTTGTTACACTCAAAACAAATTATGCCCAAAGCTTTATTCTTCCTTTTTATATTTTTTTCAAACACTTCCGCGGCACAAAAACTTTACGGTACTGTATTTTCTGATAAAGGCGATCTGCTGCCTTATGCTTCTGTAACCATAAAGGGCACATCCATCGGTACCAGCGCCAACGATAAAGCAAAATTTGCATTTACCGTTGCACCGGGGACTTATACCGTTGTTTGCCAGCACATAGGCTACAAAACCGAAGAAAAAAATATTACTGTTAAAAAGGAAGATGCGGAACTTACTTTTATTATTGCTGCGCTGCAACTGGAAATGACCGAAGTGGTGGTAACAAACGGTGAAGACCCTGCGTATGAGATCATCAGGCAGGCCATTAAAAAGCGCCCTTTTTACAACCAACAGGTACAGGGTTTTGAATGTGGACTATATACCAAAGACCTGATGAAACTGCGAAAGCTGCCCAAAAAAATACTTGGGCGTAAAATACCGGATGAAGATGTAAAAGACATGGGCCTCGATAGCAACCGGAAAGGAATTATTTACCTGTCGGAATCGATTGCCAAAGTATATGTGCAGCAACCCGATAAATTTAAAATGGAAGTAATCAGCAGCCGGGTGAGTGGCAGCGATGGGTTTGGTTTTACATTTCCTACGTTTATCAGCTTTTATCAAAACAACATTTCTGTTTTTTTAGACCGTTTAAACCCACGTGGATTTGTATCGCCCATTGCCGATGCAGCCATCAGCATGTACAAATTTAAATATCTGGGTAGTTTTTACGAAGATGGAAAAGAGATCAACAGCATACAGGTAATTCCACGCCGTACTTACGAACCGGTATTTTCCGGCATTATAAATATCACCGATGGCGACTGGCGCATTCATAGTCTTGATCTGTTGCTTACCAAAACAGCCCAACTGGAAATTGTTGATACGCTGCACATAACGCAGTTTCATGTGCCGGTTGGTAATGATGTATGGCGCGTAAAAAACCAGCATATCAATTTCTCTTTTAAGCAGTTTGGTATTGATGCCATTGGCAATTTTGTATCGGTTTATTCTGATTATAAGATAAACCCGGTATTCGCAAAAAACAGGTTTAATAAGATAATTGTTAATTACGATACTGCTTCCAACAAAAGGCTGGTAGCTTATTGGGATACCATCAGGCCAATGCCTTTGGAAGCAGAAGAGAAAATGGATTATAAAGTGAAGGATAGCATTTTCCAGGTAAATAAAGATTCAATGCAAAGCCAGGCATCGGTAGATTCGATGAATAAGAAACAAGGTAAACTTAAGGTGTATGATATTTTCTGGAAGGGGCTGAAGCGTACAAAATATACAGTAGACGGTAATCATAGTTGGGGTGTAGAGTCTTTGCTGCAGGGCCTTGAATACAACACCGTAGAGGGACTGGTGATGAATGTTTACCCCTATTACAACCACTACCTGAAAAAGTTAAAAACCAATTTTACTTTTGAGCCTAACTTCCGCTACGGCTTCGGCAATACACATTTGAATGCATGGGCCGACCTTGTTTTCAGAACCCGTGATTGGGAAAGTGATAAAAAATTAAAAAGGCAAACCTGGACAATTTCCGGTGGTAAAAGAGTTAGTCAGTTTAACAAAGCCAATCCCATAACCCCACTTTCCAACAGCATCAGTACTCTGCTTTATGGCGACAACTATATGAAGATTTACGAAAATTATTTTGCGTCCGTCAGCTTTAGTAAAAGATACGAAAACGGTTTTAGGTTTAATGTAAATGCATTGTACGAAGACAGGATTCCGCTTAACAACACGACCGATTTTGTTATTTTTAAAAACAACGTAAAAAATATTACGCCTAATTATGCTTATAAAGATAGCATACCGTACCCATCAGTAGCACACCAGGCTTTTATCATCAGTTTTGATGTTAACATTAAGCCGGGGCAAAAATATATACAGTATCCCAACCGTAAAATGTCGCTGGGTTCAAACTACCCAACTTTCAGTTTAAATTATACAAAAGGCATACAAAATATTTTTGGCAGCGATGTAAATTTTGATAAATGGCGTTTCAGTATCAGCGATGACAAGAATTTTAAACTGGCCGGTTTATTAAAATATAAAATTGGTATTGGCGGATTTTTAAATACCCGTAAAGTGTTCATCCAGGATTACCAGCATTTTAATGGTAACCGCACCTTAAGAGCCAGTGAGTATGTAAACAGTTTTCAACTGGCGAGGTATTACGACAACAGTACCATCAGTTCATTTTATACCTTTGGCCACCTGGAGCATCACTTCAATGGTTTACTTACCAATAAAATTCCCTTGTTCAAACGCCTTAACTGGAACCTGGTTGGCGGCGGCAATGCCTTTTACGTAAATGGTAAAAACAACTATCTGGAGCTTTTTGGGGGCCTGGAAAACGTTTTAAAAATATTCCGGGTTGATTTTGTGGCAGCGTACAGCAACGGAAAATCAACAACAACTGGTATCAGGATTGGAACCGGGGGCATACTGGGCGGCAGTTTGCGTGCCGGGGGCTCACGCAGCGGCCGTAGTTCAATAAGCCTGTAATATATTTAATCAGTACCTTTACTGCTCAATTTGGTTTGCCTGCAAGCATCCAATCCGCCGAAAGGCGCATTTCCCGATCACATCGGGATCAAATTAAAAACTTATGGCAGTATTACACAATCGTATTTCCCAGGCGGAATTAAAAAAATTATTGTACGAAGAAACTGAGCATCGTACCACGATTTCCTTTTACCAATATTTTCAAATTGATGATCCCAAACTGTTCAGAGATGAAATGTATAAGGCACTTGATGCAATAAAAGTATACGGCCGTATCTACATTGCAACCGAAGGCATTAATGCACAGGTCAGTGTGCCCGAAAGCAATGTGGATGCATTTAGAACATACCTTAATACGATTACTTCATTAAAAGACATCCGGCTGAATATTGCCGTTGATGACGACGGTAGGAGTTTTTGGGTGCTTAAAATAAAAGTGCGTGAAAAAATTGTTGCTGATGGCATTACCGATCCCGGTTTCAGCATGCAAAAAAAAGGCAGTTATGTTAATGCAAAACAGATGAATGATTTGCTGCAGCATTATGATACCATTGTGATAGACATGCGTAACCATTACGAATACGAAGTGGGCCATTTTGAAAAAGCCATTGAAATATCCAGCGATACTTTTCGTGATCAGTTGCCTATGGCGGTGGAAATGATGCAGGATAAAAAAGATAAGAACATCATCATGTATTGCACAGGCGGTATACGCTGCGAAAAAGCAAGTGCCTACATGCTGCATCATGGGTTTAACCATGTGTATCATTTAGAGGGTGGTATTATTAATTATGCAAGAGAAGCAGAAGCTGCCGGGCTTGAAACAAAATTCATTGGTAAAAATTTTGTGTTTGACGACAGGCTGGGGGAGCGTATTACGGAAGACGTGATTGCAAAATGCCACCAATGCGGCAAACCTGCCGATACCCATACCAACTGCAAAAACGACGGCTGTCATTTATTATTTATTCAGTGCGATGATTGCGCCAAACAATATGATGGTTGCTGCACGGTTGAATGCCAAACGGTTTATAACCTGCCCTTAGAAGAGCAGGTTGAACTGCGTAAAGGAATTGGTAAAGGCTTGATGGTGTTTAATAAAAGCAAGAAAAGGCTGCGGCCGAGGTTGGATGAAATGAATAAAAAGTGAATTATATCCCAAACTTCGCTAACTCCTCCTCAACCAACCGCTCCGTTTCCTCATCACTCAATTCAACCGGCACAAATTTTTCGCCTATTATTTTTTCGTACAGTTCAATATAACGGTTGCTGATGATTTGTATCCAGGCATCACTCATGGCAGGCACGGTTTGCCCTTCTTTACCCATAAAATTATTTTCAATCAACCACTCCCGTACAAACTCTTTGCTTAATTGTTTCTGGCGTTCGCCTTTAGCCTGTCTATTTTCAAAACCATCGGCATAAAAATAGCGGCTGCTGTCGGGGGTGTGTATTTCATCCATCAAAACAATTTCATCGCCAATTTTGCCAAATTCATATTTCGTATCTACTAAAATCAAACCTTGTTTGGCAGCAATTTGTTTACCCCTTTCAAATACTTGCAGGGCATAATTGCAAAGGGTGTCCCATTCAGTTTGGGTTGCCAGGTTTTTGCTGATGATTTCTTCGGCAGCAATATCTTCATCGTGGCCTTCAGATGCTTTTGTACTGGGTGTAATGATTGGTGTGGGGAAATAATCATTCTCTTTCATCCCTTCAGGCATTTGCACACCGCACAATATTCTTTGCCCTGATGAATAGGTGCGCCATGCATGACCAGTTAAATTGCCCCGAACAACCATTTCTATTTTAAAGGGATCGCATCTTTTACCAATACTTACATTGGGTGCCGGAACCGATATAAGCCAGTTTGGGCAGATATCTTTGCTGGCATTAAGCATGTAAGCAGCGATTTGGTTTAATACCTGTCCTTTAAAGGGTATGGGGTGCGGTAAAATAACATCGAAAGCCGAAATGCGGTTGCTGGCAACCATTACTAAATAATTGTTGGAAATTGAGTAAACATCTCTTACTTTGCCAGAGTAAAAACCCGTTTGCTGCTTAAATTTTAACGATTTCATACAGCTAAAATACCAACAGCGGGTTTAAAACAAATCAATTGCGCCAAATAAGTTGTTAACAGGCATGGAAAATAAATTTTTCAGGTAGAAATAACAATGCTTATTTTGCTTAAATATTTAAAACCAAAAAACGAGATATGAGAAAAGTTACAAGCTATTTGGTTACATTTTTATTGGCTAATATCGTTGCGATAGCGGCCTTTGCACAAAATGTAACTATTAACGGCAATGTCAGGAACAGCAGTACAAAAGAAGGATCCGGTGCGGTTTCGGTAATAGTGAAAGGTGAAGACAATGGTACTTTTACCGACGACAAAGGAAATTTTAGAATAACCGTGAAAAAACTGCCGGTTACACTTTTGATTTCTTCGGTAGGATATGAATTACAGGAAGTAACTGTTTCAAATGCAGCAAGTTTAGCACAGGTTGAATTTAAACCAACTAATATATTGGGCCAGGAAGTTGTAGTTGCAGCTAACAGGGTCCCTCAAAAGATACTGGAATCTCCGGTTTCTATCGAAAGGGTTAGTGCAGCCAACATACGCAATTCGCCGGTATCAAGTTACTATGATATTGTAACCAGCTTAAAAGGTGTAGATGTTACTACTTCTTCATTAACCTTTAAAACACCAACTACCCGTGGTTTTAACAGCAGCGGTAATACCCGTTTTAACCAGTTGGTTGATGGAATGGATAACCAGGCTCCCGGCCTTAATTTTTCTGTTGCTTCCATCATCGGTTTAAGCGAACTGGATGTTGATAATATTGAATTGTTATCAGGAGCATCATCTGCATTGTATGGTGCCGGCGGTATGAACGGTACCTTGCTGATCAACAGTAAAAATCCATTTAAATACCAGGGCTTATCTGTTTTGATAAAAGAAGGGTTGATGCATGTAGGATCTAACAGCCAGCGTCCTGCATCGCCATATCATAACTGGACTATGCGTTGGGGTCAAAAAGTTTCAGACAAATTTGCATTTAAGATTAATGCAGAATTACTGCAGGCTAAAGACTGGCAGGGCAGGGATTACAGGGACTATCAGAGAGTAGCAACCGGCGGCAGTGTGAAAGCGGGTACAAGAGCTAGCGATCCTAACTACGATGGTATAAATGTTTATGGTGACGAAACCACTGCAGAAATAAGAAGTGCGGTATTAAATGCCATTGGTGCTTCTGCTGCTCCTTTTCTTAAAAACTTTATTGACACCCTCAACGGAGGTGCACCAATTAATGTATCCCGTACCGGCTACACCGAAAAAGAAGTAACAAATCCAAACACAGTGAATTTTAAACTGGGAGGTTCATTATACTACAAAATAACACCGCATACTGAAGCTTCACTTGCCGCTTATTGGGGTACCGGTAGCACCGTTTATACCGGTAGCGAAAGGTACTCGTTAAAAGATTTTAAAATGGGGCAATACAAACTGGAATTTATAAACAGGTATTGGTCTTTACGGGCTTACACTACGCAGGAAAATGCAGGTGAATCATACAACACAACTGTGGCAACCCGTTTATTTAACGAGAGCTGGAAACCAAGTGGTGGAGCAACAGGTTGGTTCTCACAATATTCTCAAACTTATTTAGCATTAAGGTTAGCTGGTGCTACTGATGCTGATGCACATACCGGAGCAAGGGCACAAACTGATATTGGCCGCCCTTTTGCTAACAGTGCGCAATTCATTAAATCATATGATTCAATCCGTAAATTGCCTATTAAACTGGGGGGTGCATTATTGCTGGATAAATCAGATCTGTACAGCCTGGAAGGTACTTATAACCTAACTCATTTAACAGGTAAGTGGGTAGATATGTTGGTAGGCGGAAGTTACAAGCAATATGTACTGAATTCGGAAGGTACTTTGTTTGCCGACTCAGTAGGCAGGATCAAAATTTCAGAATACGGTGCTTACATGCAGTTGAGTCGTAAAATTATGAATCGCCTGAGTTTAACCGTATCTGGTCGTTATGATAAAAATGAAAATTTTAAAGGCAGGGTAACACCAAGAGCAACTGCTTTAATCAAGATCAAGGAAAATAACAATTTCCGTATTTCTTACCAAACCGCTTATCGTTTTCCTTCAAATCAGCAACAATACATTAACCTGGGAGTGGGAAGTAATGTATTCTTAATAGGCGGTAACCCTGGTTTTAGAGAGTATTACAATTTTGCTGCAAAACCAACCTACGACTTTGATGCATTGAGAGCAGGAAATATAGTGGCATTTACTCCACAGGATTTAAAACCTGAATCTTTATCTTCTTTTGAAGCAGGCTTTAAAGGTTTGATGATGCAGGGTAAATTATTATTGGATGTTTACGGTTACTATGGAACTTACAAAGATTTCCTGGGTAGAAAAGTTACCGTTCAGCAAAGTGGTGCAGCCATTGCATTGAAGGACACCTCATTGGGAAGAAGACTTTCAATACCTGTTAATTCGACGGATAAGGTTAAAACCTATGGTTTTGGTGTAAGCCTTGATTACAGGCTGCCGCTCAACTTCACCATTGGTGGTAACGTTGCCTCAGATATATTAAAAGACGTACCGGCAAATTTTGTTGCTTATTTCAATGCTCCTAAATACAAAGCGAACGTAAACTTTGGTAACTCTGGTTTTGGCCCAGGCAAACGCTTAGGATTTAATGTGGTTTACCGTTACCAGGGAGCTTTCCTTTACCAGGGCGATTTTGCAACCGGAAATTTACCTGTTGTTCAAACACTGGATGCACAGGTTAGTTTTAAACTGCCTAAAGCAAACAAATCTATAATTAAACTGGGCGCAACCAATTTACTGAATCAATATTATTATAACGCAATAGGAAACTCTCAGATTGGTGGATTATACTACCTGAGCTTTGGATATAATATTTATTAATCACTTAGCATAAAACGTATCTACAAATAACAAATAAAATTTTAATTATGAAGTATATAACTAAAAAGATCAAGATTCATTTTTTGCTGGCCATTACAGCAATGATGTTTATTTTATCTTCTTGTAATAAAAATCTGGAGCAGTTTGCAACACCGGTTGTTGTAACACCAGCTGGCCTTGCATTGGGCGAAACCATTGCCACCATACCTGATGACAGCCTGTATTACAGGTTTATTGTAAAATCGGGTTTACTACCAACCATCAATAACAAGTCGAACATCTTTACCATGTTTGTGCCTAATAATGCCGCCATGAGGCAGTTCCTGGTAGCAATTGGTGCACCTCCAGGCCAGTCAGATGCGGTTTATTCAGGATTTATTACTGCATTTGTGCCTGCTGCCACTGCGGCAAGTATTGTTAGTTATAACATGATGCCGCAGTTGATCAAAATGTCAAGTGTACCAAATACATTCCCTAATTTCTTTTATCCAACCAACTTAAATCCTACGGGTGCACCCGGAGGAGCGGGTTATAATCCATTGGTAAGGTTATTAACTTTCCCCAGCACCCGTAATGGTAACTGGGTAAATAATATACCGCTTGTGGCTGTTGATAATGTAGTGGCTAATGGTGTAATACATACTGCTGCAGCAATGCCGGCACCTCCGCAAAAGGTTTTGGCGCAACGAATCTTTGCTGATGCAGATATGACTTACCTGGCAGCGGCTATACAGCGTGCTGACAGCGGTGTAGCACCAACTACTTCAGCAAGCCTTGTTTGGGTATTAAGTAATTTTGGGCCTAATATTACTGTGTTTGCACCTACAAATGCTGCTTTTCAAACGGCTGTTTATGGTTTAGCTTTTAATGGGTATTTAAAAACGCGTCCAATGCCTTACACTGCTGCAGACACTGTTGTTGCAAATATTGTTGCTACTGGCGCAGTGGCAGCAGGCCCAGCTTTTTTAAGTTCTAATAATGTATCAACACAAACTGTAAAAGCCCTTGTTGTTTACCATATTTTAGGTAGCCGTGCCTTTACTAATAATTTCCCCACAACGGCAACTTTGTATCCAACTTTGTTAAATAGTGCTATACCAACACATCCTGGCGTGAGTTTGAGTTGTACTTTTACCGGATCATTTGTTACTTCTGCAACAGTAAAAGGACTTGTGAATGCAACTGCAGCTAATATTGCTATAAACCCAACACCAGAACCTAATGGGACGAGTGACCAATTTTTTGTTAACGGAGTTTTGCATAAAATAAACCAGGTTTTAATACCTCTGCCACTATAATTATATTTTAAGTGTTTTAGTAAAAAACGGGCTTCTGATTTTTCAGAAGCCCGTTTTTATTACTGGCTATTAAAAAACACGTATCTTAGTAGTATAAAAATTAATTTTACACGTATGAAACAAAAACTCACTTTGAGTATTGATGATAAAATACTTAAAAAAGCCAAGGCTTATTCCGGGAGAAAAGAAGTATCTCTTTCTCAGCTTTTTGAAAAAACGATTAATCTTATTGATAATGAAAAGGCGGTTAAAATTAACCCTGCCATTACCGCATTGCAGGAGCTGTTTAGTATGCCCGGAAAAAAATATAACAAAGCTGATTATTACGAAAGTAAAGCGAGGTGAAAATATTTTTAGATACGCATATTATCATCAATGCTTTTGTTTATAATGATGTAAAAGCTGTTTCTATTGTAAATTTTATAAGCATAAACCACCCTAAGCCTGTAATATCTTCACTTACAATTGCTATATTAAATTATTACCTGGATAAAAAATACCGTAAACCTGACAATAAAAAGAAGGCAGCAAAATTGCTAAACGAATTATTTGAAATGAGTACAGCATCGCAAAACGATATTGCTAAAATGCTTTTGTACGATGATTGGGAAGATGCATTTCAATATTTTTCTGCCTTGCAAAGTAATTGTAAACTTATTGTTACTGATAACTATTATGATTATTACTTTAGCAAAATAAAATTGATGAGTGTTAATGAATTTGAAAGTACATACTTTTAAAATTATAAAAATCAGACTTCAGAATTGGAGCCCGATTTCATGTAATCATATATTTGTTGTTACACATTAAACCTGAAATGCATCACATCGCCATCCTGCACCAGGTATTCTTTACCTTCAATACGTAGTCTTCCGTTATCACGACATGCAGCTTCTGAACCATATTTTAAAAAATCATCGTAAGCAATTACTTCCGCTTTAATAAATCCTTTTTCAAAATCGGTATGTATCACACTGGCCGCCTGTGGCGCTTTCCAGCCTTTTTCTATTGTCCAGGCCCTTACTTCCTGTACGCCTGCTGTAAAATAGGTTGACAGGTTTAAAAGTTTATAAGTTGAATGAATCAATCTGTCCAGCGCAGGCTCCACCATTTTATATTCTTCCATAAACATGGCTTTATCTTCCGGGTTTTCAAACTCCGCAATCTGGGCCTCAATGGCGTTTGTCATCACAATCACTTCGTTGCCTTCGTTCTTTACAGCCTCAATCAATGCGGCAGAATATTTATTGCCGGTATGCATACTGGCTTCATCCACATTGGCAACGTATAAAATGTGCTTATCGGTCAATAAGAATAAATCAGCAATGGCAGATTTATCTTCCTTGCTTAAACCCAGGCTGATGATGTTCTTTCCTTCTTCCAGCTGTTTTTTGCACAGCATAAGTGTGTCCAGTTCCACCTTCATTTTGGGATCCGTCTTGGCCAATTTTTCGGTACGCTGCATTTTTTTATCTACACTTTCCAGGTCTTTCAATTGCAGTTCGGTTTCGATGATCTCTTTATCACTAATCGGGTTAATGGGACCTTCATCCCTTAAAATATTATCATCTTCAAAACAACGTACCACGTGTATAATAGCATCCACTTCACGAATGTTTGCCAAAAACTTATTGCCCAGGCCTTCGCCTTTACTGGCGCCACGAACAAGGCCGGCAATATCTACAATTTCAATTTGTGTAGGCACGGTTCTGTCGGGTACTACCAGCTCGGCCAGTTTATCAATGCGGGGGTCGGGTACATTTACCAGGCCGGTATTGGGTTCGATGGTACAAAAACGGTAATTGCTTGCCTGTGCTTTGGCACTATTGCTTACCGCATTAAATAAAGTTGATTTTCCTACGTTGGGTAATCCTACAATTCCTGCTTTTAAAGCCATGGCTTATTTGTGATTTTAGATTTACGATTTTAGATTTCTCTAAACCTGTTACCATATTTTTACAATGGTAACGGCTTTCAAAATCGGACGCAAAGGTAAGCTTTAGCTTTAGATATTTAATTGACATTAAAATACTATTTTCATATTCAATTGAGATAT
>JBBRCM010000034.1:0-28718 GCA_038204855.1 Chitinophagales bacterium
TCTACTGGGTAAAAGGAATTGGCATTATTAAAAGAGAAAGCAGAACCTATAATTCGGTTATAACATCTTTATTACTCCGATATGGTTAAGTACAAGCATTTACTCATAATTATATTTTAAAAACTAAAACTAAAAAAGATGAAAAAGATCATTTTAATTTTCGGTATCATTTTCTTTATTAATAATGAGTCAAACGCTCAGCAACAAAATCAGGATATTGCCTCTGCCGGGTACAGCTTGCATAAAAGCAATACTATAATTAAGGAGAACATATTTTTTAATCTCTCCAATAACCCCGGTTATAAGGGACCTGCTAAAGATTATGACTATTACATACATAAAAAGAAAAATAATCTTACTGCGGGCCTGGTAACGCTTGGTGCAGGTTTGGTATTATCGGGAATTGCCCTGATTACCTCATCAAACAGCAAAAGTTTTGATAATGATGCTACGGCAGGTGTTTTATTTATTGCAGGCGCTGCTTCAGGTATTGCCAGTATTCCACTAATGATTATGGCGCATGTATATGGCCATAAAGCCAAACTGGAGTTAAGTAATCAGAAAACCGGGTTTGGTATGCCTCCTGGTGTGAGCAAAGATATTGTGGGTATTACATTTAAGATTGGCATTGGTAACTGATTATTTGAATTGCTGCCTTCTAGTTGTCGATATTTCTATGCAAATACCAATAATTGATTATCATTCTTAAAAAGATTATATGAAAAATATTTCTGTAATTATCATTTGCAAAAATGCCTCAGCCAGGCTTGCAGAAAGCATGGAGAGTATACAGGGAATTGGTGAGGAGATCATCCTCTATGATTCGGGCAGTGAAGATGATTCTATACAAATCGCAAAAAAGTACGGAGCCAGGATCGAAACCGGTACCTGGGAAGGCTACGGCCGAAACAGGTATAAGGCTTCGCAATTAGCAAAACACAACTGGATACTTATGATTGATACCGATGAGGTTGTGGATCATGACCTTAAAGCGGCAATCTTAAATGTAGATCTTACAAAAGAAAACCTGGTGTATAACATGCGTTACAAAAATTATTATGGTACAACAGAAATTAAATTTGGTGAATGGGGCAATGATTCCCATATACGAATGGCGAACCGTAATACCGTACAAATTGACCAGGAGATTGTACATGAAAAACTTTTTCTGCAACCCGGACTGGTTATCAAAACCCTGGATGGATATATAAATCACTACACGGTAACCAATTCCATCGACTATGCCCGTAAAGCAATGGAATACGCTTCTCTATCTGCAGATAAGTATATGAGCCAGGGCAGGCAGGTGAATTTTATAAAGATTTACTTTTCGCCATTGTTTGCCTTTATACAGAATTATATTTTTAAAATGGGATTCAGGGATGGAAGGAAAGGATTTGTTTGTGCAGGTATGACGGCCTGGTACACATTTATGAAATATATAAGACTAAGAGAACTTAAGAAACAAGCATCATACTTAGTAAAAAGTGAAAAAACTTTGGTAAGACATGCAGAAACTTCTATAAAACTGGTAATACAAGAGACTATAAAGTAGATTGTGTAAACATAATTTTAGAGTCTGCATCTATTTTGAAAGATAGTTAAATATTGGTGAAGAATGATTCCCCAGTTTTGAATAATACTAGTCCAGCTTTTTTCAATATTCTGGATTGATAAAAAAACAGATTTTGTTGCTGCATTTTCGTTGGTAAATTGAGTTTTTGTTTTTGTATATTTTCTAATTCCCCTGTTCAGATTTTCAATGGTATTGGTAGTGTATATTATTTTCCTGAGCTCTAAAGGATATTCAAAATAGTTAGTGAGATTTCCCCAATTTTCTTCCCACGAAGCGATGGCGTATTTGTATTTATTCTGCCACGTCTTTTTAAATACCTGCAACTCATCAAAGGCTGCTTGCTTATTGATGGCAGTGTATATTTTTTTAAGGTCCCTGCAAAATTCTTTCCGGTCTTTCCATACCACAAATTTGCAACTGTTGCGTATTTGATGAACGATGCACAGTTGTGTAACAGCCTCCGGAAAAACGCCTTTAATAGCCTGTGTAAATCCTTTTAAATTATCGGTGCAGGCTATGAGTATATCTTCCACTCCCCGGGCTTTCAGATCAGTAAGCACCGTCATCCAGAAAGAAGCGGATTCTGTTCTTTCAATCCAAAATCCAAGTACCTCTTTTATGCCATCGGCTTTAAGCCCAATCACAATGTAGACACACTTATTAATCACTTTGCCATCCTCTCTTATCTTCAGTACAATACCATCCATCCACACTGCAAAGTATACAGGCTCCAGGGCCCTTTGTTGCCACTCTTTGGCAACTTCCATAATCCGCTCGGTTATATTGGACACCGTTGTTTCACTTATATCCAGACCGTAAATATCCATCACCTGGTTACAAACATCAGATGTCGTCATCCCCCGGCTGTACATGCCCAAAATAGCATCTTCAATTTTACTGCTTATTGTTTGGCCTTTGGCAATAATACGGGGCTCAAATTGAGCATTTCTATCACGGGGAATGTTTAAAACAACTTCGCCAACATTCTCTGTGGCGATGGTTTTTGAAAAAAAACCATTGCGACTGTTGCCTGAATTGTACCCTTCCTTTGAATGTTTGGAATAGCCAAGCTCTTCGTCTAATTCTGCTTGCAGCATCTCTTCAATTCCTTGTTTGAAGAGTGAATTAAAATAGGTTTGAAAATTTTCTTTGCTCTTAAATTGCTTAAAGAACCCCTTGGGAAATAAATCCTCTTTTGTGTTTTTTGATTGCATAATATGTAGGTTTTAAAGTTAGTGAAAAATCGCCCCCCATCCCCTGCACCTCCGTTTCGCTACGCTCCACTACGGTGCAGGGGATGGGGGAGACCCTAAAACTGTTTACACATTCTACTATATACTACTTGTACAAGATGAACATTGCGAATGTTTAGGAAAACCTACTTCTGCAACAGGAGTTCTATTTGTTTTTGTGCTGCTGCTATCAGTTCCAGTAGCCTGCTCTCACCATAATAGCCCAAAGTTTCGTCACGGTCTCTTTCCACCGGTTCATAGAAATTTAGTTCGCCTGCAAGATCCTGTAGAAAATAAAGTTCTTCAGTTTGAAGTTCAGGTGCATCCCATATTTTATTTTGCAGCAGGCCAATGGTTTTCAAACGTTCTGATGCATATGTTCGCTTTATTTTATTCAGCATGGTTGTAACCTCTTTTAATTGCAGCGTTAAAGCTGCTTGACTGTCATTCATTGTATTTGTATATTTTCTAAGGCCACTGCCATTGTTTGTATTTATGCTATAATACGTTATTCCTTTTTTTAGCAGTGCTTTGTTTGCGTAAATATAAATAGATTTCGGCTTTTGAATCCGGTTACAAACCGGTGGAACTGAAGTGGCATCAGGTGATCCCAAAAGCTTTACGTACGAATTTAATGATTGTGTAAGGTCATTCCGATTACAATCGGGATGCCAAACATACCTGTGCCGGAGAGACTATGAATTTACCCCATAACCTGCTTCATATAATTAACAAAACTGCCGGAACGGCTATACAGGTATTTATTTTCGGCGTGCTTTATTGCTGTCTTTAAATAATCAATAGTATAATGTTTCAGTATTTTCTGGTACAATTCAGGAAAAGTCTCCTTATCCTTTTCAAGTTCAGCGGTACTGCTCCCCCAACCGTATTCATCAGTTTTATATAGCAATGCTTTTAACAACAAGGTTTTGTCCGTAAATGCCATCGGTTCAAAATAAGTAACAATTAAATGGTAACGGGTATATCCATCAATATACTCAATCATTTTTGTGTATTTTTTTTCATAGTCGGCTAACCTGAAACAAAATTCTGTGGCAGCGGCATTATAAGTCCGGCTGCTGTTACGGGCCCTGGAAAGAATTTTGGTACGCCACTTTTTCTTTTCCTCCTCATCCTCCATCCGGGTAAAAATATACAGGTAATCATCAAAATTAAAAGTGTAAGTAAACAATTGTTTAAGCACATCAGCCAAACCATTTTCATTTTTGCTAATGGTATAAATGCCTTTAAGAAAAATGAGGTAAGGTATATTGTATTCTTCTTTGTAATTGCCGGCAATTTGTTTTAAACAATAATGTTCTGCCAGTTTATACTGTTTTATTTCAATTAGCGATTCAATTAGCTTTTCATTGTAACTGTTACTCCAATCAATAGGTTTAAAAACTGCATAATATTTTTCAAACATGCTGTATTGCACTACAATATCAAATGCCAGTTTTGTGTAGGCAGAAGTATAATCCAAAGTATCGTTCCTGGTTTTGCTGTATTGGTTTATTATCAGTTCAATCAGCTGGTTTCTTCTTGGTTCAGTACTTACGCTGATTATGTTTTGAAGATGCTGCAAATAATGTAACCTGATTTTTCTTTTATCATGTATGTGTTCTATAAAATAACCGGTGGCTGCAGTCCAGCCGGTTTCATCATAAATATCCGAAACAGTTTCAACACATTTTTTCAGCAAGGCATCCACATAGCCGGTTATTTTCTTGCTGTTTGTAATCAAACTTTCATCAATCCTCAGGCAACACTCAAGCAGTGTATGAAAATTCAGGAATTGACTTTCATTAATTGCTTCTGCCTGGTATTGGACAACTATGGGTGCATGCAGTTCGGTCCAGAGGTCTATAATTTTTTTTAAAAGAGTAGGGTCAAGGTTTTTTTTATTTTTCACTATTGCCTTTACAGCATCTTTTGTAGTTGTTACAATTTCTTCGGGGGTAAACTGCCGGTGTTTAGCTGTAAAATGGTGAATAAAGGCAAGCTCCAGGTCAGCATTTTTATGTAACACATTCCTTATCCAGTCTTTCAGTTCATGCAGGGCTGCATCATCCAGCAGTGGTTCGCTTTTAGTCAGTTTTGCCTTGGAGGTTACCTGTTTTTTCACTTTTTTCTCACCGGCAATATGCATCAGCAATGCAGCTTTGTGCCTGCAGAAATGCTGGTTGTTTGTGCAGTCGCACGATGTGTCTTTAATTTCTCCATTTTTTAACAGGGTCATGGATACATCAAAACTTTCTGCCCCTTCATCTACGTAAGCCACATAATAACCTTTTTCTACCTCATCACATTCCCTGATGGTATTTTTGCCTGCCAGTTTCAGCAACTCCTTTGTAAGTGTTGTTGTATAATTTTTAAGATTAAGTTTCATTTATTTTTTTTGATTGCCTTCAAACAGTTTAAGCTACGGCTTATCATTAACAGAGATAAACAGCATGGCAGCAAAAAATGCGTGACAGTTCTGTTACCCGGATATTTTAAAATTGTAAGCTTCCAATTGGTGATGTACTTCGTTGGCACATATACGCCACCGCACTTTTCCTCGCTGCATATCTGCGCCAGTAAATGTAAGCCTGCGCCAGATGAAAAAAATTTTTCATCCCCATTAAAATCTTATTTCATTTTTCCATGCCATGACATTAATTTCTTTGAACTTAAATATTTATTACCCTCCTTAATTTCCAGGTAATCTACTTGTGGAATTAGGTCAGAAAAATCAAAAGGTTTTGTGAATCCGCTTTCTCTTTTACCTTTTTTATGAGTGGATATTATAATTTTAAGTAAGTCTTTTAAATCTTCTCTATTTTTTGTTGTAAAAGTCATAACTCATTAATTAATTTACTTCAGAATTTTCTTCAATACTATCGGTAGTTTCATTTTCTTCTTCTCCTAAATATTCATCTATTGCCGCCCAAAATTTATCTGATATCTCCTGTACAGAGTCATTACTTTTAAATTTTATAAAACTTTGAGCCCATTCATATACTTCTTCAGGGTCAGCAAATCTTATTAACGCATTTCTTCTTTGCCTTCCATCTAACAAATACTTGGAAGAATTTCTCCCACTCTCTTTTTTAATTACAACAACTCCTAATGGATAATCCTTAAAAATACTCAAACATAGCTTAAAGTTTTTTTCATCATTCCAAGTTTGTTTTCGTTGAAAACGGGGAAGTTTTATGGAATAATCTTCAATAAATTGTTTTATTGGTTCTGTTCGTAATTCGAAAGCCATGAGATCTTATTTTGTTTAATCAAATAAAGGTAATTATGTAGCGTTTATTTACTAGCGATTCATTTTATAACCCTAGTTTCAATCAAAAAAATCCCGGCGATCAAATTGCCGGGATGTAATTTATTTAAACGTTTTTAGGTTTCAACTTCGTCTTGTCAAGATATGCTTCCAGTTGCTCAAAGGTCATCCCCTTGATGTCGCTGGAAATTTTGTTCTTGATTTCTCTGAAGGTTTTGACGGTGTCAAACTCTTTTACAATTTTATTCTTCGTTTTCATTGTTCACAATTTCTTTTGGTGAATGAATTTCTAATGTTCCATATCCCAACCGTAAATTTACAGAATTATAGCCACGTATTCTATACACGTTTACAATGTGTCTGAAATTCCAGCTTACCAACATATCAACTTTATTTAAAGTTGCGGTGGCAATATGGATGCAGTCGTCTACACTTGTTTCGCCCACAACTTTTTCTTCCACATAAGTTTGTGCAAGTTTCAAAGCCTCGGGTGTAACTAAAACCTTCTCTTTAAACTCGTCTTTTAAATTTTGAAAGAAGTCCTTAACCCTTTCTGGGGCATTGTTTAATTCGCTCTCTGTTAAGTTGGAATAAACACACTTAATTTGGCCCAACTGTACTTTTTCAAAAAGTAAAGTTGTCTCCTCTTCAAATTCAATGTCGAAAAGTCCGCCAAAAACTGAGGTATCAAAGTAAAAGCGTTGCTCCATAAATTAAAGTTACAAATTTAGTTAGTGATCGGCCTGCATCAGTATTATATAAGCATATAAGTTGCCTTCAACAAAACTTTACACTCCGCTCAGCCCTTCGATAGGCTCTGGGCTACCCCTCAAAATACTTATGAAAATACGGTATCGTCTCTATCCCTTTGTAAAAGTTAGCAAGCTCAAATTTTTCGTTGGGGCTGTGCAGGTTATCACTATCTAAACCAAAACCCATCAGCACTACTTTGCATTTTAATTCCTGCTCAAACAAAGAGCAAATGGGTATGCTGCCGCCGCCACGTACGGGTATGGGTGTTTTGCCAAACGTTGTTTCCATGGCTTTGGCTGCGGCTTTGTAGGCGCTGCTGTCTATGGGTGTAAGGTAAGGCTCGCCGCCGTGGTGCAGGGTGGCTTTTACGGTTACATAAGGCGGTGCAATGGTGTGCAGGTGGCTTATTAAAAGGTCGGTAATTTTATTGCTGTTTTGGTTGGGTACCAGCCTGGCAGAAATTTTTGCAAATGCCTTGCTGGGTAAAACCGTTTTGGCACCTTCGCCGGTATAGCCACCCCAAATACCGTTTAGCTCCAGGGTTGGGCGTATGCCGGTGCGTTCGTTGGTGCTGTAACCGGTTTCGCCCCACAGTTCAACCACGCCCAGGTCGTCTTTATATTCGGCTTCGTTAAAAGGCGCTTCGGCCATTAAGGCTCTTTCTTCGGCAGATGATTCCAGTACATCGGCATAAAAACCGGGTATGGTTATATGGTTATTTTCGTCGTGCATGCTGGCAATCATTTTTGCCAATACGGTAATGGGGTTGGCAACAGCACCACCATACACACCGCTGTGCAGGTCGCGGTTGGGGCCGGTTACTTCCACTTCAATATAACTGAGGCCACGCAGGCCAATATCCAGACTGGGTGTGTCTAAACTTATAAGTGCGGTATCGCTGATGAGCACACAATCGGCCTTTAATACATTGGCATTGGCTTTTACATAAGTAGCCAGATTGGGCGAGCCTACTTCTTCTTCTCCCTCAATACAAAACTTAATATTGTTTTCGAGCGTGTTGGTTTGTATCAATGTTTCCAGCGCTTTTACATGCATGTAAAACTGGCCTTTGTCGTCGCAACTGCCCCGGGCAAAAATTTTGCCGTCAACAATTACGGGGTCAAAGGGGCCGCTTTTCCAAAGCTCTAAGGGATCGGCGGGTTGCACATCGTAATGGCCGTACACCAGCACCGTTGGTTTGCTGGGGTCGGTTATTTTTTCGGCATATACAATGGGGTGGCCGGCGGTTGGGTGTATCTCGGCTTTGTCTACACCGGCTTCCAGCAGGCGTTGCTTTACGGCTTCGGCGCAGGCAACCATATCGGGGGCATGCTCACTGCGGGCACTCACGCTGGGTATGCGTAAGAGGGCGAGGAGTTCTTCTAAAAAACGGTCTTTATTTTTTTCCTGGTAATCTTTCCAAACTTGCATAAAAGTTATAAGTTATGAGTTATAGGTTATAAATTGAACAGAGCGAATGTAGGATTTTTTGGCTGTTAAAAATTTTCACAAAATTTTATGATTTTTATGGTTTGATTGATGCAGCGTGCTGTTAGATTTGCATCAGATTGTTTGTCAATTTATCAGCCTTTGTTTTAGCTGGATCGCACTTGGTTCTGTCTAACACAAAGGCTGAGTCCATTCTGGTAGCCACGGATTAACACGGTTTTTTTGCTACGCAGGGTTGCTACGCAACTTATTTAGCCACAAGAGGCACGAAGACACAAAGGGGAAGTTGCTTCGCAACTTGCGGTTTGCCACGGATTACACGAATTACACGGATTATTTCTGCTGCGCAGAAAGTAAGAAGGAAAGCGATTTTTTTTGCCGGAAAGTCGGGAAGACGCTTTTTTAAAAGATCATTGGTTTTCCGCCTTCCCGTCTTTCCGGCTAATACCCTTTTTAACCCAGATTTTGCAGTTGAATTCTACTACGGCTTCCAAATCCTTCACTGCTAAGCCTTTCAGAACATTTTTTGAATTCAAAATAGTACACTATTCTTTCATCCAAAAAATAACCTGAAACCCTTATCAGTTTTGTATTTGAAACCCTCGCTACGATTTCAACGGCAAAATCTGGGTTAAATAGAAATACTGTTAGATTTTATTTTGCGGTAAGCCAATACCAATAATCCTCCAAGCGCATAGAGTATCGCAATGATGACCAAACTCCATTTTATTACCGAGAAAAAGGCAGTGCAAAAAGATACAATAGGCGAAATAAGTCCGTTGAGCGAAAAGAGCATACCGGTGTTTTCCATTACATCTGCTATGCCAGCAAGTATGGCCCCATTGGCAATTAAATAGCCAATTTTTGCAGCTTTGCCGCTGTTGTTGGCAGCCACCAGGCTGCACAATAGGTACAGCAGGCCGGCATAAAAGAAAAGAAAAAGTAGATCCCAGTAGGTATTGATCTTTGCCACATTAATTTTGTCTGAAGTAGCAACGGGTGCCCATGCATGTATGATTGCAGTTGTTTTCGCAGTATTGTTTGCAAGCTCCAGATTTATAATACCGGCAGGTGTTGCCGGTGTTTTTAAAAGTGCACTGGTTTCTGCCATCAGATACATCATAAACCCAGTACCAAGCAAAAAAAGTGGAATCAGAATTTTTTTCATAAAATTAGTGTCAGTTACATTTTATATCCCTCCATTCTTTGCTGCACATAGTCCCAGTTTACAACTTTCCACCAGGCTTCAATATAATCGGCTCTTTTATTCTGGTATTTTAAATAATAGGCGTGCTCCCAAACATCAAGCCCCAGTAAAGGAAAACCTTTTATTTCGGCAATATCCATTAATGGATTATCCTGGTTAACGGTAGAGCCAATTGTAATTAAATTATCCTTGTTTATATAAAGCCATGCCCAGCCGCTACCAAAGCGGTTTTTACCAAATTCGGCAAATTGTTTTTTAAAGTTATCGAAAGAAAAAAATTGCTTTTCAATGGCTTCCAGCATTTTACCGGTTGGAGCATTACTCACAGAGCCCTGCGGGCGGTCGCTTTTTGGCCGCATACATTGCCAGAACATTTCGTGGTTATAATGCCCGCCGCCATTGTTGCGCATTTTTGCAGAGTATTTAGAAACATTTGCAAGTACATCTTCCAGCGAAGCTGCCTCATCAACTTTTTCGGCAGCGGCTGCATCTTTTATATTTTTTGAATAGGCTGCTGCATGTTTGCTGTAGTGTATCTCCATAGTCATGGCATCAATTACATCTTCTAATGCATTGTAGGCGTAGGGCAATGGCTGCTGATCGAAACCGGTTTTAAAATTTGTTGCAATGGCATTTTCATTTGTTGTAAAAGACTGCAATAAAGGCGCAGCGGCGCTTAAGCCAACGGTAACTGCCAACCCGCCTTTTACAGTTTGAGAAATGAATTTTCTGCGGTTTGTTTTGTTTGGCGTTGTCATAAAATTTTTTTTAAGTGATTGGTTGCTGATTGTTTTTGGTAAAGATGCTCTTTACTCTTCTGAATGCTTTGTTGTAAAGCTCTTTATTAAAAAGCTGCGAATCGTGCATGGCTTTGTAGGTAAGAAAAGCACCCACCGGCGTTAACACAATAACGGCCAGCCACATGCCTATAAAAGGCGGCAGCATGCCTTCCTTAACAAATTTTTCGCCAAACATATTCAGCAGGTGAAACATCAGGAAGAAAACGATGGCCACCACCAACGGCATGCCCAGTCCGCCTTTTCGGATGATGGAACCCAGCGGCGCCCCGATAAAAAATAGTACAAAACATGCCATGGATAAAGAGAATTTGCGGTGCCATTCTATCTGGTGAAATTTAATTTCATCTTTACGGGCCGATATCTCGGTGCCCGAATTTTCGATATTGTATTTAATATTATTGGCTGCCCCTATGGCCGAATTATACACCTGGGAACGGGCTGAATCAGGAATGATGGAATCGAATCTGTTGTATTTGGTTTTAATTACGGCTTCATTCTTTTTTAAACTATCCTGTTTGGAAACATAAGGTAAACTGAATGCAATGGTTCTGTTCATTCTTGTAATGGCACTGTCGTTCATTTTATACAAAGTATCAAGCTGCCGGTTGATCTGCCCGGCACTCAGCATTTTAAAATTATTGCGGTACACACTGTCGTTGGTGGTTTGCTTTTGCAGTGCACTCATGTCGAACAGTTTTTTAAAAGAACTGAACCCGAGCCTGATATATTCATTGGCGCTGTCGTACACGGTTCCGTTTTCCTGGTAGCGGTAGCCATTTGTGAGATTGAACTCCAGGAATTTTTTATCTTTTGAAATAGTCATTACGCCCGTTTCGGCAACAAGGGTATTATTTTGCAAAGGGTTGGTCTGGTCGTATATCAGCACATCGTGGATGGTTTTTCCGTCAGGATCTTTTTTACCTGCTTTAATGGCATAGTTGGGGATATAGGTAAAGAATACGCCTTCCTTCAGATCGAATGCCGGTTTCTTGTAAAATATATCGTTGTAAAGCGCCACAAATTTTAAGTTGGCATAGGGAATTACATAGTTGGCAAACATAAAAGTGATGCCGCAGAATAAAACCGCCACCCACATCAGCGGGCGCATAAAGCGCAGTAATGATATGCCTGCGGATTTAATGGCAACCAGTTCAAAACTTTCGCCCAGATTACCAAAAGTCATGATGGAAGAAATAAGAATGGCGATGGGCATTGCCAGCGTAAGCATGGAAGCACTTACATACCATAAAAATTTTCCGATGGTAATAAGATCGAGACCCTTGCCCACCAGGTCATCCAGGTATTTCCACAGACCCTGCATCATCAGCACAAAAAAAGCGATGAAGAACGTTATGATGAACGGCCCGATAAAAGATTTAAGAATAAGTTTGTCTAATTTCTTTATCATGCACTGCAGTAACTGTGATAAAAATTAATTGTAGTAATTTAATGGCGATGAATGCTTTTTCAAAATTAATGCTTTCTGCTGATGAACAGCAACTGGTAATCAATACGGATTGGATTTTAACTAAACGTAAAATCATGCACAAGGTTAATGCCTTGCTGGGTGCTATATCGGAGCATCAGAAACTGGTGATTGAAAACGAAAGTAATTGGTTGCCTGCTGAGGTTGTACATTCAACTCCTAAAATTGCAAAGGGAGAAAATTACCTGCAACTGCCGTACATGCTGCTTGACTATCCAAGATGTTTTAACGATGGTAATATTTTTGCGGTGCGGACGATGTTCTGGTGGGGAAATTTTTTCAGTATCACCCTGCATCTTTCAGGTGTGTACAAAGAAAAATTTCAGCAAAAAATAATTGAAAATATTGCCGGAGTAAAGCAGGATGTTTTTATCTGCATTAACGAAGATCAGTGGCAGCATCACTTTGAGGCTGATAATTACGCAAGCATAAAAGATTTAGAAACGGGTAAACTACAGGAAATGATCATTAAAAAAGAATTTATTAAGCTCGCTGTAAAATTTCCATTACAGGCATGGAATGAAATTTCATCACTGCTTGATGAATCCTTTACCCAACTGATTACGATGCTGAAGAGTTAGCTGCCCAGCCGGTGAAAAAGATCTTTCACCTGGTATTCCCATAACTGGCTCTGGTCTTTAATTTCTTTTTTATCAGCAAAATCGCTGATGACAAGTATAGTTTGATTAGTCACTTCAGATTTTTCTATGCGCCATTCAAAGTATTCGTCCTTGGTCATATTATCCCAACGAAAACGAACAAATTTATCTTCTTCGCTGTCAATCAATTCACCTTTCTCTTCTGTACCATTCCACGAAAAACTAAATTTGCCATCACGTTCATCTACTTTATCAGCAAACCATTCTTGTATACCGGCGGGTGTTCTCAAAAATTCGTACAAAATTCCCGGAGAACATCTTACTGGGTATTCCAGTGTATATAAAACTTTCTTACTCATTCCTTTTTTTTTATAGTATTCTTTGCGTTCATGCAATAATAACAAAATAATTCACAGTACAAATTATTTATTTAGTTTTTTTTGTTTTATTTTTTTAACGGTAAAGTTAAACAAAACCCGGTTTAAGGCTTTGAAATACAGTGATTTAGAATATTTTTTTTGGTAACGTATACTAAATAGTATAAATTACGTTAATAAAGACGGTAGTTTTTAACAACTTCTTAACCCCATTTTTTCCATCAACAACCAACTTAAATCTCAGGCTTATGAGTATGCGTCAGCTAAAAATCACTAAGTCAATTACCAATCGTGAAAGTCAGAGTTTAGAAAAATATCTGCAGGAGATTGGTAAAGTGGAATTAATTTCTCCGGAGGAGGAAGTGAAACTTGCCATTAAAATAAAACAGGGTTGCCAGTTTTCTCTTGAAAAACTTACTAAAGCAAATCTTCGCTTTGTTGTATCTGTTGCAAAGCAATACCAGAACCAGGGACTTACTTTACCCGATCTTATCAACGAAGGAAATCTTGGATTAATAAAAGCTGCGCAACGTTTTGATGAGACACGTGGCTTTAAATTTATATCGTATGCCGTGTGGTGGATTCGGCAAAGTATTTTGCAGGCATTGGCCGAGCAATCAAGAATTGTGCGTTTACCATTGAATAAAGTTGGGTTAACAAACCGCATCAGCAAAGCCTACTCTCAGCTTGAGCAGGAATATGAGCGGGAACCTACGCCGGAAGAGCTGGGTTTTTTGCTGGACATGGACCCCGATGAAATAGCCGCCACGCTTGGCATTGCAGCCAGGCATGTAAGTATGGATCAGCCATTATCGGACAGCGAGGATGGTACATTGATAGACGTACTTATAAATCACAATGCCGAAAAAACCGATGACGCACTTGCTTTTAAAGCATCGCTTAAAACCGAGATAGACCGCTCTTTAAGTACACTAACCGAAAGGCAAAAAGATGTGATCCGTTTCTTTTTTGGTATTGGGGTAGATCATGCATTAAGTCTGGAAGATATTGGCGAGCACTTTAACCTTACCCGTGAAAGAGTAAGGCAGATAAAAGATAAAGCCATTACCAAGTTACGTACAGCATCACGCTGTAAACTGTTGAAGACCTATCTGGGATGATAAGTTTTTCTTTCCTTACCAAGAACCATCGTAATTGATGAACAGCCTGCAAGCAGCGCTGTTTTTGTTTTTTAGGGGATGTTCCGGATGAAAAATTACACCGAATCCCGATAACAGAAATCAATTTTAATAATCCTTTATTTTCCCCGAAATTTGCAAAACAATAAATTACAGAAATGGCAATCGAAATAAAAGTTCCTACAGTTGGAGAAAGTATCAGTGAGGTTACCTTGGTTAAATGGCATAAAAAGGATGGCGAATACGCAAACCGGGATGAGGTGATTGCCGAGCTGGAAAGCGAAAAAGCGACTTTTGAATTGAATGCCGAGCAGGCCGGAACAATAAAAATAATTGCAGAGGAAGGTGCTACACTGAATATAGGTGATGTGGTTTGCTCAATTGATACCGATGCGGCCCCCCCGGCCCCTGCACAGCATCCTGCGGACAAGGGGGGATCAGAGCAGGCTTCAAAAGATACCGAACCCACTACACCCGTTAAGGAAGGAACACATGAAAGTTCCAAAGAAACTCAGGCTCAACAACAAACAACAGATTTATCCACCGAAGCTATAGCGAAGGCGGACAACAAACCACCACAAACTGAAGTTAAAGCAACCCCCGTTGCCGCGGCTATCATTGCAGATAAGAAAGTAGATGTAAAATCTGTTTCTGCTTCGGGCAGCAATGGACGGATTATGAAGCAGGATGTAATGGATGCGTTGAATAATCCTGGCACAAAACCTGGCACCGTTTTGTTTGAAAGAAATGAGCGTGAACAGAAAATGAGCAATCTGCGCAAAACCATCAGCAGGCGTTTGGTGGAGGCAAAAAATACTACTGCTATGCTCACCACATTTAACGAAGTGGATATGAGCGCCATTATGGACGTGAGGAAAAAATACAAGGATAAATTTAAAGAGCTGCACGGCGTTAACCTGGGCTTTATGAGTTTCTTTACCAAGGCCTGTACGTTTGCTTTGCAGGAATGGCCATCGGTAAATGCTTACATTGACGGAGAAAATATTATTTACCACGATTACTGCGATATTTCAATTGCGGTAAGTGCACCAAAAGGTTTGGTGGTACCGGTTATAAGAAATGCTGAAAGTTTAAGCATGGCGGGCATTGAAGCCAAAGTAATAGAGTTGGCAACAAAAGCAAAAGACAATAAATTAACGATTGAAGAAATGACGGGTGGAACTTTCACCATTACCAACGGTGGTGTTTTTGGTTCGATGATGAGTACTCCGATTATTAATATACCGCAGAGTGCTATTTTAGGAATGCATAATATTTTGGAGCGACCCATGGCTGTAAACGGACAAGTGGTAATTAGGCCGATGATGTATGTTGCGCTTAGTTACGATCACCGTATTATTGATGGCAGGGAATCGGTTGGGTTTTTAGTGAGGGTGAAGGAATTGCTGGAGAACCCGGCATTGATGCTGTTTGGAAAAGACCCGGTGAAAAGTTTGTTGGAACTGTAAAATGTATGCCGGTAAGTCGGGAAGACATTTAAGATTTTATTTCTTGAACTGAATCCTTAGAAGCTGTTTAAAAATGATTTTAATATTCATATTGTGAATTTGATTGCCACGAATTTTACGAATAATACAGTACCATTAGTGAAAATTTGTGTAATTCGTGGCGATAAAAACTACAACGTAGTTTATAGATACTGTTTTCAAACAGCTTCTCAGTCTTGTCAAAAATAATTTTTCCGCCTTCTCGTCTTCCCGGCAAAAAAATATGCGTTATCACTCTTATTTAAATTCTGCAAAAATAATTATTGATTCTTACAAGGGTGATGTGCCATTCGCAGCGTTCTTAAAAAAATATTTCAACGCCAACAAAAAATACGGAGGTAAGGATAGAAAACAAATTGCAGCACTCTGCTATCATTTTTACCGCCTGGGTAAAGCCATACCGCAATTACCGGTTGAAGAAAAAATAATTATCGCCACTTTTTTATGTGAACAAACAAGCAGTGATTTTTTACAATTTCATAAACCGGAATGGAACGAAATTATTACAAGGCCGCTTGCTGAAAAGATACTGGTAGCGGGCTTTACTCTTGAGGATGTATTTCCCTGGGCAGAAGAATTAAGCACCGGTATTGACGCTGAACTTTTCAGGCATTCTTTTTTTTATCAGCCTGATTTATTTTTACGGATAAGACCGGGAAACAAGGAGGCTGTTGTTACAAAACTACAGGATGCCGGTATTGCATTTAATATCCTGCAGGATGATTGCCTGGCATTGCTCAATTCAACAAAGATTGACTCGGTTTTGGAGATTGATAAAGAAGTGATCATCCAGGATTATAATTCACAAAAAGTACTGAATTTTTTAAAGAAAAAAAAACCTGATTCAGCAAACCCCGGAGTTTGGGATTGTTGCGCTGCCAGTGGTGGCAAATCAATATTGGCTTATGATATTTTAAACGGAGAAATTGAATTGACTGTTTCTGATATCAGAGAAAGTATTTTATCAAACCTAAAAAGCAGATTTGAAACTGCAGGCATTAAAAGCTACCAATCTTTTATTGCAGACTTAACTACTGATGATTGCGAATTGCCCATTGCCCATTGCCAATTAATCATTTGCGATGCACCCTGCACCGGCAGCGGCACCTGGAGCCGTACCCCGGAACAATTATATTATTTAAAACGTAAAACAATTGATGTGTATGTGGCCATGCAACAGCAGATTGTGAGCCATGTTATTCCTCATTTAGATAGTGATGGTTTATTCATCTACATTACCTGTTCTGTTTTTAAAAATGAAAATGAAGATATGGTGGAGTTCATTAAAGAAAAATTTCACCTGCAATTGCTACAGATGGAATTATTAAAAGGTTATGATAAAAAAGCAGACTCAATGTTTGTAGCTGTGTTTAAAAAATCATAAAATTACTGGTGCAGTATTTTCTTTAGCACTATTTTTTCGTCATTCAATCTTACGGTAACATAGTAAATTCCTTTGCTGAATTTTTTCATAGGTATCGTGTAAGTTTGCCCCCCTGCCGATTGCTGGTTACTGTAATTATAAACTTGCTGCCCTGCCGAATTATGAATGAGCAATCCAACTTTTGCAGCTGAATTTCTCACCACTAAAACAGAAAGTACATCTCCCACCGGGCGGTCAGTGGGGCTGAATGTGATTTGCTCTGGCAATGGTGGAGGCGGATTAAGCGGACACAATTGCTGATTGTTGCTGATGGTAACCAATGCCGTATCCGCACAGCTAAAACTGTTTGTTGCAATCAGTTGGTAAATACCTGCAGCAATTACTGCTGAAGGGTTTGCCACGCTGTTACCACCAAAGGTCCAGTTTGTTGTTAACCCTGCGGTTGCAAATAAAGTGGTTAGATTTTTAGTACTGTCTGTGCATTTTGTTATAGCTAAATCAGCACCTAAAGCAGGCTTTGCATTGATGGTAACATTTACTGTAGCTGTATCGGCGCAGCCACTGTTATTGGCTGCAATTAACTGATATAAACCGGCAGTTGACACTGCTGCAGGGTTTGCAACCGGGGTGCCACCCAATGTCCAGTTTGTGGTTAAACCAACAGTTATAAATTGTGTGGTAAGATTAACGGTGTTTCCAATGCAAGTACTTAAAGTTTTATCTGCACCCAAATTTGGCCTTGGCGTAAAATTAACGAGCATCGAATCCAGATAAAAACTGGTATCAGAAGCAATATTCATTTTAAAACGATACCAGATGCCCGTGGTTGAAAAACTTCTGAGATCATCGGTGTAACTAAAATTTCTTGATTGAAATGCACCGGTAGAATTTTGTGTGCTGATGGTTGTATAAGTTGCTGCCGGTAATTTTCTTTCCACCAAAATACTGATAGCAGAATCTGTTTTAGCCGTCCAATTTAAAGTAACTGCACAGTTTGCAACCGCTGAATTTTGCGTATATAATTGTTTGATGAGTTTTACAAATGCCTTTTTCATATCGGGTATTCCGTAACCTACCCTATCATCAGGATTGGTTGCACGGGTTGCAGATTGCTGCATTACGGTGATAATGCCCATATTATTTATTTCAGGAAAAGCCTGCCACAAGCAGGTTGTAAGCCCGGCCATATTGGGGCATGCAAAAGATGTTCCGCTGCCAAAACCCGGCTGACCGGTTGATGGATTGGCGATTACTGCATTAACGCCAACAGCTGCAACAGCAGGTTTAATTTGTCCGTCGCTGCTGGGCCCGTAACTGCTGAAACTACCTACAACACCAGCAGTGCTTACTGCACCCACTGCCATTACACTATCAGCATCTGAAGGTGTAATAATATAATGCCAGGAGCCATTGCCTTCGTTACCTGCCGCAATTACACAGAGTATTCCTTTTTTTGCTGCAAAATCGGCGCCTTTTGCGCTAATAGTAGTATTGCCATCCATATTGGCGTATGTATAATTAAACACCGCATTATCAAAAGTAAAATAACCTAAAGAGGTAGAAGAAATATCAATACCCAAACTATCGGCTCTTTCTATACCGGCCACCCAGTTCTGTTCTTCAATAGGGTATTCCGATGCTACATCTTCGGTACGGTATAGATAGAAAGATGTTTTCGGTGCTGTACCCATAAAAGTTCCCGGCATATTTGCAGCAATGGTGCTCAGGCAGTTCATACCATGTGCATTGTCTTCATCAACACTAGCATTGCCTGCAACAAAATCCCAGGTGCCTAAAATCTGTCCATTGTTGCGGATACTGTCAAAAGTTGGCAGTGTTAAGTAGTGAAAAAAACCTGCATCAAGCACTGCCATTTGCATGCCCTGCCCGCGGAAGCCACGGTTATGCAAAAACTCGCCGTTGTGCAAATGAACCTGTCCATAACTTGCTCCATAACTATAGTAATCCCCCAAAGTCGTATTAGGCGTGGTTGGAGTTGGGGCTTCCGTTGTTACTGCATCTAATTTTTTGTTAACGGGAGTTATACTTTGCGAACTTCTTGCTGCAATTGGCCCCGTGCTTAATACAAACGGAAAACCGGCAATTTTAACCAAAGCCGCAGCATCAGTGGTTTGTATCGCAACCTGGTTAAGCCATTTTGAAGTATTGAGAATGGTTACTGCACCCGCCAAACGGATGCTATCTATATATCTTGGTGTAATGGGCAGATCAGTTGAATCAATGGCAATACCATACCTTGTTCTCCGACCGATAGAACGTGCTGTTAAATAAGCCGAAGGGTTACTTATTGAAAAAGGATTGGTTCCTTTATCTTTTAAGCGGATGATGTATTTAGAGAATTGGGCGTAACTGTCAGCTTTTGCAACAAATAAGGCAATGAAAATGAGGAATACAATTTTTTTCATCAAATATGTTTAATTGGGCGTTAAATATTTATCAACCTTAAAATTACAATATTTTAAGTAGATGCTCAGCTCATTTTTCTAAACTGATTTGAGGAGAAGCTTTTGATAATCAGCATGCGGTATCCGGCTTTATTATTTTTATTTTATTATTTCCACCGGAAAATCATTACCAGAACCATAACTGGCCGGATATTGATTATTGCTGCCATATTTTTTTACAAGCTCAGGTACCTGAACCTGCAAGAAGTTTTTCAACCCATTTACTGTAATCATTTTATTTGCTGCTGCTTGTCCCTGCAATGCCTGCAGCAATACGTATGTAAAAGCACCATGCCCCAACTGGCTAAATTCCTTTGCGGTTTCCAGGCTGCCACTGGCTGCCATCCAGTGTGTACCGGTACTGCGGGCTACAACCGCAAGGCTTTTTTGCTGCTCTCCATCGTGCTTGAGCATGGCATCAAAAGCACCGGCACTCTGGCAGGCATCTAAAATAAATAATTGCTTTTGCGCCTGTATATCTACCGCATATTGTTGCAGTTCTTTTGCAGGTATTCCTTTCTGCAAAAGGCTTGCGCCTGCATCCGTTACATCGCTGCTAACCAGATAAAATTCTTTATTTGCCGGATTAATATAACCATGCCCTGCATAATAAAATACCAGCACATCCTGCGGTTTGGCCGCTGCTTTTATCTGGTTAAAAACGTTGATGATGCCAGCCCTGTCTGCAGTGGCATCGCTTACAAAAAAAGTTTTAACATTACTCAAAACGCTTTGTGCATCTTTTTCAATTTCTTCTTTAAATGCTTTTGCATCCGGCAAGGCATAAGTAAGCGGATTTATTTTATTTGAATATGCATTGATGCCTACAACCATAAGGTAAAGGGTTGCGTTCTTATCCACTGCATCTATAACATCTGTATTATTTAACGGGGTTGGTACAAGGCTGGGTTGTGGTGGAACATTTTCATTTTTATAGGTTACAATAATTTCATCCGCATGGCTTTCTGTACGCTCTGTATTCAGCGCTATTGCTTTTATATTATTATTACCCGGCAACAGGGTAAGTTTGTACTTTTTTATTGCTGTATTGGTTTTATCATCCTCCACAATTAAATTCCGGGAAGTGAGTGTAACTATTTTTCCATTGTGAAAAAGCCTGATCTCATCTACTGCATCTTCAGGTGCCATAGCAGTAACTGTAATTGCAGCAAAGCCGCTGTTGTTAATATATGTTGGTACATCATCATCGCCAACCTCAAGGTTGCGGGTAAGTTCTTCATAAGCCATTTTTGCAGAAGGTGCAGCTTTTGTATTTTCTGCAACAGGCCCGAATTGTTCGCCATTTAAAAGCCTTTGGTATAGTGAAGGCGTATAATATTTTTCATAAACCAAATCGAGCGGAATTATTTTTCGGTTACGTACATAATAGAGTTTTTTTATGCCTTCGGGTGTGCCGTCGAATCTGCCGTACTGATCCACAAAAACATAGCCGTTATTGTTGAAAACATATAAAGTACCAAGTATTGTCTTATCGTTTGCTGTTGTTACCTGCCAACTTAAATCTGGTTGCAGCGTAAATATGAGTTTTTCGTCAGGGGTAATAAAATCATTACTGGAGTTGGCAGCAACCATATCATCTATCCACTTTACAGTTTCTTTACCGGTATATACAGTTCCATTTTCATTGTTCAGCCAGGCATTATCTAAATCCCGCTGTTGCACTAAAAGATTTTTATCATCATTGGCAAATTTCAGTGCTTCCAGTTCTGTACTCCCGCCTCTGTCATCCTGATCCTTTATTTTTTTACTCCAAAGCATCTGACCTTGTCTGATGCTGAAAAATTTTATTATATCCGTAGCCTTACCATAATCTTTTTCATAAACAGCAATTTTATCCCGCTTTTCCGCCACAGCAAACTTTGTAACTTTTACTACAGAAAATAATTCTTTTGTGCTTTTAGTGGCCACTGTATAACTGTATATTATCTCAGGCGCATTTTGACTTTTTATAGCAGAGTAGTAAACTGTACTTCCATCACTGCTTATAAAATATACTGCACCTGCTTCCATACCAACCGGTAAAATATTTGTTTGTCCTGTACCATCTGCAGCACCAATCAATATGGACTTGTTATCCTTTCCAATTGTTACCAATACCTTTCCATCAGCACTTAATTGATTTGAATTAGAAAAGGCAATAAGCTTCTCCTTTTTACCCCTTAAGTCAGACAGATTAAATGAAAGCTGCTGATTTAGGGAGATTTTGTTCTCTGCGTTCAGTATCACAGCTTCATGAGTAAACATCATGCTGCGGCTAAAAACTGTTTCCTTTTTATCTGAATTCAAATAAAATGTTGCAAAACTTTGATTAATATTTTCTCCCTGGTAACCTCTGTCCACAATTAATTGCTGACTGCTGCCAAGCCATGGGCCGGAAAGTATACCGGTCGCTTTTCCACTTTTTATAAGTGCGGCCGTTGAGGCATTGTAAACTGCATAATTGTTTGAGAGTGGAGTGTTTTTTGTGCAGATAATAGTATTGTCGTCAGCAGAGGGTATGATTTTACTATATTCATCAAGAAAAGGATTTTCAATAATTCCTTTTTGTTTTCCCGTTTCTATACTATACAATTCTACAGAAGCTTTATTAGGGTACACCTGCAAAGCAGCTACTGTAGCACTTTTTGGCACGTAAGCAGTTTTGGAAGCAAGTTTTGAAAACGGAATTGATTTGCCCTTAGCAAAAGGATTGGCTTGGTAAAGCTGGCAACCATCTGAGTTCACAATTAATAAATTACCATCGTTTTGTACATACAATTCTCCATTTATAGTATATATATTTGTTGATGATATTGTTTTTACATCGCCGGATTTAGTATTGATTTGTTTTACATCGTCGCCCAAACTCCAGATAAAAGAATCTTCCAGACTAAATGCAAAAACATCTGCTGAACTGTTTGCTCCGCTAAATAATAAAGTTCCTGTTATGGTTGAAAATACTGAATAGCCAAAATCATCATACAGCAATAAAGTTGCCCCGTTATGGCTCAGTTGCATGTGTTTTGATTCGCCCCTGGGAACGAAAGAATACAATTGCCTGCCGCTGGCTTTATCCCACATTACACATTTTTTAATTTCTCTTACATAAACAAATTTGTGTGGAGTATCTTCCTTAATCTCCAGTGTCATTCGCATACCGCCGGGTACAATTAATCTGCTTTGTGCCACTACAGATAATTGATGAAAAAAGACAAAGCCTAATATAACCAGAATTTTCATTGCATAAAAAGTTTAAAAAGGTAACCGAATACTTAAATTAATGTACACCATAACACGCTTACTTAATTAATTCCACCGGAAAATCGTTTCCAGACCCGTAACTGGCTGGGTATTGATTATTGCTGCCATATTTTTTTACCAGCTCGGGTACCTGAATTTGTAAGAAATTTTTCATCCCGTTTACGGTAATCATTTTGTTTGTTGCAGCCTGGCCTTTTAACGCCTGCAATAAAACATAAGTAAATGCGCCATGCCCTAACTGTCCGAATTCTTTGGCCGTTTCGCTGCTGCCACTTGCCGCCATCCATTGCGTACCCGTACTGCGGGCAACCATGGAGAGACTTTTCTGCTGTTCACCATCATGCTGCAGCATGGCTTCAAAAGCACCGGCGCTCTGGCATGCATCTAAAATAAATAATTGCTTTTGCGCCTGTATATCTACAGCATATTGCTGCAGGTCTTTTGCAGGTATCCCGTTTTTAAGCAGGCTTTCTCCTCCATCGGTAACATCGGCACTTACTAAATAAAATTCTTTACTAACCGGGTTTATATACCCATGACCTGCATAATAAAACACAAAAACATCCTGTGGTTTGGCATCTCTTTTTATTTCGTTAAATGCATTTACAATACCAGCCTTATCTGCTTTTGCATCGGTAATAAAATAAGTTTTTACATTGGTAAGCACGCTCTTGGCATCCTGCTCTATCTCATCTTTAAAAGCAGTTGCATCGGGCAATGCATATGTTAACGGATTAATTTTATTTGTGTAAGTATTTATACCAACCACCATCAAATACATAGTCGCATTTTTATCTACCGGAGATATTACTGCAGTATTATTATTGTTTTGAACCGGTGGTGCAGGTTGATTGCTGTTTCCACCTGCGTACGATATAGTTATTTCATCAGCCTTACTTTCTGTACGCTGGCTGTTTAATGCAACGGCTCTGAAATTGTTATTACCCGGCAACAGGTTGATGGTATATTTTTTAGTTTCACTTCCATCATTATCAGTTACAAAAAGCCCACGGGTAGCCAGGTTTACTACTTTGCCATTATGAAACAAACGAATCTCATCTACTTTATCATCGGGGGCAGTTGCATTGATGGTTATTTCGGCAGTGCCTGTTGTGTTTGCATATAAAGGACTGTCATCACCCACTTCCAGGTTTCTTGTTTTTTCTTCGTACTTAATTTTAATGCGTGGTTTTGGGTGCAGGTTATCAATATTATTATTAACCAGCGGGAAAGATTCGCCTGCCAAGATACGGCTGAGTAATTTGGGTGTGTAGCAATTCTCGTAGAGCGTTTCCAGCGGATAAGTAACAACTCCTTTTACAAAGTATATTTGCTTTTCCGCAGCGGATGTAGCATCAAAGCGGCCATCGGGTGTTGTTACAGCCCAATCCCCAGTATCTACAAAAGAATAAAGGGTAGCAACCCATTTATGTTTCAGTAAATCAAAAACCTGTATGTTTAATTCTGCCGATCCTACAAATAAAAAACGACCATCGCTGCTTAGCGTCATGTTGCGTGTTTGCTGCATGGGACATTCAATTGCAAGTTCGTTTACAAAAGTCTTTTTTTGTATGTCGTAAAATAGCAGCCCCTTGTTTTTCAGGGCCGTAAAAATCATATATTTTTCATCCTTTGTAAAAATAAATTCAGAATATCCTTCTATTTGCGAATTTTGAATAACGGCCTGATAATCGCCTTTTACCGATTGTATGGTAACATTATGTGCCCTTACACGATAGGCAATAAAATTATCTTTAGAAGAAAATTGCAGGCTGTTAACTACTTCGTCAAACGACACTACTTTTTTTTGCGTAATTACTTTACCCGATGGCACTTCGCAAATAACAATTTTATTTGCACTTGCATCAATTACAGATGCCACCCAATTGTTGGCCTTTGCAAAAGCAGCACCATACGGCCAGCCGTTTAAACTCGTTGCAAGCGTTGCCTGTGGTACGTTCCATATATTAAGGCTCTTGCTTCCATCATATTTATCAAGTACTGAGAGCATATATTTACCATCATACGATAGTTGTAAACCCGTAAAGCCGGATGTTTCTATGGCAAACTCTGTTACCTTATTTTGGTTTTCATCGTAACCCACTAATTTATCTTTCTGGCTGAAGTAGGTTATTTTATTAACGGTATCTATACTTTTCTTTCTGCCATATTGTTCAATATAATCCGGCAGCATTTTCATAATGCCAGAAGAAAAATCCCAGGAAATAGCTGCATTTTTTTTTGAAGAAAGCCCCTTTGTTTCTAAGCTTCCGTCATTTAATACAAGATCTTCTGTGAAGTATTGGTTTATCCTTCCGCTCCAGCCATTGGTAATATTTCCATTGTTATAATCAACAAAGAAATGTTCTTTTTCAAAAAAATAAATAAGTTTACCTGCATCCGGTGTAAAATCAAGCCTGGGGTGTTGATAGGTAAATGGCTTTGGCAGTATTGAACTCCAGATCATATTACCGTTTAAGAAATTGTATTTTATTATTTTCTTTTTGCTGATAGCACCAATTGATTGCTGATCGGGAGAAATTTTTGCACGGTAAAACTCATTACCATCTTCTGCTGCAATGGTTGTTTTGGCCTGCCCTGTAGCAATATCAAATACCCGCAGTTGCTTAGGGTCAGCATAAAGTATGTATTTGCCATCAACCGAAAAATCAAGCGCAAACACACTCCAGCCTTCCATGTTTGCAAGGCTGATTGATTTAAATTTTTTACCGGTAAGTGTATTAAAAAGTTCAATATTATCCCGGTAAACCGATGCCATTAAATTTGCTTTGGCCGAGTAGCCTGTCCATTTAATATTATCTCCGAGCTCGGGCATTTCATAAGCTTTTTTGGTATTTGTAGTAAGATTGATTACTATATTGTCCTGGACTGCAATATTATTTTCAGGATATAATTTCCCTATGTTAAATACATCAGCGAGGTTTGCTTTTTGTGCACTTTTTTGAATGATCTTTCCGCTTAGATCCATCGTAAGTTTATAACCTTCAGGATTAATAACAGCGAAACTTTTACTGTCATCTAAAAAAGTAGCTGCCAGTGTTTGGGTTATTACGTGTAATTCGGTCCTGGTTTTAATATCCCATAAAATACTGGTTAGCGTATTATCTGTTGTTAGCAGGTATTTACCATCCGGTGAAGCAGATACGGTTATGATTTCATTTTGATGACCTGTTTGAATAATCAATTCTGTTTTCTGTGCAAAAACATTATTGATAAAAAAACAAATGGATATTATAAATATTTTTTTCATACAAAACTTTTGAACGGATTTATTCATTTAACAAAGCGTGTTTTTAGAAAGAAAATGTAAAGCGAATTATTAAAGTGTTTTAGAAATGTGAACAGCACCATTTCTATAAAGGTGCATGCTTTAATTTATTTTACCAGTAAGTACTGTTGGGTATTTTGTGCTGAAAAAAAAAGCCGCAAGTTTTGGTAACCAACGACTTTGTATGATAAAATATTTATTTCTACATCAACTATTATACGCCCACTTAACCCACGTTGCACCCCAGGTAAAACCACCGCCAAAAGCCGCCAGTATTATATTGTCGCCTTTTTTCAGTTGCTTTTCCTACTCCCATAAGCATAAGGGCAAAGTACCGGCAGTGGTGTTACCATATTTTTTTAATAATGAAACCTTAATTAAACTACTATAATTTTATCGCCATCAATTCGATATACAAGCCTGTGTTCCTGTGTAATTCTTCTTGACCAAAACCCTGAAAGATTATGCTTCAAAGCTTCTGGTTTTCCTATTCCTTCAAAAGGGGTAAGTTGGATAGATTCTAAAAGTTGCCTGATTTTTTTTAAGATTGTAATTTCACCTGATTTTTTCCAATACGCTAATTCGGCTATTGCCCCTTCTGAAAAAATTATTTACATATATCATCAAGGGTTATGGTTTTTGTTTTCCCTTCCTCAGCCTCTTCTATACTTTGCTCCAATGCCTCTTTGTTAGCTTTTGTACTCAGCAAATATGCAGTTGTGTCCATATCTTCTTCGTAAGCTACATTCAGCGCTTTCATAACGGCTTTTAAAGAAGCTGCTTTTTCCCGAGTTTCCGGATGTACTATTAATGTTTCCATAAATTAAAGTTACAATTATTTAATCAGCTATTATATGCCCACTTCACCCACGTAGCCCCCCACGTAAACCCTCCGCCAAAAGCAGCCAATATAATATTGTCGCCTTTTTTCAGTTGCTTTTCCCATTCCCATAAACAAAGTGGCAGGGTACCGGCTGTGGTGTTGCCGTATTTCTGAATATTAATCATCACTTTTTCCTTTGGCAGTCCCATGCGGCTGGCGGTGGCATCAATAATGCGCAGGTTGGCCTGGTGCGGCACCAGCCAGGCAATATCATCGGCGGTTAAATTGTTGCGTTCCATCAATTCAAAACTCACGTCGGCCATACCTTTTACAGCAAACTTAAATACTGACTGGCCTTCCTGATACACATAATGTTCTTTTGCCAAAACGGTTTCCACGGTGCTGGGTTTTACCGATCCACCGGCCTTCATATGCAGGTACTTACTGCCGCTGCCATCACTTTTTAAGATACTGTCTTTTACACCCAGGCCTTCTTCAACTGCTTCCAGTAAAATGGCACCGGCACCATCGCCAAAAATAATACAGGTGGCACGGTCGCTGTAATCAATAATGCTGCTCATTTTATCTACCCCAACTACTACCACATTTTTATACCGGCCGCTTTCAATAAATGCGGCAGCCGTTGTTACGGCATATAAAAAGCCCGAGCAGGCTGCCATAATATCAAAACTAAAGGCATTGGTAGCACCAATCTTATCACAAATGATATTGCCCGTTGCCGGAAAAACCATGTCTGGCGTAACTGTGGCACATATCAAACACTCAATTTCGCCGGGATCAATACCTCTTTTTTTACACAATTCAAGCACGGCCGGTACAGCCATGTCGCTGCTGCCTTTGCCTTCCTCCTTTAAAATTCTTCGTTCGCTAATCCCTGTACGGCTCCGTATCCATTCGTCATTTGTATCTACCATTGTTTCCAGTTCTGCGTTGGTAAGTCTGTATTCGGGTACATAACCACCAACTGCTGTAATGCCTGCATTAATTTTTTGCATGAAAATCCTTTTTTTACTGAATATGTTTTGATTTGATAACTATCAGTAAAAATACATAAAAAACCTTCCCGATTATTTAGCCATTGTGCGGCCACATCTTCGATGTGAACAATTGGAACACGGATGATACGGATTTGAAAGATGAACACAGATTTTTTTCTGCTTTGCAGAAAAATTTGGATTGTTTTGGTGATCCAAAATCCTGCGAAGCAGGATAATCCTATATTTATATAATTTAAAAAACTGGTTATTGGGTTAGCAAACAGTTTACCCAATTATAAAATCATATAAATCCATCCAATCAGTGTCATCCGTGTTCATATTGTATTTGTCTCACACGATAGGATTATTTAGGGAATGCTATCTAAAATTTAGCCATATTCTATAGAAGCAGTCTAAAAATGGCATTACTTGTTATTTAACGGTTGCGGCTCACAAAAAACCCTTATTTTCGCTACTGACTGTTTATTAATTATGTACGCATATTTGCAAGGAAAGTTTACGTATAAAAGCCCGGCGCAGGTGTATGTAGATGTTAATGGGGTAGGCTATGAGGTAAATATAAGCCTCAATACATTTTCGCATATACAAAACCTGGAAACCGGTAAGTTATTTACCCATTTACAGGTTAAGGAAGATGCACATGTGTTATTTGGTTTTTTTGATAAACAGGAAAAGGATATGTTTGTTCTTTTAACCGGTGTATCTGGTGTTGGTGCTGCCACTGCCCGGATGATGTTATCGGCCTTAAAACCCGAAGAAGTGAGTTTGGCGATTGTGCAAAGCAACATAAAGCTGCTTGAGAGTGTCAAAGGAATAGGAAAAAAGACAGCCGAAAGACTGGTTTTGGAATTAAAAGATAAATTGGGCAAAAATTCGTTGGACGTAAATGTTTCTGCACACCTGGGCAATAGTTTGGAAACAGATGCGTTAAATGCTTTAACTGCTCTCGGAATCTCCAGAACACAGGCAGAAAATGCTATCCAAAAAATTATCCGTGCCGAACCACCCGTATCAGGATTAGAAGACTTAATTAAAAAAGCCCTAAAAGCCATTTGACAAGAACGCTACGTTAATCGATTT